>JBPCMI010000104.1:0-16740 GCA_051002415.1 Pyrinomonadaceae bacterium
CGCGTGGGTAGAGTCGCTCTTCGGATCGCGCGAGTCCCGACCGCGATCCACTACCACGGCTTTTAATTCAAAAATAAGGAGTGAAGTCATTTCCCCCATGCTTGCCCAACACACTCTTGCCACTCCACGCGCTGATCGCCGCTTCTACACTGCGATGTCGATCGCTGCGGCGGTCACGGTTTTTGCAGGCTTCGCGCCAACATATTTTCTCAAGAGCGCTTTCGGCGCTCCTTCGTTGTCGCCGCTCGTTCACATCCATGGATTGCTCTTCACTTCCTGGATTCTTCTTTTCGTCACTCAAACATCACTGGTTGCCGTAAGACGCATTGATATTCATCGGCGCTTGGGTATCCTTGGTGGCGTTTTGGCGAGTGCCATGGTGGTGATCGGTCTTATCACTGCTGTTGCTGCTGCCCGCCGCGGTGCCAGCCCGCCAGGCAGTATTCCGCCGCTACAATTCCTGGTCATACCATTTGGCGATATCCTCGTATTCGCGTCGCTCATCGGAACGGGCCTCTATTTCAGGCGTCGACCGCAGATTCACAAACGCCTGGTCTTGCTGGCAACCATCTCGCTTTTGACCGCGGCAGTTGCCCGCCTACCTCACGTAGGGCCAGCTGGTCCGTTGGCTTTCTTCGGCCTCACTGATTTATTCATTGTGGTTTGTTTGGCATATGACCTCGTCGTGCGTGGTCGCATCCATCCGGCGTCCATCTGGGGAGGCTTACTGATCGTACTTTCCCAACCATTGCGTCTACTCCTTGCCGGAACAGATGCGTGGCTCGCGTTTGCAACCTGGTTAACTCGCTGAGATCTGATGTTAAGGCAAAGTATCGCGATCAGCCGCAGCGAGCGACGTGCTGCTTGAAGGAGTAAACCGCTTGCGTGTGCTCGGCGGTTGTTGTGGCTCAGATCAATCACATCAAAGAGATTTGCAACTCTTGTTTCGCTCCTGAGAATTACCCCCGAAACCTTCCCAATCCGAGAGGAGCCTTGATGCCCCGGCGGAGGACTGCAAAGCACGCACCCGAAAATGTTCAGCCTCCGCGCTTGGCGGTCAAAGACCTTTTCTCCGAACAGAATCGCGGACTCTTACTCGACGTCTTTGTCTTTCTCGCAAACATTCTCGTTATGCGGTTGTTGTCGGAGTGGGTAATCGGGCTCTTCCAAAGAGTTTCCGCTGAAGACCCGACCGCAAAACTACTCCTCGGCCTGATCTTTCTGGCGATGTGGATCCTCCCGGCCCTCGGCGCCGTTCTCAAGCGCTGGCATTTTCATCAGCGGTTGCGGGCGGCCGGGAAAACATTCGACAGCGAGTACAGTAAGTTAGGCGGCTGTCTTTTCAATCCCATTTTCTATTTCTGCCTAAACCTGGTCATCACTTCCGCGGTATTGACGGCGCTGGGAGATACGCTTTTCGGCAAGTCTATAACTAACAACGGTGCGGTGTTCGTTCCCCTGATAATTGGCGGCCTGCTGCTGACGGTTGTGCAAACGTTTCTGATCTACCGGTATTTTTCTGCGCCGAAAAAAGAGCCGCGCTCGGAGTTTCTCAAGCAACCGCAAAGCGAACTACTTGGCGATTTTTGCATCTTCCTCAACATGGCTTTCTTTCAAATTTTCTGGAACATGTTGACGTTCGCGCCGCTTGGGCGTCCCGAGAGCGTGCTTGAGTTCTGCGGCAGATTGTTCTTTCTGAGTTTCATTGCCCTCTTGATCTACTTTCCCCCGCGCATGTTTTATCTGGCAGAAGACATTCATCGTCCACGAACCTGGTTAACAATGCTGCTGGCAAATTCACCTGTCATCCTGCGCGTGCTCGTTGGGACAAATGAAAGCACGATGCTCGGTTGGTGAGAATCAATGCAGAGTTGGGACGTCATTATAATCGGCGGAGGCGCAGCGGGTTTGTTTTGCGCAATCACTGCCGGTCAGCGCGGCCGCCGAGTACTGGTGCTGGAGCATGCAGATCGTGTGGGAAAGAAGATTGCGATTTCAGGCGGTGGACGCTGCAATTTCACCAACCTTCACTCGAACGCGGAATCGTTTCTGTCCGCCAATCCTCACTTCTGCAAGTCAGCATTGGCTCGCTACACTCCCACAGACTTTATTCACCTGGTTGAACGACACGGCATTGCTTATCACGAAAAGAAACTAGGTCAATTGTTTTGTGACGGCAGTTCGCAACAGATCATCGATATGCTGCTTCACGAGTGTGAGGCTCCAGGGGTAGAAGTTCGTTGCGGAGCGGAGGTTGTGAATATCGACAAGCTCCCTGATCAGTTGTTTGGCGTGGAAACAACCGCCGGGTCACATCACTGCACTTCCCTGGTGATCGCTACGGGCGGCATTTCTATACCAACCCTCGGTGCAACCGATTTTGGATACCGCATCGCCAGGCAGTTCGGCTTACAGCTGGAACAGCCGCGACCGGCGCTGGTTCCACTAACGCTTCCAATCGACATTCAAAAACGTCTCACGACTTTGAGCGGCGTCTCCATAGACGTGCTTGTCAGTTGTAACGGCTACGATTTCAGGGAAAACATGCTGATAACGCATCGCGGGCTCAGTGGACCGGCCATCTTGCAAATCTCGTCCTACTGGCAACCGGGACAAACATTGACGATCAATCTGCTCCCGGAAGACGACGCGCTTGAGCTGCTTACGAGCGAACGCGGATCGGAAATCGAGCTTGCGAATCTGCTGACTCGACATCTACCGAAGCGCTTCGCGCGCGCCTGGTGCGAGCTGTTCTCTCCTTCAAAGCCACTAAAGCAGTACGACGCGTTTGAACTCAAACGAATCGCGGATCAGCTTCAACGTCTAACGATCACACCTGCGGGAAGCGAAGGATTTAAGAAAGCAGAAGTGACAGCCGGCGGTGTCGCGACCGGCGAATTGTCGTCACAAACGATGGAAGCCAAGCGTGTGCCTGGTCTCTACTTCATCGGAGAAGTGGTTGACGTGACGGGTCATCTGGGTGGTCACAACTTTCAGTGGGCCTGGGCTTCGGCGTTTGCGGCGGGTCAAGTGGTGTAACAAGCCAAAGGGTCAAGACTTTGGAGTGCGATGGCAATCCCGATGAGTCGGGAAACACCGCTTTAGATTTTCTTGAGCTCTACTTTTTAGAGCGAGTTGAGCAGATTACGAAAGCCGCAAAAGCGCCGTCGCTCAAGACGCGTCGGGACTCCGGCGCACTCCAAATTAAGCTTCGAATATTTGGATAACGGCTAAGCTCAAACCGGGCAGCACTGCAGAGTTCAGCGTCTCACCTTTCGCGAACACCACCCCGGCAGCAAAAGTCTTTGCGGTTTGCTGCCGAACTTCGATCGTCTCTGCCGTTTCATCAACAAGCCAAAGCTCTTTAATGCCGAGAGCAGCATAAGTGTCAGCCTTAGTGTTGCGATCGTAGATAGCAGAACCGGGAGAGATAACCTCGATCACCAGATCGGCTGTCGTGCGATGCTGAGGATCAAGCGTCGCTTCCGTCTCGGCCGAAACATAGAATAGGTCAGGCTCGAGGTAAGTATTGGTGCTCGTCCAAATCGCCGCGCGCGGAACGTACAAGGTGCCGGGATTGCCGCCATCAATCAGATATTGTGAGAGTGCGCGATTCAATCTGCTGACAGCGTTGTCGTGAGTGTAGCCAGGAGGAGGGGTCATGTAGAGGACTCCGGCAATGAGTTCAAGCTTGGAGTGATCGGGAGGCTCAGGAAGCGCCCAGAATTCTTCCAGCGTGTAGGTCTTAACGAGAGGAGAAGTGTTTACCCAAACCATAATGGATTCTCCGGTGAGGTTTGCGGGCAGAGTGTATCACGGCCCTAACGGTCTCAAGTCTCAAGTCTCAAGTCTCGTCTAGTCTAGTCTGACCTCAAACTTGGAATCTCAGACTTGGAACCTGAAACTTTTAAACCTGAGACTTGAGACCTGAGACCTGAGAACTGAGACCTTCTTACCACACCGCGTCATGTCGCTCGAAAACTCCGTAAGCCTCGCGCAACTCAATCCCATTTGGCAGTGTGCCGCTGTAAGTTCCGAACCAGTGGAAGTAATCGGAGCGGATCAAGACATAGTTGTCATGGTTCTCGATCAGCTGCTCAGGATGAAAAGTGAGTGTTCCTCCTTCTGCGAAAGAAACGGTGCTTAAGTCGTCCGCAAACCTGTTCGGACCAACTTCCTGTGCCTCGTTCTCAATCCAGATCGTACGTTCACTATTAGTCGGCGTATCAAACAGTCCGGTAATGGCGTTGAAGGCAATCAGCCGGCCGTGTTGATCCGTTCCTGCGCCGGCCGCCCAGCGCCAGCTAGTGTGGCGCTCGTGGTAACCAGCGTTCACGTCCACAAACATCACCCCTGCTACATCCCGGCTGGTATTTCCGTAGCGTACCCGGCCCTTCGCGGTGCGGGAATAATCCTTATGCGACCAGATGTAGGCCCGGCCGGCTGGTCTGTAGACTTCGAAGCTCACCGGGTTATCAAACGTCACGTCGATTTCCACGTCGCCGTCTGCGACACGCACACGATTTGACTGTACCTGGAGACGTGATCCAAAGATGTAGGAAGCCTGGCGAAACTGTCCTGCCGCTCGATCCCAAACGCCCCAATACTCCTGCTTCAGTGGTCCCACTCTTACCTGGGCGGCGCAGAATGAAAGCTCGCGGCTCCAAAAGGCCACGTAATGCCAACTTTTGCGGAGTTGCCGGGAACGCAAGAGTGGGAGATGTTGCGGCGGTAGTGGGACACCCGTCGGCCGATCACTGCCATCACCGCGATATGGTTGGTCTAGTGAGGTTGGAGACATCGTTCGGATAATACCGTGAGTTCGAAATTCGAGCTATGCAATTACAACTTGAGGAGGGTAAGCTCCCAAGGCCTTGCCAATTGGCGATTGAGGATTGGCGGGGGCAAGCCCTCCTTCCTGACTGCAATTCATCTTGTCTGGCTCTGTGTTATCCGCGTTCATCTGTGGCTAACTAATACTTGAGACAATTCTTGGCTCTGAATCACTGAGTGAAATCTCTGCTTCTGAGCAACTCCCAGATGCATAACGACGTATATACGGCGGGAGGAAAGGTTATGTACTGCCAATCATGCGGAATCGCAATCGGCCAATCGATGAGATTTTGCAATCGCTGCGGCACTTCGGTAGTTGCGCACGACCCGTCTGAAACCAGAAGGCTGGAAAAGCGTCTGGATGACTATCTCGATGGCATGTTCTGGATCACGGCGTTTGGTGTTGGACTGACAGGTGGCGGATTGTTGGTTTTGAAGAAGGCCGAATTCAGTGAGCGTTTCCTGCTGGCCTTCCTAATCCTCAGCGCGACAGCTTTTCTAATTAACTTCATGCTCAGTCTCTGGGTTGTTCGCGGAATTAACAAGAGTCTGAAGGATGTTAAGATGCAAACGCTGGCCTCGCCCGCTGACACGAGTGAGCTCGAGCCGATGAAAATCCAGCCGGCGCTACAGCCCGCGGCAAGTGTAACGGAAAACACCACGCGTTCCTTCGAACCCATTTACAACAAGCGAAATTCGGATTAGTTAACTATGATGCTTCCCGCATGACGTCACTACCCGCACCGGCCTCCGCTCGGCCGTCTCCCGACACAAGCCACTCCCGTTTTTCCCTGCTGCTTTTTGTTATCGTCGTCGTACTCTTCATTGCCGCCAGGGTCTGGCAACTGACCAACTCGTGTCTTTGGTTCGACGAAATCTTTGGCATCCAGGCGGCGCGCTACGACTGGAAGCATATGTTTCAGTTCGTCGCCGCCGATCTAATTCACCCGCCACTCTTCTATGTGCTACTAAAAATCTGGATTGCCATTGGCGGCGAGTCGCTGCTTTGGCTGCGGTTGCTATCGGTCTTACTTAGCTTCGCTGCGATTGTTCCAATCGTGCTGCTCTGCCGAGCGTTGAAGCTAAATGCGTGGCAAACAAACCTCGCGCTTGGTTTGCTGGCGGTCAATGGTTACCTGATCAAGTACGCCCAGGAAGTCAGGATGTACAGTTTGCTGTTTCTGCTCACCTGCACGTCGCTCTGGTTGTTTGTCAGATTTACAGATTCGGCAAGCCGGGTGAGCCGAGTGCTGCCGCCTTTGCTGCTGGTAAACGTGCTGCTGGTTTACTCACATTACTATGGCTGGGTGGTTGTGATCGTTGAACTGTTGTTCCAGCTGCTTTGGCGGCGCGAGAGAGTGGTTAAGTTCCTGTTGACGATTTTGCCAGCGATCGTGAGCTACCTTCCCTGGCTCTACTTCATGACAATTTCCCGGGAGCCGGGACGCGGACTAGCGCAAAATATCGGTTGGGTCACACGGCCGGGGCTGCGCGATGTCGGACAGTTCTTTTCCCTCTTGAATACACCGTTCTTCTTCCGGCAAAGTTCAGCAGGGTCACGATTCGATATTTGGGGCATCTGTCTTTCGCTAATTCTGTTTGGTGTGCCATTGGTAATACTGATCTGGCGGACGATCAAGAAGCAGCGCACCGAAAGGCGCGAAATCTGGACGCTGTTGGGATTCGTGATACTGCCCATGGCGCTTGTCTTTGTTTTGAGTTGGGTGTTGCCTCATTCGGTCTGGGGCACACGTCATCTGATAGTAACAGCCGCCCCCTATGCGATTCTCGCGGCCATAGCTTTCACAGAATTACGTCTCGCGTGGTTGAGAACCGTGTGTCTCGTCTTGCTGGGCGGCTGGGTGGTGCTGAATGGCGCCGTGACTCTTATGAAGCGGCCGCCGACTTTTAGCTGGTGCACGTGGGAACCCCTCGCTCAGGAACTGGCAAGGGCTGAAACAAACAGCAGCCAGGCGATCGACGTCTACGCGTTTGAAGACCTTGTGGCTTATCACCTCTGGTTCACATTCGCCAACGCAAAGCGCGAAGGCCATTCACAACAATTCAGGGTGCATGTGGTGAAAGGTGTTCCCGGACTCCGGGAAGATCCCGCATACTTTCTGCCCCGGCGTTTCTATGACATTGAGACGCACGATGGGGCAACTGTGCGAGGGGATTCGGTTTGGCTGGCGTTCCGCGACTCCCAATGGAATACGGCGCAGCCGCCATTGAGTATGATTGCGGCGCAAGGTTTTGAGACTGGAAGAGTTTTTGAGTTGCGCGCGCAGGGTCAGCACTCATTTGTCGTAGAGCTGCGGCGCAAAGGGCAAACTAAATGATTGTCGGAAGAGTGCAACAGATCTGGCGCCACGCTGTGAAGTCAATGGCCGGCGAGAGACTACAAGCCTGCGAAGTAGGATCGAAAGGAATTCCGGGCGACCGCGGTTGGGCCGTGCGCGACGAATTAACAGGCGAAATCACCAATGGCAAACGAATTCCGCTCCTGATGCAATGCAGCGCGACTTATCGCAAGGCGCCGGCCGCAGGTGTAAATACGGAAGCTGACATCCTTTTGCCAGACGGCACGATTACCGCTACAGACGATGCGGACGTACACCTTCATCTCTCACGTGTATTGGGCAAGCACTTGACACTCTGGCCAGTCCAGCCAGCCAGCGCCACTGAGTTCTACCGCCGGGCCGGAACCAGCGCGCGGATTGCCGGTCGCCTGACGCGCTTTAGCAGCTTTCGTTCACTTTTACCTGCGCTGACAAGCTTCGGCACAATGAACCGGCAAATGCGCGAGATGTTTAGTCGCGAAGCGGGGGAACCGATTCCGGATCTATCTAAAATGCCGCAGGAGGTGCTCGAGTACACATCACCACTGGGGACCTACTTCGACGCCTTTCCCATCAATCTGCTGACAACGGCATCACTGCAGAAGATGGCGCAGATGAATCCTTCGGCGATCTGGGACGTGCGTCGCTTTCGACCTAACTTCCTGATTGAGACGAGTAACGAGCTGGACGGACTGGTGGAAGCTGGTTGGGCTGGCCGTGTGCTCAGAGTTGGCGAGATCGAATTAAAACTGGAGATACCTTGCGCACGTTGCGGCATGACTACTCACGCGCAAAAGGATTTGCCGAAAGATTCTTCGATATTGCGCACGGTCGTTAAAGATGGACACCAGAATATGGGAGTTTATGCGAGCGTAATTTCAGGCGGGAGTGTAAAGGTTGGTGATATTGTCGAATTGGCCTGAGACGGATCTGGCCTGATTTTGGGTCTTTGGTCTTGGGTCTTTGGACTTTGCTCTTAGGATCATGCCTATCGTCTACTGCCTACTGTCTACAATCTTACTTCTTCTTCAGAACAATTCTTCGAGCGCCTCATCGACCGACTTAACGCCCACCACTTTCACGCCCATCAACCGTTCCAGGCCTGCAGTGTTCGACGAAGGAATAACGATCTTCTGAAAACCGAGCGCCTGGGCCTCGCGCGCCCGCACCGCAGCCTGCATCGTGCCGCGCACTTCGCCCGTGAGCCCTACTTCACCAAAAACCGCGGTGTGCGCATCGATGGGACTGTTTTTGAAACTTGACGCGATTGCCGCCACCACACCAAGGTCAGCGGCCGGCTCATCCACTTCCAAACCGCCCGCAATATTCACGAAGACATCGTCGCCACCTACCTGAAGCCCAACGCGCTTCTCCAGCATCGCCAGTAAAAGGGCCACGCGGTTTTGATCCACTCCCTGCGTCATGCGCCGTCCGGTTCCATACTTCGCATTCGACACCAGCGCCTGAATCTCAACGAGCAAGGGGCGCGTGCCTTCCATGCACGCCGTCACCACGGAGCCAGCGACATTAAGCGGTCGTTCCTGCAGGAACATCTTCGAAGGGTTAGCCACCGGAATCAGTCCGCTGGCCGTCATTTCGAAAATGCCAACTTCGTTTGCCGCGCCGAACCGGTTTTTGGTCGCTCTCACGATGCGGTGGTTGTGATGTCGTTCGCCTTCAAAATACAGAACTGTATCGACGATGTGTTCAAGCGTGCGCGGACCCGCAATGGAACCATCTTTCGTGATGTGGCCGATGAGAAATACAGGAAGGGAACGAGTCTTGGCCAGGCGCAGAAATTGATGCGCGACTTCCCTTACCTGAGACACGGACCCCGGCGCCGACTCAATCAAAGCCGAGAAGACTGTTTGAATCGAGTCAACGATAATGGCTCCGGGTTGCAGCCGTTCCACTTCCTGGAAGATGTTTTCGAGATTCGTTTCCGGAAGCAGGTAAAGGTTCTTCGCGTCGATCTTAAGACGCTCGCCGCGAAGCTTGATCTGTCTTTCTGATTCTTCCCCCGAGATGTAGAGGACGACTGTGCCGGTAGAGCTTAGCTTGTCGGCTACTTGCAATAGGAGCGTGCTCTTGCCAATGCCCGGATCACCGCCGATAAGCACGAGCGTGCCGGCAACAATCCCGCCGCCGAGTACGCGATCGAATTCAGTGACGCCCGATGGAGTGCGGACGTCGTCTTGCGATTCGATCTCGGCATAAGTGACCGCTTTAACTTCACGGAGCTTGAAGCTGCCGCGAGCGTTTTTCCTGGTAACAGTTGCGCGCTCTTCGACGAGTGAGTTCCACTCGCCACATTCGGGACATTTGCCAAGCCACTTGGGGCTCTGGTGGCCGCAATTCTGACAAGTGAAAACTGTGCTTGCTGCTTTCTTCAAAGATTACCTTTCCAGCTGATTCGTTTCGAGTCTTGAGTTGCAGGGTAAAGGTGACAAGGCGTTGACGACTACAAGAAAAGCGGGGGCAGGCCCCCTTCCCGACCATGAGCTACCGGACTTGAAACTAACTTCGCAGACCCCCCCGACCGAACTCGAAACTCGAAACTCAAAACCTATTCGTCTACAGCAACTGCTTAACATTCTCTGTCGGCCGGCCCAGAACTGCGCGATCGCCACGCTCAACGATTGGTCGCTGGATCAGATCAGGATGTTGCACCATGAGGGAAATGATCTCAGCATCTTTGAGTTCACGTTTAGCCAGTCCCAGCTCTTTATAAATCGCCTCCCCAGTTCGCAGCAGCTCGCGCGGCGTTATCTTCATCTTGCGGACCAGCTCAGTCAGCTTCTGCTTCGTCAGCGGTTCGTTGTAATAATTAACTTTTGCGAAATCTACGCCACTCTCACGGAGCAGCCGATCCATCTCACGGCACTTCGTTCAAGTAGGTTTCTGGTAAACGATAATTGTGTCTTTCGTCATCTTGACACCTTCGCCTCTTGTTGCTTTTTGGTCTTTGGTCTTGGGCCTTTGGATTTTGTCTGTGTTTTGCAAAGACGAAAATCCAGACCTAAGACCTTTTTTTAAGGGAATATCCCTCTAACACTGGTCGCTTCCGCAACTCGATCTACCGCGAGAATGTAAGCTCCCGTGCGCATGTCCGTGTCATGACGCTGGGCGGTCTCATAGACTGAACTAAAGGCAGTGCGCATCGCCTGTTCAAGCGTTTCGTTGATGTGACTCTCGGACCAGAAGAACGAATATTGATCCTGCACCCACTCGTAATAGCTCACCGTAACACCACCCGCGTTGGCGAGGATATCCGGCACCATGAAAACTCCCGTATCCGCGAACACGCGATCCGCGCCTGGAGTCGTTGGGCCGTTTGCCAGTTCGGCTACGATCTTCGCTTTCACATTACCAACGTTCGCCATTGTTATTGCGTTTTCCAAAGCTGAGGGCAGAAGAATGTCGCAGTCCACGGTCAACACATCGTCGCAAGCAATTTCCTTAACACCTGGGAAACCCGCCAAACTTGTAGTGGTCTTTTTATGCTTCAGCGCGGCTTGGATGTCGATGCCGTTTTCGGCGTAGAGTCCGGTCCTGGAATCGCAGATTGCAACCACACGGGCGCCGTCGGCAGCGACCATGTGCGAAATATTTGCCCCCGCATTTCCAAAGCCATGAATCGCCACGCGCGATCCATTCAGACTCATTCCCTTGATGCGACAGGCCTCGCGTAGAGCATACAGACAGCCACGCGCAGTCGCTTCGCTGCGGCCGAGTGAGCCACCAAGTGAGATTGGTTTGCCGGTAACGACGCCTAGTTCCGTGTGGCCGCGCACCATTGAAATGGTGTCCATGATCCAGGCCATGGTCTGCTCATCGGTGTAAACATCAGGCGCGGGAATATCACGGTCTGGCCCAATGATCGGCGCAATTTCAAAAGCGTAGCGGCGCGTTAGGCGTTCCAGCTCGTTCCGCGACATGCGTTTGGGATCACAAATCACACCACCCTTCCCGCCGCCGTAAGGAATGTTCAACGTGGCGCACTTCCAGGTCATCCAGGACGCGAGTGCTTTCACTTCATCAAGCGTGACCTGAGGATGGTAGCGAATGCCGCCCTTGGCAGGACCGCGCGCAATGTTGTGTTGCACGCGATAGCCTTCGAAGACCTGCACGTCACCGCCGTCCATCTTCACCGGAATTGAAACGATTAATTGACGCTTGGGACTTTCAAGCACTCGCCTCAACGAGAGATCAAGGTTGAGGTAATCCGCGGCGCGGTTGAATTGGTGCTTGGCAATCTCAAAGGGATTAAGTTGTTCCTGAAAGGCTTCTTTGGTGGCCATCTATTTTGTACTCCGCGGGGGTATGGCAAAGCGCAGCAATCCTAGCAGCTTCGCTGCGCGGTTTCGAGTTCCGCGTTCCCAGTTCCGAGGTCGACACCTACTCATACCTCGGACCTCGGAACTCGGAACTCGGAACTCGGAACTCGGAACAAGACTCGGAACTCGGAACTTAATTTGGTAACGGGTGTCTAATGTGCCGGAGAGACCCGCTGGCACCGGCTCATGGAGGACGAGATGTTTAATAACCTAATCGAGTCGAGTTCACATCGCCGCGAGTTTCGGCGGCGCGGGTCATTCTTTTTGTTTACGACGGCAAGCTATGCGCTGCTGTTCATCATTGCGGGAGTTGTCAGCATCTACGCTTACGATGCGCGGATGGAGGATCAGAATCTGGAACTGGCGACAATCATGCCGCTGGTAGATTTAGCGGCGGAGACGCCGCCCGAACGTACCCCTGAGGTTGTCAGGCCCGCGAGTGGGGAAAGGCAACAAAACATTTTTATTCGCAGGAATCCGACTGCCTCGCTTGACGACGCTGAGCTGGTTCCACCCGACATCTCGAGCAGTCCCAATCTTAATCCACCAATTCCACGAGGAAGTGGGCCATTCAAAGTAGACGATTTCAACCGAGATCCGGTTCAGCCTGGCGACGGAAGTGATCGCACTGGGAGCAGCGGAAACACTAGAGGTCCTGGTCCAGAGGTGGCGATCAGTGACCCACCTCCAGCGGCCGTGCCGACGCCGAAACCGGCGCCAAAGATTGTCAGGAAACCAGTCCTAAACGGGGATGCGCTCGTGTTACCGAAGCCCGCATATCCGGCGATTGCGAGACAGATGGGCGTGCAGGGAAAGGTTAACGTGCAAGTACTGATTGACGAGAAAGGGAACGTCATCTCGGCAACCGCAGTATCGGGAAGTCCTTATTTGACTCATGTAGCCAAACAGGCTGCTTATCAGGCGCGCTTCTCGCCGACTTACCTGGGCGATCAGCCGGTTAAGGTTTCGGGCGTGATCATTTACAACTTCGTGCTGCAGTAAAACGAAAAGAGTTCAAGCTAGATTACCCGCCAAGCTAAAGAGGTATGCGAGTCAACGCCGCATACCTCTCCCGCCGTTCGCTTGCCAGTTTCGGATTGACGATTGCTGATTGGTCAGAGGTCAGACACCAAAGATGAATTCTGCGATGAGGATTTGAAATTTGCGGTCAAACCACCTTACCTGAGTTAGAATGACCTCACGCTCTTGCACCGACAATCAAGGGGCCCGACTAAGTCTACATATGCAAAAAACTCCCGCTGGTTGGATCCGCTTCTGCCGCGGTTTTTTTCTCCTCATAGTTTTAAGTTTCATTTTTAACTCAACAGTCTCGGATGCGCAGGGACAGAGCAGCCCCGCGTTATTAACTTACGATGAGTTAGTGCAGTTGTACGAACAACCCTTACCGGCCGAACCCCTACAACGAAAGCTGACCGCACTTTTGAACACTCCCTTCGTCAGCAACGCGGCAAGTCAGAAAGGAGTGAAGCCACTGAAGCCCCAGAGTCCAGTCCTGGGGCCTTTTTTGCGCGTCGCCTTTTGGAATATCGAACGTGGTCTGCAGTACGACGCTGTAGCCGGCGCGCTCGGTGGCACCCGCGACTACACAGCGATGCTGCTCCGCACTAAGCTGGCTCATTCCAGCTCAACGCGAGCTGCAGTCGTGAAAGAGGCAGCGTTGCTCAGCCGGGCCGATGTGATTGTTCTCAATGAAGTCGATTGGGGGATGAAGCGAACTGACTACCGCAATGTGATCGCCGACCTTGCCGGCGCCCTGCGCATGAATTACGCATTCGGAGTCGAGTTTGTCGAGGTCGATCCTATCGCGCTCGGTTTGGAAAAGTTTGAAGGGATAAAAGACGGTGATGAGGAATTAGTTAGAGACACCAAGGTTGATCCAGCGAAGTACAAAGGTCTGTACGGCACGGCAATCCTGAGTCGCTATCGGCTCGAGAACGTTCAACTCATTCCGCTCCAATTTCAAGGCCACGACTGGTACGAGGACGAAAAGAAAAGCGTCGCCCCCATAGAAAAGGGCAAGCGTCAGGTTGCCGAACAGGTGTTCCTGGAAAAGATATACCGCCAGGTCAGGCGCGGCGGGCGCATGATGTTGCAAGCAGACATCGTGGATGCGGAGCTTCCGCAAGGCAGGGTGACCATGGTCGCCACTCACCTTGAAGATCGCACCACGCCAAAGAATCGCGAGAAGCAACTGAAGGAGCTTTTAGAGCGAATTAAAAACATCAGCTCGCCGGTAGTGCTGACCGGCGATATGAATTCGAGTGGGGAAGATGCGACTCCGACATCCCTCACGAGAGAAGTTACCAAACGTCTCGGCAGCAAAAGTTTCTGGATCCATCGAGGCATCGGTTATGCACTCGGAGTCGGAATCATCAAAGATGTGTTGATCGGTGGCGTTAAATTCGTGCGCAACCAGGCGGACCCGACTGTCAAGCACGTGCCGATCGTCGCTCCCAATCCGGCCGCTGGTTTCTTCGAAACATTGAAAGACTTTCGTTTTAGCGATGGGGGCGCTTTTGATTTTCGCGGCGAGCCGGGACGCTCGATTGGTGACAGCTCAGAAACTTTGGGGAACTCTAACGAGCGGGGCCCAAAGGGATTCGTGACTACTTTCGAAGTCGAGCGGAAAGTTGCTTCGATCGGAAAGTTCAAGCTCGATTGGTTTTTTGTGAAGCCACCGGCCTTAACCGATTCCAGTGAGAAAGGTCAGCCTCACCTCTTCGCTCCACATTTTGGGCGGACGCTCAAACCACTTAACTACAGCATTGAGCAGCGCATCTCCGATCACAGTCCGATCACGGTAGACTTGCCGCTTCAGGAGGGTTCAAGGGGCTTTGCACGAGAGTCTGGGAGATCAGATGCTATTAATCCTCACAGAACCCGGAGCGATAGCGAAGGGGTGCTAAAGCAGCGTTCTTCAAAATCGAAAAAATTTGGCTTCAGCAGTTAAGGTAGAGCCGGTCATCCCGTCGCTAAATCGCTCCGGGTTCTGTAATCCTAGCCTCTCATCTGACTGTTGGGCTAAAGCTGGCTTAAGTGCTGCGAATTACGCCGCGCGCTATTCCCGTCATTACCTCTTTCCCGTGCTGGTTGCGACAGATAAATGTTGTCGCGATCTTTGTCAATTGCTCTGCTACCTCCAGTGAAGAGACAGTCACATCACAGGTGATCGTGTCTCCCGAGAACACCGGCCGGTGAAACTGGAAGGTCATCTCCCGCGCGATAAAATTCATGTCGCCGCCAATCTTGGTTGGAATCGTTGCCGTTAACAACCCATGCGCCATCAACCGGCCCTGAGTATCCGGTTGCAGGTGATGCTCGCCCGCGTCGCCGGAGAGCGCGGTAAATGCACGAATGTCTGCTTCAGTGAAAGTTCGCTGCCAGGAAATATAATCTCCGATTTGCATTTTAGAATTGAGTCGAGAATATAGTCCCGCAAAGCGGGACTATTAGAAATCATTCTTATCCGCAAGCAGCACACAGCCGTCAAGCGTTAGGTAGCGGTTCACGGGCCCAATAAATAAAATCCGTTGGCGCCGGCTCAGCACCAATTTGACGTAGCAGCATTGCTATCTGTCCGCGGTGATATAGCGAGTGCCCGTACAGCTGCGTCAGCACATCCTCAACCGTATTGGTGAACCGTGGCCCGTCATAGCTTGCATACTCAAAACGCCGCGCCACGTCCGTGTCAGTCAGACCTGCAAAATATCTTTCCCAGGCAGACTGCATTTGATCCAACAATTCTGGAAGCAGCGTTAAGGGCGTTTCACCCGGAAAGAGCTCGAGCGGTTGGCTCCCATATCCCAGCCGGTAAAGCCACACGTTTCGCGCGGCAACGAGATGGGCTAACAGATCGACTGCTTTTTGAAACTGCGGCAGGGCGCGCAAGGGATCGGCTACAGCTTGCAACGATGACAGCACCTTCGCATTGCTGTCCTGCTCGTACTCAAACCAGCGCCGGTATCTTTCAGCATTCATGTTTTTATAACGCAAACTGTTAGTTGCGTTTCTCTTTCAGCTCAATCTTGATTCCCGCAAACTAACAGTTGCGTTACCTACTCCTTCAATGCGTATTTGATAACGTGCTTCCGGCCTACTACAAAGAGTTCATTATTATCATTGAACACCATGCCCGAAGCGCCGCCTTCTGATGAGAAGATGCGGAGGTAACGGCCATTGCCGTCAAAGATCTGAATTCCTTTGATGTCGCTGACGAAAACTCTTCCCCTGCCATCCACGGCAATCGCCTGGGGGGCACGAAATTGCCCTGGCTGCTCCCCCGCGCTGCCAAATTGATTTAGAAACTTTCCTTCCGGCGTAAACTTAAACACCGCGCTGTTGAAGTGGCCCAAAGCGTAAATGTTTCCCAAGCCGTCGACCGCGACTCGCGTGTTTAGTTCAGAATCGCCGCTAGCTTCACTGATTGCGGCACGAATTATTTTGGTCACCTGACCGCCGTTGCTAAACCGCACGATGTCGTCGCGATTGCGATACCACGCCGCTACCACGCTGCCATCGGCGCCAACAGTCGCATCGTCAAAACCCCATCCGTCTCCGTATGGCAAATCGTCGAGTTGAGTTCCGGTGTCGCCTTGATAGCGATGAATCTTTCCACCCTCGACGACGTACACAGTGCCTTTGCGACCAGCGGCGAGCCCACGCAGGATCGTTTTGCGATCGCCGATACTCCACTGGGTGATGAATTTCCCTGCGGAATCAAAAACTTGAATGCGTCCGCCACTGTACTCGCCGACATAAATCCGTCCGCTGCCATCGACGGCGATACTGCGGGCGTCCTTGAACATGCCGGGTCCGAGTCCCTCTTCGCCAAACTTCAGCAAAACCGTCGCGAAGCTTTCGACTGGCTTTTCCTCTTTGCGCGGAGTGCGAGAAATTGTCGGCAGGTTCGTATTCTGGTTAACGTTGCGATTGACTGAATAAAAGAGCGGCGCGAGGATGCCAACCATCCCCAGCACAACCACGAGGCCAATCAGTACGGGAATCGCCACGACGATCCAGATGAGTTTGGAAGACTTGCTGCCGATTGAGCGCAGGTCAATATTTACGACATGAGCAGGTTGACCGTGGATTTCGTCAGGAACAATCAGCGTGCTGCCGCAGTAGTTACACCGCACCTTTGGATCCGGTAAACCTGGAGCGTCCTTGCGGTCGTACGTAACGGGCGCACCACACTTTGGACAGTCGAATGT
>JBPCMI010000105.1:0-15206 GCA_051002415.1 Pyrinomonadaceae bacterium
GCTAACGACAGAGACCTGAGACCTGAGACCTGAGACCAAACCCAAGATCTAAGACCTAAGACCCAAGACCAAAGCCCCAAGACCACTTCCAAAATCTTGCTGCAACCCACACTGACAGCTGAAATCATCGCCATCGGTTCGGAGTTGTTGCACCCGGACCGTACCGACACCAACAGCCTCTGGCTCACCGAAAAACTCAACAGCATTGGCATCGAAGTAAAACTGAAAACGATCGTGGGCGACGATGATGCACGTCTGGAAGAAGCGATTCGCGACGCGGTCAAGCGCTCGAAAGTTGTGATCACCACCGGGGGGCTCGGTCCGACTGAAGACGACATCACGCGGAAAATTGCGGCGCGCGCGCTTGGCCGCCGGCTTCAGCTAAACGAAAGCGTGCTTGAAGAGATTCGCAAGCGCTTTGCCGCTTTTGGACGGCCCATGCCGGAACGCAATTCGCGCCAGGCAATGGTGATCGATGGCGCCGACGTGCTCGACAACCCAAACGGTTCAGCGCCCGGGTTGTTTCTCGAACATGAAAGCACCGCGATCGCCCTGCTGCCGGGTCCGCCCCGCGAGATGCGGCCGATGTTTGAAACCTATGTGCTCCCGCGGCTAACCGAAAAAGCGGGCGCTATTCGCGTCGTGCGGCGCTTGCTGCGCGTTGCGGGTTTAGGCGAGTCGGCGGTGGACGAAAAGATCGCGCCTATCTACACGCAATACGAGAATCCGCAAACAACGATCCTCTTCAACAAGAGTGAAATCGAAATTCACCTGACTGCACGCGCCCGAACGGAAGCCGAAGCGGACGCTTTGCTGGACGATCTGGCCGGACGTTTGGAGCAGGCGCTGGGCCACTCCGTCTTTTCGTTTCGCGGAGAATTGATGGAAGAGATCGTGGGCATGAGGCTGTCAGTCACAGGTTACACGCTAGCCGTCGCTGAAAGTTGTACTGGTGGATTGATTGCACAACGACTGACTGAAGTCGCTGGTGCTTCACAATATTTTATGGAAGGTGTCGTGACTTACTCGAACGAAGCGAAGATTAGAGCTTTGGGCGTCGATCAGAAACTGTTGCGCAAGCACGGTGCGGTCAGTGCTGAAGTCGCGGAGGCGATGGCCGAGGGCATCCGCAAGCGCGCGAAAACGGATCTGGGACTTTCAGTCACAGGAATCGCTGGCCCGGGCGGTGGCAGCGAAGAGAAGCCGGTGGGACTTGTTTACATCGCCCTTGCAACTGAAATGTTGACAGAACATCGTCGACTAATGCTTCCCGGAGATCGTCATTTGATTCGCTGGCGGGCCTCACAAGCGGCGTTGGATTTACTGCGAAGAAGATTGATATGACCTCATGCGCGGATTCGCCTCTTTATTTTGCTACGAGAGGGAATCGCTCTGGGTCCTCAATAGCTTCAACAGCTAAATCGACATCGAGATCTGGCCAATAAAGATGGTCGGGCCGTATTAGTTGAACGTTCAAGATTGCGGCGACAGTAGCGTCTTTGAACCAAGGAAAATGCTCGAAAGTCAGGCACAACTCTCGACCTTGAAGCCAGAGCCAAACCCCCTCCCTGGAGATCTCAGTCACTTCAATTTCCGAAGTGTTTATTTCACGCCTTTGTGATTTCATCCCAGTGTTCTTCAACGAGTTCTATAACTATCGAAAGCTCGGCGCTTCTCAGTCCACGATTCTCCGCCAATTCAATCTCGGGTTCAAGCCAGAACTTCGCTTCGCCATGGCCTCCCTGAACGTGATATGAATCCTCGCCTCCTTGCGGGAGAAAAAGAAAAATCGGAAGCCTTGTTTTCGGAATACAGTTGGACTCACGGGTGAGGCGTGCTCCTGTCTAAACAAATTGAATTTTAAGGGATGCGGCTCTATTTGAGGAGAGTTTGTCGCATCATACGACGGTTGCTATAGTGCCAGTATCCTTTCATGTCGGAACTCATTTTCTGAGTGCAGCAACTTTTGCGGATTGCAATTGTTCTCATCGCGGCCTACTTCCTCGGATCGATTCCGTTTGGCTATCTGATCGTGCAAGCGCGAGCCGGTGCAGATATTCGTGAAACCGGATCGGGTGGCACAGGCGCAACGAACGTTTCGCGCCGAGTGGGTAAAGGCGCTGGTGTTTTAACTCTGATACTCGACGCCCTGAAAGGTGTTGCGGCGATCTACATCGGCACATCGATACTCGGTGAATCATCCTGGGCGATTGCTGGCGCTGCAATTCTAGTGATCATCGGTCACATGTATCCGATCTGGCTGGGATTTCGCGGCGGTAAGGGAGTAGCGACCGGCGTCGGGGTTTTTCTGGTTCTCGCTCCTTTTGCTGTCATGTTTGCGGGAGTGATATTCCTGGCGGTTGTAGTTCTGACTCGCTACGTGTCCCTCGGCTCAATCACCGCCGCGGCAACGATTCCCCTATTCGTTTGGCTGCAACATGGGCTGATAAGTCCTGTCGGAAACCTGTGGCCAACAATGTGCGCTGCTGTAATTGGGGCAGCTTTAATGATTTTTGCGCATCGCGGAAATGTTCAGCGGTTGATGCAAGGCACGGAAAGCAAGTTTAAGTGAACGATGAAAAGAGTCGCGGTAATCGGCGCAGGGAGTTGGGGAACGGCGCTCGGCATCGTCGCCGCTCGCGCCGGTCATCACGTCAGGTTTTGGTCGCGCAACGCTGAAGTTGTAACTTCCCTTAATCGCGACCGCGTAAACTCGCTCTACCTGCCAGAGGCGCAAATTCCCGAGAGCGCGTTCGCCACTGAGGATATTGCCGCGGCACTAAGCGACTCGCAGCTGGCAATCATCGCGACGCCATCGCATGCGACACGCAGGGTCTTGGAAACGATGTCTGCAGTGTTGCCGGCGAATGCGATTCTTGTCAGCGCCACCAAAGGAATTGAGATCGAAACTGGGAAACGTATTTCGCAGTTGGCAGCTGAGATCCTCGGCGCATCGGTCACTGATCGCTTTGTCTGTTTGTCCGGACCGTCTTTCGCTAAAGAAGTTGTATTGGAGCACCCAACGGCCATCGTGGCAGCCGGCGATAACGCCGACGCTGCGGCAACAGTACAATCAGCGTTAAGCACCGAGTATCTGCGCATTTATACCAATGACGACGTTGTCGGTACCGAGTTGGGCGGGTCGGTTAAGAACGTAATGGCAATCGCTGCGGGGATGGTCGCCGGCCTTGGCTTCGGTTCAAATAGCGTCGCGGCGCTAATCACGAGGGGACTCGCAGAAATGTCGCGACTCGCTTGGGCTCAAGGCGGAAAGCTAGAGACGATGATGGGACTCGCGGGCCTCGGCGATCTGGTTCTAACTTGCACGGGAAGTCTTTCTCGTAATCGTTTCGTGGGGCAGGAACTTGGCAAAGGGCGCGCGCTCGCAGAAATTAAGGCAGGGATGCGGGAAGTTGCGGAAGGAGTGAAGACCACGCAAGCTTTGAAAGAGCTGAGCAATAGAGTGGGCGTGGAAATGCCGATTGCCGCGGAAGTTTACGCCGTGCTTTATGAAGGCAAAACGGCGCGTGAAGCCGCAACGGCATTAATGTCACGGCGTCTGCGTGAGGAATTCTAAGAGAATCGGGGAGAAATAGTGGCCACTTCGAAGGAAGAAAAAGTTCTGGCAGCGAATCGCGCGGCTTACCACGAGTATCACATTTCGGATAAATACGAAGCTGGGATAGCTTTGACGGGCACGGAAGTAAAGAGTGTGATGGGTGGGCGGGTGCAATTGAAAGAGTCGTATGTGGCTGTGCGCGATGGTGAAGCGTGGTTGTTTAATGCGCACATCTCCCCTTATTCTCACGGGAACCGGGAAAATCACGAACCGCTGCGAACGCGCAAGCTGCTCTTGCACAAACGCGAAATCGGTCGCTTGGATGACGCCTCGGCTAAGGACGGCATGACTCTCGTTGCTACGCGCGCGTATTTGAAGAACGGCAGAATCAAGATTGAGGTAGGCGTAGCAAAGGGCAAGAAGTTGTACGACAAGCGCGAGACTGAAATGCGGCGCACCGTTGAGCGAGAAACCCGGGCCCAATTAAAGGAACGCAATCGTTAGAACGGTTATCTGGAGCGTTACTTAGTGGGCGCGCAAATTAAGAGGAAGTGCGGGTTCGAATAGAAGTAGATAAGGAATATTGGTTGAGGAGCAAACTTACTAATGCGAATTGAGGCGCGGAGTGGTCGTTATCAGGATGTCGATGTGCAGGCAATCGCTGTTGCTGTTTTTAAGGACGAGAAAGCCGATGAAGGTTTTCTGAAAGGTTTGGACGCCGTCGCGGGCGGTATGGTGAAGGCAGTAATCGATTCAGAGGAGCTCAAGGGAAAAGAAGGTGAGACCGTCTATTTACACCTGCCGGCCGACGCTAAGCTCAAAACGCGCCGGCTCCTCTTGATCGGCGCGGGGGAAAAGCAGGAACACCTGGCGGCGCAAGTTTCGATGGTTGCGGGAACCGCAGTGCGCCTGCTGCGCGCAAAGAATGTGAAGTCGATCGGATATGTTTCGCGGGCGGATATTGATGCAGAAACCAGCTCAGCAGCTGCAGTAGAAGGCGCCATCATGGCGCTATTTGATTTGGA
The DNA here is from genome assembly GCA_051002415.1 of Pyrinomonadaceae bacterium. Lineage (GTDB taxonomy): Bacteria > Acidobacteriota > Blastocatellia > Pyrinomonadales > Pyrinomonadaceae > PSRF01. The sequence goes on from JBPCMI010000105.1 coordinate 4,585, forward strand.
TAAGTATCGAACTGTCGACAAAGAGATGAAGACGGTCGATCAGTTTGTCGTTATTTCAGAGGCGGATGAGCAGGAAATTAAGCGCGGCGCCACGCGCGGTCAGGCAATCGGTGAGTCAGTGAACTTTACGCGCGACCTGGCCAACGAGCCGGGCGGTAGTTTGACCCCAACCGATATGGCCGAACGTGCGACTGCGATGGCAAATGAATTCGGCTTGACTGTTGATGTGCTTGACGAAGCACGCATGCAGCAGGAAGGCATGGGCTCGCTCTTAAGTGTGTCGCGCGGTTCCGACGAACCGGCAAAGTTGATTGTGGTGAAATACACTCCCGAAAGAGGCAGCGGCACGGATAAAGAATTACTCGCGTTCGTAGGAAAGGGAATCACCTTCGACTCCGGAGGTATCTCACTTAAGCCGGGCGAGAATATGGAGTTGATGAAGTACGACATGACCGGGGGCGCCACGGTGTTGGGAGCTATGCGCGCGATCGCTCAGCTAAAGCCTTCAGTGCCCGTGCTCGGAGTAGTTCCTTGTTCTGAAAATCTCCCGTCGGGAAAAGCGACCAAGCCGGGCGATGTCGTCACCGCGATGACCGGAAAAACAATTGAAGTAATTAATACCGACGCCGAAGGCCGCTTGATCCTGGCCGACGCAATTGCCTATGCGAAAAAGCTTGGCGCCACCAAAGTTATCGATATGGCGACACTAACCGGCGCGGTCTCGATTGCTCTTGGCGACGTGAATACGGCGGTGCTCGGAACTGACCAGACTTTAATCGATGAGATCATCGCGGCCGGTAAGGAAGTGGGCGAGAAGTTTTGGCAGCTGCCGCTGGATAAAGAGTACTCAAAACAAATTAAGTCGGACATCGCTGACATTAAGAACGTAGGCGGGCGCAAAGCGGGCACGATCACGGCGGCTGCCTTTCTTAAAGAGTTTGCAGACGGCCTTTCCTGGGCGCATCTCGATATCGCCGGAACGGCCTGGGCAGATGAAGCGAAGCCCTATCGTTCGAAGGGCCCTACCGGAGTTGCGGTGAGAACTTTGCTGAACATCGTCAGGCGCTTTGAGCGCTCACGAGGATGAAACTGACTACGAAGTTGCCGATTGTAGACAGAATTAGGCGGCAAGTGTGACCGGCAGCGGACATTTAACCTCTGGTTACTGTGTCCTTGTTAGGAATCTCTCAAGGCACGGCAGTTGTAAGGTGAAGGGCAATTACCAGAGGGTGTGGCACACTCACAGAAAAAGTCCTCGCCCCGCCTCGAAGGCCGCTCGAGGAAGCTAAGAGCCGCCCCTCTGGTTCCCCCTCACGAGTTCTAAAATGTCGAAGTTTTCCCGCCGGCAGTTCCAAATCGTACCCCGTCAATTGAACCAACGCGTCCGGGTTCGCTAGTCTCAGATAGGTCTTGAGTACATTCTTCTTCGTGTTTTAAGCCTCAAGGCTGTCCGAGGGTTTTATCAAACTCGCTCCCGATATCAGCTGTCATGAGTGAGTAAGTGTTGCCAGCGGTGCTATAATTTTGGCGGTTGGCTCGGAGCAACAGCCCTCGCCACCGCCGCCTCTCCTATTGAGCTTTTGAGGGACCTGCAGGTGACGGACTATTACAAGATCTTAGGCGTAAAACGATCGGCTAGCAGCGCCGACATCAAGTCAGCGTATCGAAAACTCGCCCGTCTGAGGCATCCCGATATCAATCCTGACTCGGAGAGCGCGTCTCGCGAATTCGCACTTCTTTCCAAGGCTTACCATACGCTCAGCGATCCCCAGGAGCGAAGCTACTACGACAATCAACTCAGCTTGGGTGTCAATCGCGGTTCTTCGATCCTTCATTCGGAAAATCCTCACGCTCGTCGTGCCCGCAATCTGGCTGTGCAAGCGAAATGGGATCGCGTGGTCGATGAAGTGCTCGAGCACGACCGCCGCGAAAATCGCGAACGGCAACGCGCGGTGTTCACTACCGTGTCGCTCTTTCTTTCGACATTCTTTGTAGCTTTGATCAAGCCGCAGATGTGGGGATTGTTTGACTACGTAGGTCGCGCCGTCGTGGTAACGCTTTTTGTGATTGGCGTCTGGCACCTGGCGACACGGTTGCGGGAATATTTCAAGCACTACACCTACATCCCCAAACCGATTCAAGTGAGTTTGATGAGCCAGGAGGAAAAACCGGAACAGCCGTTCACTCGCTTCTCCGCGTATACCTTTCTGCTCGTGGGTTGGGCGCTGAGTATCGGTGTAGGTCTTTTTATTAATTGGCACAGTCAGGACTTCTTCGCAGATCTGACCCTACTTTATCAGCATCGAGTACAAAATGTGGCGGGAACAACATTAACTGCTCTGGTGGTTCCTGAGTTACTGTTCTATCCCCCGATCTTCGTGTTGATTGTCGACAGCATGCACGCTCTTACTTCGCGCATCGATTAGCGCGTCAACTATTCAATGTCTCATTCGCATCACTATCGTCCGGCGGCGCTTTTGCTCGTCATCGCGCTCATGTGCATTTCGTCCCTCGCCCACGAGGTTAGCGCAGGTTCGCAGGGAACCTCGGGCTCGTTAACTCCATTACAAATGGAGATCGAAAAACAAAAAAAACGCCTTAACTCCCTTGAAGTCGATGAACGGCGCGATGCCATCTCGCGATTAGGGGCGCTTCACCATCCACACGCGTCACGAGCAGCCCTTGCTGGACTCAAAGATTCAGCAGCGATTGTTCGCGTGACCGCGGCAGTCGCCGTACTTTACTTACCCGCGGAAGAGAGTGCGGCTTCTCTACTACCACTGCTTACCGACAAGGATGAGTTTGTGCGGCAGGAGATTGCGTACGCCCTGGGCAAGACGCGCAGCCGCACGGCTGCCTCCTCTCTAAGTGAATTGCTCGTTCGGGAGAAGAAGGACGGCGTGAGAGGGGCCATTGTTGTTGCGCTCGGCGACATCGGCGACGAATCTTCAGTAGTAACGCTTGCCCAAGTCTTGCGACCCGAACTAGCAGCACCGGCGACAAAAAAGAGCAGCAAGAAAAAAGAAAACCTGTTAGTGCTACGCGCGGCAGCTCATTCACTCGGACAAATCAGGAACAGGGCTGCGGTCCCGGCACTATTAGCCGCGCTTCAAGATCGAGAAGAGGAAAATGACGTCCGTCGCGAAGCTGCTGTGGCGTTGGGCTTGATCGGCGACAAGTCGGCATTACCTGCGCTCAACGGATTATCAGATGCTGATGATCCTTATCTTTCCCGCGCAGCTCTCGAGGCTTCGAGACGAATCTCTCTCAACGGCAACCCGTAGCGAGCGAGTTCGGGATCTGTAGTTCACGCTAACCGCCCGCGTTCAGATCAATCAAAAATCTTTCCGTACCGTTCAAAAATTTAAAAAGCGCCGTCCACTTCATCGTGAACGGCGCTTTTAGTTTTTGGTTAGGATAAAGGTTAACTTTCCGTCTTTTCACCCCGGCTCTGGCTTTTCCTGGCCACCTTCGTGGTTTGGGGAATCGGCAAGCCAACCCCGCCGGACAGTGACTCCGCAGCTTCGGGCAATTCGATCGGCTTCGGCATGTCTTGAATCAAAGCGCCGCCGGAGCTCTTCGAGAAAATCAACTTGTGAGTTTGCTTGTCGACGTCGACATGTACCAGGTCGCCTAGTCCGATCTGACCGGTCGCGACGAGGTTCGAGAGCGGATAAACTAGAAAACGTTCAACTGCTCTTTTCAAATGCCGGGCTCCGTATTTGAAGTCGAGTCCTTCCTTCATCAGCATGTCTTTCGCGCTGTTGGAGCATTGGAAAACAAACTTAGTTCCCGCCGACAGCATGATCCGATCCTGCACAGCCTGCAATTCCAAATCGAGAATCTGACGGAGGTGATGCTCTTTCAGGGATCGAAAGACCACAACCTTATCGATACGATTCATGAACTCCGGCGAAAACTTCCGTCGCGCCGATTCAACGGCAGTACGATAAATCTTCTGATCAACTTCCGTGTCATTTATATTCTTAGCGCCTTTGGCCGGCGCGAAGCCAATGCCACCGGAAATCAATTCCGACATCTCGCGGGCTCCGAGGTTGGAAGTCAGGATCACCATCGTGCGCGAGAAATCAACGCGGCGATTGTCGCCCAGGGTCAAGGTAGCCTTGTCCAGGATGCCGAGCAGTAACTGCCAGAGACTGTCCGAGGCTTTCTCGATCTCGTCAAACAACACAAGCGAGAGTTTCAGCTCGTCGGTGTGCATGCGATCGAGATTTTCCTGAGTCAACATTGGTGACGTTTCGCGGTGACCGAGATAGCCCGGAGGCGAACCGATCAGTTTGGCGATTTCATGAGAGTGCTGAAACTCGGCGCAGTCGATCTTGACGATGGCGTTGGCATCGCCATAAAGAACTTCCGCGGCCGCTTCGATCACACGAGTTTTTCCAGAACCCGTCGGCCCCAAAAACAACATGGTCCCTATTGGCCGATTGGCCGGATTCATCCCCGCCAGAAAAATCTGGTAAAGGCCACTCATGCGCCGGACAGCTCGTTCTTGTCCGACGATGCGTGCCGATAAGCGCTCCTCAAAGTCTTGAGCGCGGGGACTCTTCTGTTCGGGATCCAGGAAAACCTTATCCATGGTGTCGTTTGTGGTTTCCATTTCTATTTCAGCAAGCATGATCGTCTTCCTCCGTTGCCGCGGTGAGAGGTCCTTTGCCCCCATTTTTTCGGCCACTTTGGCCGCGCGCACTTTACTCATAGCAAGGAACGATCCGCTGATTAAATTGATGCGGGAAATAATTTCTTCGTTCGCTGTAACCAAATGACGAACGAAATGTTAGCGAAAATCACAGTGCTATATATACGACACGGACTGAATTGTCATCACAAAATATTGTGCAAAGCTCAAAAACACCGGGGATGGCTGTACAGAAGCGGGCTGCTAAACCCTGACATTTCGTGTCAGGCAATTACTGACAATTAATGTTTTACAGACCTTGTTGCGAGTAGGTTGCAGCGGGGTGCACGTTTTAACGCGCCAGCCAACCAAAGGGTGAGTAAAAAAAAACTCGCCCCCGCTCAAACGCTGATCGGAGGCGAGTAAGATTTCTTTCCAGATAACGATTTTACCGCCAGGGGGCCAGGGATCACCCAGTTCGCAAGGAGAATGAGAATGAAATTCTCAAGCAGGAAACTGATCGCGCGTCTATCTTAGGACTTAATTATTCTGGCGACTCTCCGTTTCTTCGCGGCTTCTCAATTCATGAATTTAAGAGACAGCCTAAGCAGTTAGTCGTAGTACTCGAGGCCAAGGTGCGTAATCAAATCCTCGCCACGCAGATGCCGCAACGTGTTCTTGAGTTTCATCAGCTGAATAAACACGTCGTGCTCCGGATAAAGCCCTGGCGCCGATTGCGGCGACTTGAAATAAAAGGAGAGCCACTCCTGAATGCCTTTCATGCCGGCGCGTTGCGCCAGATCCAGAAACAGGGCGAGATCAAGAACAATCGGTGCAGCCAGGATTGAATCACGGCAGAGAAAGTTGAGCTTGATCTGCATCGGATATCCCAGCCAGCCAAAGATGTCGATGTTGTCCCAACCTTCCTTGTTATCACCTCGCGGCGGGTAGTAGTTAATGCGAACTACATGGGAAAAGTCTTTGTATAGCGCGGGGTAAACTTCCGGTTGCAGAATGTACTCCAAAACTGAAAGCTTCGACTCTTCCTTGGTCTTGAACGATTCAGGATCATCCAACACCTCACCATCGCGGTTGCCTAAGATGTTGGTCGAGTACCAGCCGTGCAGCCCGAGCATGCGCGACTTCAATCCCGGTGCGATGATCGTCTTCATCAATGTCTGACCGGTTTTGAAATCCTTGCCACAAATTGCCAGCCGGTTTTCTTCGGCCAGCTTACGCAATGCCGGGATATCGACAGTGAGGTTAGGCGCACCGTTCGCAAAAGGAATCCCCGACTTCAAAGCCGCATAGGCATAAATCATCGACGGCGCGATTGATTTATGATTTGCGGTCATCGCTTTTTCAAACGACTGAAGGTTCTTGTGAACCGCATGCTCTTTCAGAAAGATTTCAGTCGAAGCCGCCCAGATCATCACCACTCGCGTGCATTTATTCTTTCGTTTCCATTCTTCAATCTCGGCAATTAGCTGCTTTGCCAGCGCCATTTTGTTAGCGCCGGTTTTGACGTTGACGCCGTTAAGCCGTTTGACGTACGACTGATCGAACACCGCTTTCATGGGCTTGATCTTCAGCAGCGGTTGTTTCAGTTGCAGCAACAACTCCTTCTCAAGGACGCCGGCGTGCATGGCCGCCTCATATGCGGAATCTTCAAAAATGTCCCAGGCGCCGAACACCAGGTCCTCAAGCTTTGCGAGCGGAAGAAAATCTTTGATCAAAGGAACGCGATTTTCGGTGCGTTTCCCCAGCCGGATCGTGCCCATTTGCGTGAGACTTCCCACCGGCTCGGCAATCCCTTTCTTTATGGCTTCAACTCCCGCAATGAAAGTGGTGCTCACCGCGCCCAGCCCGACCAGCAACACCCCCAATTTCCCCTTCGGCTCGGCGATCTGTACGTCCTTCTCAACAGGCATATACTTAACTCCTCTTTAAATGATTGGCAGATGATACCCCCATCGCTCACCGCAAAGGGCAACAATCTTGCTCTTTACTGTCGCGATATTGCGCTCTTCGAGTGCGCGACGTTAGCGACCGACAAGTGCGTTGCGAAATGCGCGGGGAGTTAATCCAGTCGCCTGGCGAAAAGCTTTCGTGAAATGGCTGGGGCTAGCGTAACCAACCAGCGCGCCGATTTCGCGAACCGAGAGCTCGGGATTGGTGAGTAATAATTGAGCACGGGCGGTGCGAACGGCGGCGAGATAAGCGTGCGGCGTGGCGCCCGTTAACTTCTTAAAGACGCGGGCAAAATGAAACGGAGAGAGATAGGAGGCGGCAGCAATTTCTTTCAACGAGAGATCTGCACCGAGTTGGGCGTGCATCAGTTCAACAGAGCGCCGAATTCGCCGATCGACTAGTCCCGCGCGTGACAGTTCCAAATCATGAGAGCGCCGCATGTTTGCGTAGTGGCGCAATAGATGGACGAGGACTTGTTCGACAAGTGCGGCAATTACGATTGCGCCGCCCGGGCGTGCCTCCTTTAGTTCGGTCGCCAGCGACTGTCCCCACTCCTGTAGTCGCGCGTCCCCGGCTACCCGATCTTGCGCGAACACAACCATTGCCCCAGTTCCCAACAGATGCATGCGCACGGCATGATCGCTGACGAAGGTGGGCGAGAGCAAAATTTGTAATAACTCAACTGCCTTTCCTGAGAGTGCGCAACTCGCCGGCGGGTTTAGCAAAAACGACTGACCTTTCAACAACTCCTCAGTTGCGCCCGCTGAGTTAACGGTGAGTTTTCCCTCAAGCAGTAAGATAATTTCGTACTCAGCGTGTGCCTCGCTATTCCATTCGAATCTTTTTTGACGACGGTAATAAACCGAGTACAGCGGACAAACAAAGAAGCGGTTGGGTTGATTCGAGGAGGGACTCACGGCGTCAACTGTACGCAAACTCTTTTTCAGCTTCAAACGCCGGCTGAGTCACGAGCGGCGAGTAGCCGCGCTGGGTTGTTCGTTATTAAAGCGTGAATTTGCAAAGTCTGAGCCTTCGCCACCCAGGCTGGATTGTCCACGGTCCAGACCACGATGCGCTGGTTCAACTGCAAAGCTCGCTCAACGATGCGACGGCTTGCAAGAGAATGATGCAAAGCGATTTCGTCGGCCCCGGCCGACTGGGCTAACTCGGCGAGATTACGAGGCACGAGCGTGGCCGGCTGAGAAAGTTTGGGTTCAAACAAAGCAGCCGTGCGAATCGCAGAGTCTAGCGCTTTTACTATTTTTATAAGAGAAAGATCAAAACATTCGACAACAACCTGGCTGCGAACCGTGGTGTGTTGAATCAAGCGCACCACCTCCGTCGCGAGCTCCATCCCTGCTCCTTTGTCGGCTTTCATTTCCAAATAAAGGTGCCCCTTGTGCTTTTCGAAGAGCTCAAAAACTTGCGTGAGAAGCGGGACGGTTTCGCCCGCGAAGTCCTTGTCGGAGGAAGCAAAACGCGTCCGGCGCCGTTTGCCAAACCAACTGCCAACGTCGCTGGCCTGAAGCTCAGCAGCGGTCAGGTTTGAAACTTTGAGTTTCAGAGCGCCAGTCCGTTCGAGTGTGGCGTCGTGGATGACGACGACCACTCCATCGCGCGCTAGTCTGACGTCAAACTCGATTCCGTCAGCACCGTCGGCGATGGCCTGGCGAAATGCAGCGAGCGTATTTTCGGGAGCAAGAGCCGAAGCTCCGCGGTGGCCGATGATGAGCGGGAGACGGCTCATGGAAATTTGCGGAAGGGACTGACGCGAGCTTAATCGTGTTGCGTCAGGTACTGCTGCGCGACCGGAGCGTGGGTAAACTTCTTAAGCTTGATATCGAAAGTGCCGTACTCAGTCTTAATCTTGACACTAACCGGAACACGGCGCGCATCGTTAGTAAACCACATGAAAAACTTGCCGCTGCCGTTCAACATTCCCTTCGAGCCGAAAAGATCAGCTTCCACCAGAATCGCATCCACTCGTCCAAGGACTGTCTTGAGGCGTTTCTTTTCCAACACGCGAACGGGAACTTTGTACACGTGACCTGAGTCGCTGATTGGCAGTTCAAAACTCTTACCAACCTGCAGCGGTTGGGTCCTTAGGAAGTAGATCGCCGAAAGTATATCGTGCACGTTTCCGGTAAACTCCCCGTTTACAACTCGAGGTGGTCGCTGCGGATCGTTCGGATCGATTTCTGTCCAGGAAACTTTGCCGCGCGCTTGATCGAAGACAGCCTCGCTTGAACGTATACGTTTTCCATGTTCATCCACACGCTTCGACGTTTGGACCGCGAATGAGGCCGGCTCGATCGTCGATTCCAAAGTTTCGCGGAAGCGCAGGCCGAACAGCTTGGGAAAAAATCCTTTGCTCGCGATGTCGCACTTCAGTACCAGGATCTCCGAACTTCGGGTTTGCTGCGCGTCTGGTTTGCCTGTATTGCTTCGTTGTGCCTTAAGACGAAACTCGGCCACATCTAACTTTCGAAGAATTCCGCGCGAGAGCTCAGCTTCGTAAAGCAGTTCTTCGGCCGGTTCGAATGGTCGAAGAGTCGCCGGGCGAGTCGGCTTCTGGGCGACTGCGGAAACAGCGGTGGCTGCGAGCAATAGCACGGCTGCGACAGAATTTCGTAGTTTAAGATTCATGATAACCAGTAAGCCTTGATCCCAAGAGCAACCCACGCTGCGAACAAACCGAGCGCCGCCCGATACTCACGATAGCGTATGTAGAGATTCCGGTCGAAGCCCGTTTTGTCAGCGCTACCGTCGCTATAAGGTGTCAAGCGGGGAAAGAAGAGCGCAACATGGAGGGCATAATGGCGATAATCCTCCCCAAACATTTCCGCCAGTGTCCGCGATTCGACGCGCATCACCGGAAAATAGATGCCAAGGAATAGGGCGGCAAACAGGATTGCCAGTTCCCAGCGTCCCGAGGCGATCGTAAAGCCCAGTCCGAGTACAAAGCTACCGAGGTAAAGCGGGTTGCGCGTAAAAGCGTAGGGGCCGGAACGCGCGAGAGTCTCATTTTTTCTAATATGTCCCGCCGCCCATGCTCGGATCGCGAGTCCCAAAAACGAGACGAGACCCCCGACCGCCAGGGTGAGGGGACGCGGACGTGCGAGCACGATGAATGCCGCCGCGCAAAGAAATCCTAACGGTACACGCCAGCGCTGAATCCAAGTACCACCTCGCCGCATCGGCCTAGAATCCTTTGACGTTTGTTCCTTGATACAAAAGAAGAAGGCGCGCCTGGATGGGCGCGCCTCTTGATAGTGCCTAAAATAAATCGAAGGCGAAAGGCTCGTAACCGACGTAACTGCTGGCGCGGTGCCCGCAGCGTCTCCCCAGACATCAGTCTCGCGCCTCAGCGCCTTCGTGCCGACTTCGATGAAGCGATCTGAATGCGGGTTGTCTCTTTTTTTTTCGAATGCGATTCGGTTCTTACTATTGAAGGATAGTTGCGCTGAGCCTAAGCCCTCGAAGCAGCTTGCCTTGATAGAAACTTCTGCCCCCACACAACAAACATTCAATTTTCTTTCAGGATTCATCGCTTTCTACATTTTAAGGAAGCCTACAGAGCGGCTGGGCGGGACAGTTGATCGCTACTGCGAACCCTCCGCCTCGTTCTCTTTAACACCCACTCCTGCAGATCTCGCTCCGATAAGTTGGGATGTTGAATGATTTTTTGGATCGCCGACGATCGCGACACGGCCCCCATAGCCACGCACTACCTCGCGTTCCGGCACAGTGTCTTCTGTGTAATCGGTCCCTTTGGCGTGCACGTCAGGTCTTAAGGCAAGCAATAGTTCCGTCACTGTCGGTTCGTCAAAAATAGTTACCAGGTCAACCGGCTCCAGTGCTGCAACAATTTCTGCTCGTTCTTGCTCGCCCATGATCGGCCGTCCCGCGCCTGGTAAGTTAGTAACCTGCTGGTCGGAATTAATGCTTACAACCAACATCTCACCTTCGGCTTGCGCTCCCCTGATGTACCGAACATGGCCAACGTGCAGCA
>JBPCMI010000106.1:0-19581 GCA_051002415.1 Pyrinomonadaceae bacterium
GACCGCGGCCGTCCGACGCATGCGCTATCGCTCTAATCGCGCGACGGGCGATCCACGAGCCTCCACCTTCGTCGCCGGCAATCGGCCCCCAGCCTCCGGCCCACACGCGGCGGCCGCGCGCGTTCACGCCGCAACACACCGATCCGGTACCGGCAATTACCACGACGCCCGGGCCACCGTCTGCAGTCGCACCGTACAATGCGATATCAGCATCACCGGAAACCTGAACATCAGCGATCCCGAGATTGCTAAGCGCTTCTCGCATTCGCAAACTCAATTCCAGGCGGCGCGCACCGGCTAAGCCAACCTGGGCAGCAACGATGTCCTCGCGTCGCACGTGTCCCGCCGCGCAAGCCTTGTCGATTGCTTCGCGAACGGCAGCGGCGGCGTTGGCGATACCAATGCGCAGCGGATTTGAAGGCCCCGCGACTCCCTGACCGAGTTGCTGATCGCGCGCATCGAGAATCACAGCTTCAGTCTTCGTGCCGCCGCCATCAACACCTACGACGGCGCGCCGCGCCGCAGATGTGCGAGCTGTAAGAAAATTTGAAGAGCGTCGCTCTGACGTGACCATAGTCGGTGGGCCGGCCCGGGTGCGCAGTACGTTAGCCAGGATTCTTGATCATCTTAGGCAGTGGTAACTTATAATGGAAACTAAAAGATTTTATTATTACGATAACCGAGGGTGATACTAGCTCGACTCGCCCAGAACGGAGCAGAGATGGAAATCAGACAATTAAGAGCGTTCGTCGCAATCGCCGAAGCCGGAACTTTTACTGCCGGGGCCAAGCGGGTACACATCACTCAAGCGGCGATCAGCATGCAAATTCGCCAGCTGGAAACCGAACTAGGCGCCCGGTTGTTCGTCCGTGCCCCGCGGAAAGTCGCCCTGACAGAGGCGGGTGAACACTTACTGCATCGCGCGCGGCACATACTTCGGGAACACGATGCTGCGAAGGATGAAATTGCCGAACTGGCGGGCGCCGAACGTGGCCGGCTGCGAATTGGCAGTGCTTCCGCGATGGTCCTAACCGATCCGCTTCCCAGGATTCTTAAGGAACTGCGTCGTCAACACCCGCGCGCGGAAGTGAGCGTTTCGTCCGGCACGAGTGAGTATTTGGTCTCGCAGATACTCGGCGGCGAACTGGATCTGGCGTTCGTCTCCCTTCCCGTTGAGGCTCGCGGAATCCAAACCGAACGCCTCAATGAAGATCAGTTAGTAGCGATAGCTTCGTCACGGCACCGGCTCGCAAAACAGAAAGCGGTAAGTGCCTACACCTTGGCTGGTGAGAAATTGATTCTCGGTGAGCGAGGTGGAAACACGCGCCGGTTGATCGATCAATTCTTTGCTCAGGCAGGTGTGGCGCTGAGCGTCTCGATGGAGTTGAGCCGGCAACAAGCGATCAAGCGCATGGTGGAAGAAGACATGGGCGTTGGCATAGTTCCTTTGCAGTCGGTAATTGAAGAGGTGGAGAAAGGACGGCTGGTCCGCTGGTGGATTGAGGGCGCGGAAATTAACTGGGAGCTGGGGGTGGCCCGGTTGAGTGGCGGGTATGAGTCGCCGATTATGCAGGCATTCCTGAAGCTGGTGCGTGATCATTTTGAGAAGGCGGCAGCAAAAGCTTCATCGAAGCTCGGTAAGTCGAAAGCAAAGAAGTGAAGTTCGGTATTGCCGATTTTCAATTGCCATTTCCGATGGTCCTCACGTTAGTAGCCAATCGGCAATCGGCAATGATCAATCGGCAATAGACTTACCCAGTGTTTCGATTAGTCGATCCACATCCGCTTCATCATTGAAAAAATCTGTAGCGATGCGAAGTCCCTGAGGCTTTTCGGTAACGATCACACCTTGCTCGGCCAATCGAGCCGTGACTGTGCCTGGGTCGTCACAGGCAACAAGCGTTTCCGCCGAACGAAATCTCTCTTCGCGGAGGGGCGAAAGAACACTCCAGCCTTTTTCCTGCAAACGAGTAGTCAGGTAGCGATTCAAAGAGAGCGCCCGTGCTTCGACTTGTTCGACGCCGAGTTGCATCATCAACTTTACGGAGGCACCGAGGGCGAATATTGCGGCGTAGTGCGGGCAACCCAACTCCGCGCGCGCACTCGCGTCGTAGCGCATCACGATCTCATCGTTCTTCATTGCGTAAGGTTCCTGCACGCTCAGCCATCCTATCGCGTGGGCCTTGGACTCGGCCTGCAATTCGCGACTTAAATACACGAACCCTGATCCATATCCGGACAGCATCCATTTGTGGCCAGTCGCGCACAGCGCGTCGATGCGCATGCGCTTCACGTCAATGGCGAAGACACCGGCGGACTGACTCGCGTTTACGACGAAGGCATGTCGCCCTTTGCCGCGCCCGAGTGCTTCCAAATCGCTGCGCAGGCCATTGGAAAACTGCACATGACTTAGAGAAATCACTCCAGTCTTGTCCGTTGCCGCTGCGGCCACGTCATTCAAGTCGAGCTCGCCGTTGTGGTTTTTTACGAGATGGACGGGGATACGGCGATGCATCCACGGCAGGGTAGAAACCGGAAACTCGAGATCACACGATATGACTTCGCCGCGATGTTCGAGTGAATCTACAATCAGATTCATTCCTGATGAGGTGTTGGTGGTTAAGCCAATCTCATCCGGTTCCGCGTTGATGAATGCTGCGACATCGTGGCGGACCGCCTCCCGTTTTTCGAGCCATTCGTCCCAACGTCGGTCCCCTTCGTCCATCATCTGGAGATAGTATTCAGAACCTGCTTGCATCACAGACCGCGCTAAGGGACCGGCGGCGGCAGTGTTCAAATAAGCCACGCGCTCGGTGACAGGAAATTGTTTGCGGATGTCAGCCCAATCAATCATAAGACCGAAGATACACAATGCGGCATTGAGGTAGTAGCGGCCGTTACAGAATCCGCAGCGGCACCGACCGGATCAAAGCGCTCAATCTAGCACAACACCGAGTTTTTAGAAGCCGCTCGCCAGTGGAGGGTTAGCATCAGGTCGCTTCCCCTCCTGGTTCTCTAAGCTTCGATTTTTGCAGCAAAAGGTCTTGCACCAATTCGCCGCACGCCGTCACCCAGTTCGGGTGGTGCTTTTTGCCAGGTGTATAGTTACCTAGAGGGAGTAAAAGGAATGATTGTGGGCAGGATCGTAGCGTCAGTGACAATCGAAAACGCCGCCGATCTCTCCAAGGCGGTTCGATGCGATGCCCTGGTTGATACCGGCGCGTCGCACATGGTGCTGCCCACACAATGGAAAGAAAGACTGGAGCCTTTGGAATCAACCAGGGTAATACAGTTGGAGACCGCAACTCAGGAGATTCTTACCGGCGAAGTATGCGGGCCAGTCAGGATTCAGATAGAAGGATTTCCTGCGGTCTACAGCGAAGTATCGTTTGTTGACATGAATCCTGAAGACGGTGAGTATGAACCATTAATCGGCTATATCGTCCTGGAGCAAAGTCAGGCTGGAGTTGACATCCTCGCTCACCGATTAGTTCCAATCAAACATATGGATTTGAAGCCGATCCTTCAGAATCGATCTTCCGTAGATCCCTCTTCAATTAGGTCGCGGCCCTCAGTTCGCCTTCAGTGACGAGATTTAATCTCAGAAGCTTTGGAGTGTAGCGAGTTGTCCTCGCTTTTCGTTTGGTACCGTCGTGACGAAGACTACGGAATTTGGTTCGGTTTTCAGGCTGTGCGCCCATTGCGCGCGGGACGCCTGCGATCAGAAGGGCCGGGCACTTCAAACCACAGCGTCGCCATCGCTGGGAGTGAAATCGTGGCCGAGTACTCTTGCCCGTGTAATGGTCTCTTTTGCGCTTTGATGTCCGCTACGTTCTCGGCTTCGGCATCTCCTTTATAGCGACCACTATCCGTATTCAAAAGCATTTTGTACTTCCCTGCGCGCGGCAACCCAAGTTGATGCGCCGCGCGCGGCACTGGCGAGAAATTGCAAACACAGACTAACTCGCACCCGGTCGAAGGCGATCGACGGATAAACGAGACGATGTTCTCGGCAGCATTATTGGCATCGATCCACTGAAAGCCTGAAGAGTCGCCATCCACTTCCCACAAGGGCGGCTGTTTCTCATAAAGCTTGTTGAGTTCGCGAATCAAGTTAGCTACGCCTTTGTGTAATGGCTCTTCAAGCAAGTGCCAATCAAGACTCTCTTCCTCGTTCCATTCGCGCCACTGCCCAAGCTCGCCGCCCATGAACAACAGCTTCTTACCCGGATGCGCCCACATGTACCCGTAGAGCGCGCGCAACGTTGCAAACTTTTGCCGCTCGTCGCCCGGCATCTTGTTCAAGAGCGCGCCCTTCATGTGAACAACCTCATCGTGCGAGAACGGAAGAATGAAGTTTTCGCTCCAGGCGTAGATCAAGCCAAACGTCAACGCGTTGTGATTGCCGCCGCGAAACAAAGGATCCGTTTGAAAGTACTTGAGCGTGTCGTGCATCCAGCCCATGTTCCACTTGAAATCGAAGCCGAGCCCCCCGGAGTAAACGGGATGGCTGACTTGCGGCCAAGCGGTCGACTCCTCGGCAATCATCATCACGCCGGGACAGACGCGATGCACCACCTCGTTTAGTTCTTTCAAAAGAGAAATTGCTTCGAGGTTCTCGCGGCCACCAAACTGATTCGGAAGCCATTCACCTTCATTGCGGCTGTAGTCGAGATAGAGCATGGAAGCGACCGCATCAACACGAAGGCCATCAATATGAAATTCCTTGCACCAGTAGATTGCATTCGCGATTAAGAAGTTTCGCACTTCGTTACGACCGTAGTTAAAAATGTAAGTACCCCAGTCGGGGTGTTCACCACGGCGGGGATCGAGATGTTCGTAAAGCGCCGAGCCATCGAAGCGGCCGAGCGCGAACGCGTCTTTGGGGAAATGCGCCGGCACCCAATCCATGATTACCCCGATGCCTTTTTGATGGAGGTAGTCGATCAGATAGCGCAGATCATCCGGCGTTCCGTAGCGCGCCGACGCCGCATAATAATTGCCCACCTGGTACCCCCAGGAAGGTCCATAGGGATGTTCTTTCAGTGGCAGAAATTCGACGTGGGTAAAACCCATCTCGCGAACATAGTCGGCTAAACCAGGCGCCATCTCCCGATACAAAAACGTCCGGTTGTCTTCTTCGAGGAAACGGCGCCACGAACCAAAGTGAAGTTCGTAGATTGATAACGGCAGACGGTAGTGCTGCCGATTCTCCCGTTGCTTTAGCCACTTCTGATCGCGAAATTTGTAATTGGGCTGATAAACGATCGAAGAAGTGTTGGGTGGCACTTCCATGTAAAAAGCATACGGATCAGACTTGAGAAACGGCGGATAGACGGGCGCGCGAATTTCATATTTGTAGAGGCTCCCTGGCTCCAGATCCGGGATGAAGAGTTCCCACACACCCGAGCCACCCAGCTTTCGCATCTGGTGCGGCGCTGCTCTCCAGTTGTTGAAGCTGCCCACCACACTGACGCCTTCCGCCTGCGGCGCCCATACCGCAAACGATACGCCCGTGTCTTTTCCAATCTTGTGCACGTGAGAACCCAGCTTCTCGTAGATCGCTTCATGTTTGCCTTCCGCAAACAGATGCAGGTCGAGATCGCCGAGCGTGGGCAGGAATGAATAGGGATCGCGAAACGAGATGGAACGACCGCCTTCGTGAACTTGCAGGCGATATTCCGGGATAGACGTGAGGCCAGGCAATAGAACTTCAAACAGACCAGCTGGGTGAATCTTCTCAAGATCCTGCCCGCTTTTTCGACCAACGATTACTTCAACTCTGTCCGCTTCAGGCCGGAAGGCGCGAATCACGATTCCATTCGGTGTGGGATGTGCGCCAAGAATGCGATGCGGGTCAGCGTGCCGGAGCGATATCAGCAAATCAATCTCTACGTTGTCGACCGCCTCCGGTTGCTCTGGCTGACTGATCCCCGCAGCTTGCTCGGTCGACTTCGGAGCGCTCCGCTTGCTCTTCTTGTTTCCTCGCTTCGCTTTGTCACTCATCTCGGCCTTAAGTTATCTGTGGTGGTCATCGGCGTGTCCACGAGGGTCACCGCTACATGACCCTACGCTTCCGCATCATGAAATCCTCGCCTCAGCATCAGCTACGGATTCAGTCGCAACTGCTCCAGGTTCCGCAAAGCTGCGGTAAACGTCGGCACCCGAGCCCAACTCGGCTCTGTTGCTCCGTGCTTCTGCTAACAAGTTTAGGAATTCTTTTTTTGGTAAGGGAAGGCCGAGCTCTTGCGAGAGATCGATAAGTCTCGCAGCGTATCGCAGCACTTGAATCGTTTCTATGCCGGAAAGCTCGGAAAAGAACCAACCACAACTTGTGAACATCAAGAGCGAGTTGCGCTGCATTTCCAGCAGCATAAGTGCGCGCCATTGATCGTGACGAGTCAGGGGTCGTTTAGCGTGGCTCGCAACAAATTCTTCCCGAGAACGCTGCGGCTGAAGGATCAGGTCAATAGACTCGGCGCGCGCCTGCCAGGGATCGGCAAAGAGTTCCGTTCCGAGCTCAGCGAATTCTCGAGCAGCTGCATCACGTAGAAAATTCAACGCGGTGCGCAGAGGCTGTCGCCACTTCTGATTCCAATTGGCTTCACCACCCGTGTGACAACTGCAATCCCCTTCCCAACGGGCCACGCCATGGATGCAACTCCACGAGGTCCCCTTGCCATCTGCGCCGGCCGCCAGCTTCACTTCGGCCGTGGCTGGATGCTCGTCGAGGTACGCGCCGTAGTTGGTCAGCCGGAATCCCGCTGCAGGCGCTTCTACTTCTAAGGCGTGCGCAATACATAGATCGCCAAACTTGAAATGATGACCGTAGGTTTCACCGTCGGTTGCGGCGGTAACCAGAGACGTACCGTTCGCGGCGCGCATAAGCAACTCGACGAAAGACTTGCTTGAAGTCAGCGCTCTTTCAAAAGCAATCGCGCGCGCTAGCGAAGCGTCGTAGAAAAAGATCGCTATTGAGCGACCCGACCCGTTGGGATGGTTGAAGCGATAAGGTTGCGAGGAGTCAATGCTGCCGGGAGCAAGGTCCTGCCACTCGTCGCCCGGTAAGCGAATACTTCCAGCCTGATGTGGCGCCAGGATCACGAAACGCAAGCCAGCTTCAATCAAGGTGGCCAGTGTCTGCTCGTTGCAGGCTGTTTCTGGTAACCACAACGATTCGGCTTCGCGTCCGAACCGATAGCGAAAATCCGCGAGTCCCCAAAGTACCTGGGTCTGACGGTCGCGTTCATTACAAAGCGGCAGAATTGGATGTCCGTATGCCTGGGCAATCGCGTTTCCGTGTCCGCCATGCTGCGCAATGCTCAGGCGATCGGCGTCGAGTATGCTTTGGTAGGTCTGCGGATGTTTAAGCTGTAGCCACGACAAGAGTGTCGGTCCAAAATTAAAACTCAGGTTGGCGTAGTTGTTGACCGTCCTTTCAATTCGCCCACCAGCGCCGGCAACCTGGGCATGTGCATTAGGGCCGTAACACTCCGCATGGATTCTTTCGTTCCAGTCGTGATAAGGCGCGGCTCCCGGCTGCGCTTCGATTACGCCGGTCCAGGGATTCTCACGCGGCGGCTGATAGAAATGGCCGTGAATAATTAACGATGTCATGTTGTGGAACGTGAAAAAGGGGAAGAGGGCAATAGGGGAAATGATGAGCTGGTCTCCATGACGCCGTTCCCCTGTTCCCCTCTTTCCCTTTTCCCCTTTTGTTTCCCAGTTCCCCTTTTCCCCTCTTCTCTTTTCCCCTGTTCCCCTCTTTCCCTTTTTTAGATCGCGCTAAGTTTTCCGGCGTCCGGCCATATCGAGGCCCACCGCAGCCACGAGAATCGCACCCTTAATAATGTTCTGCATGTAGGGCTCGACATTTTTCAGAGACATTCCATTGTCCAGGCTGGCCATGATCAAAGCACCAAGGATCGCTCCAAACACCGTCCCGCGCCCGCCCATCAAACTCGTTCCGCCGATCACACAAGCCGCAATCGCATCAAGTTCCAGAAGTTGTCCGGCATCGGGCGAGGCGCTGCCCACACGCGCCGTATAGATTATTGAGGCAACGCCGGCGAGCGCGCCCATGATGGCGAAGACGGCGAGCACGTGACGCTTGATATTGATTCCCGAGAGGCGTGCCGCATCGGGGTTACCTCCGATTGCATAGAGGTAGCGTCCGAACGTTGTATTTTGAGTCAAGAACGCGCCCGCCAGGGCGATTGCCAGAAAGATGATTACGGGATTGGGCATGCCCGCTTTTACTCCGGGCGCGAGCTCGTAGGAATTCATCATGTAGATGAAGCCAACGATCACTGTGATGGGAATCACCAGTCGCGCGATTGTAGCGGCAAGAAGAGGAGATCCCAGCCCGTGCCGGCGACGCGCGCGATTGCGCGCAATCGTCATCCAAACAATGGCCGCGACAGCGAGGGCGGCAATGATCCAGCCGACAGTTGGGCCAACGTAATCCTGGCCAATCGATTTAAAAGCCTGTAGCCGCAACGGAATCGTTTCGCCCCGGCTTAATCCCAGTATTACGCCGCGCCAGGCGAGCAATCCACCGAGCGTAACAATGAAGGCAGGAATGTTGAGATAAGCCGTCAGACCTCCCTGCACCAGCCCAATCGCGATTCCTACTGCAATGCCTGCACTCAATGAAGGAACCAATCCCCAACCGAGCCAACCCTGGGCGATCGCTGCAATGCCTCCCGCCAATCCCACTACCGATCCGACGGACAGATCGATTTGTCCGGTGATGATCACCATCAACATGCCCACCGCAAGCACGCCGGTCACCGAAGTTTGCCGCATCAGGTTGGAAAAGTTGCGCGGCTCAAGAAAGATGTTTCCGGTGGAGTAATGAAAATAAATCCAAATAGCGATCAGCGCGAAGACCATCGTATAGGCGCGCAACAACTCCGTCGGAATCTTGAACTTCCCAATCCTCGTCAGCGGAGTGATTTCATTAGCTACGTCGCTCGCTTGCTGTGCTTGATCGGCGTTCGGTGTGGAGTTGTTCATAAGCTAAGTTCAGGCCGCCCGCTCGGTATGACCAGTGGCGCAGGCCATTAACTTTTCAGGAGTGGCTGTGGCGCGCGTGAACTCACCGGTCACGCGCCCTTCGTGCAGAACTAGCACGCGATCTGAAAGACCAAGAACCTCCGGCAGCTCCGACGAGACTAATACGATGGCGATGCCGCTGCGCGCCAGTTTGTTTATCTGAGCATAAATTTCCTGCTTGGCGCCGACGTCGATACCACGCGTCGGCTCGTCCAGAAACAACACTCGCGGATTTGTTAGCAACCACTTGGCGAGCACAACCGTCTGCTGATTGGCGCCGGAGAGCGGGCCGACACCAGTAAAGACTGGCTGCGCTTTCACGCGCAGATCTTTCATCGAGCGCTCCGCGGCCGCTGCTTCCGCGTCTATGCTGGTTATAAAGCGACCGGAGATTCTATTGAGGCCCGCGAGTGTCATGTTGTTCAAGATCGTCTGGTCGATCACTAAGCCGAAGCGCTTGCGATCCTCAGTCACAAAACCGATTCCATACTTGATGGCTTCCGCGGGACTCTTGATTTCGATTCGCTTGCCGCCGATTGCAACATCGCCGGAGACTTTGCCTGCGTGTGCGCCAAACAGAGCCATCAACAGATCGCTGCGGCCGGCGCCCATCAATCCGGCAATTCCCAATACCTCACCGCGCCTCACGGAGAAACTCACATCATCGACCAGTTTCTTCGTCGGCAAGACGGGATCTGAAACAGAGATGTTGCGCGCCTCGAAAACGACATCGCCGTGCTCGTGATCAACCGCCGGAAAAATTTCACCGACTTCGCGGCCAACCATGCGCGAGATTACCTGAGTCTCGTTCATTTCTGTCGTAGCGTTGGTACCGACAGTTCTACCATCGCGCAATACTGTAATGCGATCGCTCAGACGGAACACTTCATGCAATTTGTGAGAGATGTAAACCATTCCCACGCCGCGCGCGCGAAGCTTATCGAGGATTTGAAAGAGCGTGGTTACTTCCGCGTCAGTGAGGGCTGCTGTCGGCTCATCAAGCACAAGGATCCGCGCGTCGTGTGAAAGCGCTTTGCCAATTTCAACTAACTGCTGTTGACCAATTCCAAGATTGCGAATGGGAGTGTGCGGATCGATCGCCAGATGAAGATCATTTAGCAGCTGACGCGCGCGTCGATGTAGTTCAGCTGTGCGAATCACGCCCCACTTGCGAGGCTCGCGGCCCAGGAAGATGTTCTCAGCGACGCTCATCTCCTGAACGAGCGAAAGTTCCTGGTAGATAACGGCGATTCCGGCTTTCTCAGCATCGCGTACGCTACTAAATCGTTCCAGCTCGCCGTCAATCAAAATCTCGCCGCCATATTGCGGGTAGGGATAGACACCGCCAAGTACCTTCATTAAGGTCGACTTGCCGGCGCCGTTCTCGCCGACGAGTGCGTGAATCTCCCCCTTTTGAAGATCGAACGAAACACCATCCAACGCCTTCACTCCAGGGAAGGTTTTGGTGATGCTGTTCATCACCAAAAGTTTCGCGTTTCCATTTTCAAGTTCAGTAACCATCGCTAATTATTAAGCCTTCATATCACGATTCAAGTCGTCGAACGAAAGCGGGTAACGAATGAGCAATATTATCCGGTCTTAATAACCTCGTCGAGCGCTCTTTTGGGAGGTAGTAGGTAGTTTGATAGTGAGGGTCAGTCCCACCTCGCGGTAGCGGGTGGGCCCTTCCGAGACTTGCCCTCTAAATCTTAGGCAGAAAGTGCGCTCTTAGGGAGAAAGTCCGCACGACAACTCAACTGTTGTAAACAGCTGATTTGCTAAAGAAATTTGATAGCGGGGGGCGGGATCGAACCGCCGACCTTGGGGTTATGAATCCAACGTCGTTGGATTCATCAACGTAAACAATTTCAAATGGTTGCAGCCACAGTGGGTTTTCTGAGTTTTTATACGCTTCTATACCAACTTGGCGGGTTAGCCATCCTTCTATCCGAATTGCCGTCACAAGACCGTCACAATTTGGTGAAGTGGAGCATCGTCGGTTGAGTGGTCATTTATTGGCGCTTCCGACCGATCAGCGGGTCGGTCTAATGACATTCAGGTCGATGCTTTTCGAGAAACTCGAACTCGTCGCTATTCAATTTTTCGCCCGGGCTATACCAAAAAGCATCTGCAATAATCGAACACGGACCAAACGTGCCGAAAAGCCTCTTGAAGCCGAAAAAATCTTTGTTTTCTTTGATTTCGTTTAATTCTCCAGCACTACCAACGAGGTAAAATGACTTTCTGACCCAGCCCTTTGTCGGATGCGTCGAGGTGCACAAATAGCCGGTCTTAGGAAAACGGTACACTCGACTAAGTCCGCTCTCCTGCAGAGAATCACATTTAGGGTTGCCGAAGTCCACAACCATCCATCCCCGCTCGACATTCGCAGGTATGTAATACTTCTCAAACTTCAAACGTCCAGAAATGAGAACGGTAATTGCTACCGCAACGGCCACCGTAACTATCATTACGGCCAGGGCTTTCATACTGGCATCCCTCCAAGTTCACCATCGCACCTCAAGGAGAAGTGCTCTTTTTAATTGTTAAAGGCTTCATCTCGCGATTCAAATCATCAACGGTTCCTTCAGGTCGCTCAACCATCACATCAATCTTTATGTTTCCATTGCCATCATCTCGGTATACGTAGACCGCGATCGAAGGATAATCGGTTGCCGAGCTACTGCTTTTGATCTCAATCTTACCGTCCGCAGAGATGGATACATCAAGCCTAATCTTTATGTCGCCGCTTGGCCCACCCAGTCCCTTGAATCCATTCTCCCCAGTCATATGAATTGAGAAGGATTGTCCGCCCTTGTCATCCGTTTTTTTGTCTGTGATTTTCAGGTCTAAATGCCCTGGTTGATCGCCAATTGTGGTTTTGCTGGGGAAAGCGGTGCCTTGGAAGTTGTGGCCGATTGAAGAATCGCCCCTGAGATTCAAAAGTCCCTTAACCATAATTCTTGCTGATTTATCGGGATCATCAGGCGCCCAACTCCGGTTGTCTCCATGCGCTAGATAGTTGACCCACCTTCCCACCCTGGCTGTTGCAATAAACGCTTCGATGCAGATTCCCACCCTACCCTTGCCTACTCCCGATGGCTTTGAGCATCTTCCATCAGGATCAGTATTGTTGCATGGACTATTAAGCGTGTATGAGTATTTATTCCAAACCTGTGGTTGGGCCAAGTAAGATTTCAGAATGTTATTGCGTTCCTCAGCCGTTCTGCCTCTTTGCTTCTCAAAGACAATGTTCATGGGATCAGCCCCACCAAATCGCCCTTGCACGGACGAGTAGTATCTAGCTAGGAAGTAATCGAGCCCCGTTTCAATGTCTCGTTCTTTCGACGTGAATTTCTGCCGGATGGTATCTGAGGTGTAGCCGAGCCCAGTGGTGCGTACGCCCTGGGTGGCGTAGAGCTCTTCACCAAACGGCAGGTAGTCGTGCCGCTTCACTCCCGTAAGCGTACCGGTCTGGTTTACTACCATACGCGGCGTCCCCAACTGATCTGCGACTAGCCACTCAAGGTCCACAGCCAACGTGCTCGTGGTCGTAATGGTCACCTGGCTGAACTTCATGTTTACCGTCCCTGACCACCAGACTCGACTTTCCACCAGGCCAAAGCACGGGTTATCAAACTCCAGCGTGAAAACTTGCCACTGATTCACCCCCGTAAACTCATTGCGCCGAATCTGTCGCTGCCCAAGATTGTTGCTGCCATAACCAGTTACCACATCAATTGTCGCCACTACGTCGGTGCCGGAATTATTGTCCACCATCAACCAAAACTGTGCCGTGTGATGTCCCTGGCCGAAGCTGTTGTCATAGGGACCGTAAACCATCACGTTGGCTGCGTCAGATCCGACATAGACTGACCAGTTGCTCCCCTCCTGATGACCCGAAGTTGATGTTGTCGAATCCGCTTAAAGAATAGGAGCCGGCCGGGGCGCCCGCCGTGTAGCCGGCAGGCGTCGAGCCGTCAGTCGCACTCTGCGCTTGTGCGGCCCCTGTGACTGCAAGCAAACAGAAAACGATTGTCAGCGAGCGCTGCATGATTAGCTTCGGGAACCAGAGCGAAGAGGTTTCGTTTGTCGTCATGGTCTTGTCCTCAGGAAAGGGTCTGACTGGTGTCGGAAGGCGCGGCTATCCGGCGTGCCGAGCCTAACGATTGATTACCAGCTGACAACGCCATTCAGAATGGCCAACTTCTGAGATCAGATACTCCCCCGCAGGCAGGTCGAGTTGCTGATGCTGTGTGCGCCTACCGTTGCGCAATCGCACCTCCTGCACTTGCTCACCTGAAACCCGAAAGAGACGCAGCGCCAATTCTCTTTCGCCGCTTCTGTTGTGCAACGCGAGGATGAACGGGCCACGTGGGCGTGTGATAGTGGCCGGCTCAAAACCCGCTGCCGTGGCCGTGATCACTTCGACCTCAATGTTTTGGTTCGCTGAGGCGGAGGAGCCAGGCGGATCCTCGGTCGCTACTGCCTCGACGGGCCGCTTTTCCTCATCACCTCCAACTCTTGAGCTCACAAGATTGAAGGCCAAGGCGGTGGTTCCAAGAATCGTTGAGAGTGCAAGTACGATCACAAGATTGGTCTTAGTCATTTTCTTTGTCCTGGTTAGCCGGGCTCTTTTGGAGAGGTTCAAAGGCAGAAGAGATGAACGCAGCACGAGTTCGCTGTACATTGCCCTAACAAGCCAGAACGCAGGACAGCGAAGGAACAGAATCGCTAGCGAGGAGTGAAGTGAAAGTCGCTTCATCAGGCTCTTTCGAAAGGCTCAGCCCATTGATGCGCAATTTTGGAGTCAGTGATGCGAGGCTAACTCGTAAAGGGGGAAAAGTCGTTGGAGAAGAAACTGAGATTTACCGCGGCGAAATCTACTTTAGAAACTCAAAAGAGTCAACGGTTGAATGATCAAGCGGTTGTTTAGAATATTGGTTGGAATTATCGGTCATTCATTACTCGGTCACTAAAGACTCACGCAAGTCCTCCTTTCAACAAGGCCAACTTCAAACGCGTCGCAAACACGATGGCCTTTTCAAGGCTTCGGACATTTGTCGGCCGGAATTCCCGCGCAAATGTCTTCCAGCTTGTGGTAACCATCCTTCACCACTGTGTCGAGCACGTTGTTGCGGTCCACGGCCACCGGCTCCAACAGGATCGCAGGCACCTTCTTGAATTTGTTGTCGATCGTTTCCGTGGTTTCCACCTTCTCGCCACGCGCTAGCTTGATCGCCGCGTCTACAGCGCCATTGGCCAACGGCTGAATCGATTTATAAACAGTCATCGTCTGCTTGCCCTCGACGATCAGCTTTAGCGACGCGAGGTCGGCATCCTGACCTGAAACCAAAACCTTGCCGGCGAGGCCTTGCCCCTCCAAAGCCTGAACAGCACCGCGCGCCGTCCCATCATTCGAAGCGACAACCGCATCAACCTGATTGTTCACTCGAGTCAGCGCGTTCTCCACAATGTTTAGCGCCGCGCTCGCCTGCCATTCCTTGGCGTATTGATCGGCAACAATTTTTACATCACCACGATCAACTGCCGGCTTGAGTATGTTCATTTGGCCTTCATGCAAAAGAATCGCATTATGATCGGTCGGCGAACCGCCCACTATTACAAAACTCGCGGGCTTTTTGTTGACGTGATCGAGCAGGTACTTCGCCTGCATCTCGCCCATCTTCACCACCTGATGTGAGATATAGAGATCAACATCGGAGTTTTGAATCAAACGATCATAGGAGATAACCGGTACGCCCTGACGATGCGCGGCCTCAACGATCGAAGCCGCTATTTCCCCGTTGTGCGGCGCTACGATCAGCACGTCGACACCCTGCGTGAGAAGATTTTCAGCCTGTTTGATCTGCAGATTATCGTCCCCATTTGCAACCTGAACGACGACTTCTATCCCGAGCTCCTTCGCGCGCTTCTCAACCAGGTCCTTGTCACGTTGCCAGCGTTCCTCTTTCAGCGTGTCCATGGAAAAACCAATCTTGATCGGATCATTTGGGCCCTTCTTCGCTCTGCCGGCGCCGGTATTGGTTTGTTGCGTAGTCGACACGCAAGCGCCGGTAACGAGCGCCAGCAGGACGAGACAAACGATCAAAGTTCGATGTGTCATTGAGCTTTCCCCTTCTTTACAGTTCAATCTAGACAACAAAAGCCTCGGGCTAAAAACTTAATCTGAGCATGCCGGCGATGATTGAACCTCGCCGTATTCATCGTCGGCGGCCGGGCCCAACAACTATTGCGGGAAGGCCGCCCCAGGTTCCAACTGGTGGACTCTTCGAGTTAACTTGTTCGAACGGGCGCTCAGCTTACCAGACTCTATCTGGGAAATATATTGAAGTTTTAATTATTAAGGTGTATTAACCAGCCACGGTATGTGTGTTAACACACATACAGAATTGTTCCCCCAAGGCAAAATACGCAGACTGCGTATTGAACTCGTTTCCCCTACAAAGTTAAGAATTCGCTCTCTGAATAACTTTTCGACGGCATCTTGGTTCCTATGCGGCTCCAATTTCGAAGAATTTAAGAGTTCGAGCAATTTTACTGCCCGAGCGGAGCGGCCGCACGGGTAATGGGCTCAGGAGGCATCAATGAAACGAACGACGTTTGGGTTACGTGTCTTGCTCTGTGGTCTTTTCCTTTTGTTTGCGGTCGGGTCGGCCAACGCTCAGTTCAAGGCCGGCATTCAGGGCACCGTTACTGACACCGCTGGAGGAAGAGTTCCTGGCGCGGTTATCACCTTGACTAACAAGGAGACGAGTAAAGCGCAGACGGTTACTGCCAACGACGAAGGCTTCTATCGCTTCTCCCAGCTCGCGCCCGGCACCTACTCGCTTAGCGCCGAAAAATCCGGCTTCAAGAAACAACTTCTGGAGAACGTTATTGTTTCGGGAGAAGATGTCCAGGGCATTGATCTCGCACTCACAGCGGGGGAAGTCTCTGAGACGGTTACGATCACCGATTCTGGCGCGGCCGCGCTCGACACTGAAACGGCCAACATTCGGGGCGTGATTACTACCGAAGAAGTGCGGCAATTGCCCCAGGTCGGGCGCAACCCTTATGAGTTGGCGCGCACTGCGCCAGGCATCTTTGGTGACACCGCCCGCGGCGGGGCAGGCAACGCGGCGCAGTACATACCGGGAACGGAGCAATTAGGCGGCGGCTCAAACAGCGGAGTGTTTCAGACTGAGAATCAAACGCAAATTACCGCCAATGGACAACGCGTCTCAAGCAACAGTTATCAGATCGACGGCGTCAGCGTGAACAGCCTCGGCCTCGGCGGTGCAGCGGTGGTTACGCCGAATCAGGAGTCCGTCAAAGAAGTTTCGGTCGTCTCCAGCACTTACTCCGCGGAGGACGGACGTAACACAGGCGCACAAATCAAAGTCGTTTCTCAAAACGGCACGAATGAGTTTCACGGCAGCGCCGTCATTAATTACAGTTCCCCAAAGCTCAACGCTTTCAATAAGTATTTTGGTCCGACGAGCGGTTCAGCATCCACTCCTGCGCTCCTGACCTGTCAACGAGGCGTGAGGGTATTCGCCAGCCGCTGTCCGGAAATTGTTAATCAGTACGAACGAAAATTTGCAGGCAGCATTGGGGGACCCATTTATCTACCACGATTCGGAGAGGGAGGTCCCGCTTACTTCAGCGGCAAGAACCGGCTCTTCTTTTTCTTCTCCACCGAAGTGTTAAGGCGCAGCAACTCAAGAGTTGACAACATTTTTATTGAGACGCCAGAGTTTCGCGATTACGTCCAGCGAGTTCGGCCCGGCAGTTTTGCTGCACGCCTGTTTGCAACGCAGGGGACACTCCCGCGGGTTATAGCGACCGGCTTGCCGAGCGGTGGACCCAATGGACCTAACATGCCTGTCAACGGTCAGGCGGGGTTGAGCTTCGACATTGGCTCGATAAACACGCCACTTGGTCAAAACGTTGACCCGAACAACTTTGATGGCATTCCCGATGTGACGCTTGCCAGCGTCGTGGTTCCCGACAGTACGCGCGGCAATCAGTACAACACGCGCATTGACTTCAACCGCGGCACGAAAGATCAATTCGCAGTTAGCACTTACTTCACTAAACTCGAGAATTTATCTGGCTCTGGAAGCGGCCGGCCGTTTGAAGACCTCTCCTTCGAGCCATTTAGTTCGGCTGCGACCCTCACTTACATCCGTACCATTTCGGCCAACCTACTCAATGAAGCACGCTTCAACTTCACTCGTTTCAACGCGAACGAACTCGACGCTCTCGGCGCTGGCGACCTCTCCATTCCGCGGCTGCAAGTTCAAGGGTTCGGTGCTGCTTTCACGTTCGGCGGCGCGCCAAGCTTCGGAATCAATCGCGGCACCCCAAACAATCGTACGCAGAACACATACGAAGTGCGTGACACAGTTACGTTCGTGCGTGGCAACCAAGTCATTAAGATCGGCGGCGAGATGCGACGCGAGCAAAATAACAACAATGAAATCTCAGAAGCGCGTCCCGAGTTCGTGTTCAAAAGCCTGCTCGACTTCGCTAACGACTCTGTCTTCTTCCAAAACATTGCCATTGATCCCCGCACGGGGGGCGCGGCAAACGGTCAACGCTACTTCCGCTCGAATACCTACGGTTTCTTCATTCAGGATGACTACAAGCTGCGTCCTAATCTAACGGTGAATCTTGGGGTGCGCTACGAGTACCAAACTCCGCTCACCGAAAAAGAGGGACGCTTAACTAATTACGAGTTCGGTCCCAACGGTCTGGTTGATGGACGCCTTGTTCCTGTCGAGCGACTTCACGATCCTGACCGCAACAACTTTGCACCGCGCTTCGGTTTTGCGTATGCGCCGAACATCAAATCCTTTGGCAACTTCTTTAGTGATGGCCGCGCCGTGATTCGTGGCGGCTTCGGCGTCTCTTACGACCGCATATTCCAGAATCAACTCGCGAACGCACGAAGCAATCCACCCTTCTTCGCGCAAGCGGGTCTCTGCTGCTCGGGGATAAATAACGCTGCCGACCCCGGTCCGATACTTTACTCATTCGCCATCGGCGGTAACCCCTTTCTGTATCCAGCGAACCCGAACTTGCAGCGTGGCATTGACCCTCTCACCGGGGGACTGCTCGATCCATTTCCCGCGACGCTGCCAGGAGGATTCATACGCCGCGACATTCCGGTTGATGTGAATGGAGCGCCAAAGAAATTACCGAACGCCTATGTCTACAGCTACTCCCTTGAACTGCAGATGCAATTGACGAACAAAATGGTAGCGTCCATCGGCTATCAGGGAAGCGCGGGTCGCAAGCTGATTCGCACGGTTGACCTCAATCGCTACTTTCCAGGCGACACGTTCGATAACAACCGCGATCGCGTGCAAACGCGCGACGTTAACGGCAACGCGGTCACACCGCGACTTCGTGGGAATCCGAATTTCAACCGCATCTTCTTCCCCCTACCGGATGTCAATTCCAATTACAACGCTATGCTGGTTAGCGTGAGGCGCGACTACGCGCGTAACTTTACCCTTCAGGGTAACTACCGTTTCGCCAAGAGCATCGACACCAGCTCTTTCGGTCGCGGCGCACAACAGACTGAGCCTAGCAACCAGGCCTTAGAACGCGGACCTTCGGATTTCGACATCAGGCACAATGTCGTTATCTCCGGTCTCTACCGAGTGCCGTTTTTCAAGGACGGCAAAGGCCTGCTCGGTACACTTCTCGGCGGCTGGGAGTTGAACGGGATCCTCAGTTATCACACTGGCTTTCCCTTTACACCTTTGGTATTCGGAGATGAGGCCACCGATCTCAACGGCGACGGCTTCCGCCCTGACCGACCTACGCGGTACTTCGGCGGTGTCATTGAAAACCCCTCGAACCAGGATTTCATCAACGGCATCTTCCCTGGCGCAAATGTCCGCTTACCCGATGGGCGCCCAGGCGGAGTGAACGTCTTCGACTTCTCCACGCGCGGGAGCGCTGGTATCGGGCGCAATGCGTTTCGCGGACCAAAGTACCGCTCGATTGATCTCTCGATCGTGAAACAAACGAGACTGTCATTCCTCGGCGAACAGGCGAAACTCGACCTCCGCGCGAATCTTTTCAACGCTTTCAACCTGCTAAATTTGCCGCCCTTCCAGCCTGTAACCGATCAGGTTAACGTCGATTTCGTCGAAAGATTTGGCCGCGCACCTTCCGGTCTGGCAGGCCGTGTCATTGAATTGCAAGCGCGTTTTAGTTTCTAACCCGCTGCAACCCCGCGCGAACGGACCGAGGACTTGTAATTCATCCGTTCGCGCCTTTCCTTCAGCACGAGATTTTTACTGCTTATGCGCTTTCACGCTCGCCCGTCTCTTCGTCCCTGCGTATACCTGCTCTTATTAGCGCTCATTCTCGTTTTTATACAGATAGGCAGTGTCGCGCCCGCGCCGCCCCGCGCAACGGCCGACATCGAAAACCGAATCAATCAACTGCTGGCGCGGATGACCCTCGCGGAAAAGCTCGGGCAACTGCAGCAACTCGACGGAC
>JBPCMI010000107.1:0-13535 GCA_051002415.1 Pyrinomonadaceae bacterium
GCGCGCGACAGGAGCGCTGCTAACGATAATCGCGATCTCTGGGGCGGTAATCTCTGTTCGAGGAGGGTATCTTTCAGCGGGCGGCGCCGCAGTCCTTGTCGCTCCTATGATCATCGCGGGCTTGATCAATCTATTGTTGTCGGGAAAGAGAATGCTTGCTGCTTTGTCGGTAGTCTGCGCGGCTCTCCTTTTTCCCATACTGGTACTGAATAGCGGGATGGTGAGACTGACGACTTCTGAGTCTGTCCGAGATCTGGTTGCCGCTGCGAACGAACGGGGCTACGGAGCCGCTCCAGTCTATGGTCTTGGCGAAATTGATCGGACAGCGGAGTTTTATGCTTCGGGACGCCTGGCGTATGGAGCTGATGGTGAACCAGTGGTCTTTGAGAACGCACGCCAGGTCTACCTCGAAGCCTATAAGCGCGGGCCAATCCTTATCCTTGTGCCACAGGAATACGATCAGTTACTCATGTTGAAAACATTGGGGGCGGAACCGATTGGTGACAATGGTAGGTTTGTTTTGATCGCTGTTCAGAAGCCGATGCCACAACATTACTGAGTCCGCAACAATAGCGACCGGATCATTAACTCACATTCAGTTCTCGAGCAATTTTCCGATACTTTGCACCAACGCTTTAGCGCAGGTTGCGATCTAAGAAATCGATCACCAGCCGATCGTAGCCTTCGCCCTGCTCTCCGGTTGCCGAAGGCAGCTTGAAACCAGTTAGCGGCAAATCAATCTTGACTTCGAGGTTATCCTTATTTGGGAAACACTTGATGATATCTATAGTTGAATTTCGTAGATGCCCAGCGTCGGGGCCCGACAACAACAGAACTTTTTGTTCCTTCAGTGCGCCTACCAGCTTGCAAGTAGCAACATTCTGAAATCGACCGAGGAAGTAAGCCTTGGCTGCAGCGCGCGTGAGAAAGCGCAGCGGGCCATTGTCTATCTCCAAATCGTTGCGCACCGCAGCTTGTAACACTTCCTCAGGATCTCGCGGCAACGAATCCAACACCAAAACCCGAATCCCAGCATCGCTGGCAGCAGGCTTAAGCGACGCATAAGCGCCCATCTCAACTCCATACAGGGCAACTTTGTCGCCTACGAGTACCTGGCCATTCGGACTCTTCAAAGTACGAAGGTAATCGAGCGCGGCCTGAATGTCTTCGCCTTCAAGCGATCCAAACGAGGTCCAGGAAACAGGGGGATTAAGCCCGTGACCACGGAGATCGGGCCAAAGAATTGTGGCGCCGGTAGCCTCATTGATCTTTATTCCAAGGTTGAAGAACCAGGAACGGTCGACGCCGTAGCGATGCGCAAGAATCACTGCTGGTCCGCCCGCGCCGCCTTTTAGCAACCAACCTCGGGCCGTGGTGCTGTCCCGATTGCGCCACGTCTGGTCGGAAACCTTAAGGGCAGGCCCGCTGAATTCCGCGAACGCCTCGGGAGTAACAAGATAGGGACGGCGCGGCGGCCGTGTGACTCCATAAACTATGAATGCGAGGGCCACGCCGAGCGCCACTACCAGCAGAAGCAAAATAGGTAGCAGCGACTTAAAGAACTTCTTACCTAAGCGTCTTCGTCGGGCCATAGTCGCGAGTGGGAGGAATTGGAACGTTGAGGCAATAAATCCAGCGCGTCAGTCAATCTGTGCCGCTTTCCTGGCTGATGCGAAGGTAATCCTG
Source organism: Pyrinomonadaceae bacterium (assembly GCA_051002415.1). GTDB lineage: Bacteria > Acidobacteriota > Blastocatellia > Pyrinomonadales > Pyrinomonadaceae > PSRF01. The sequence continues at coordinate 1,687 of JBPCMI010000107.1, forward strand.
GGGCGTATTGATGTTATCAAAGAAACCCTCAGCGCCCGGCAAGTCTGCGAGCTCGGCAAATTTTACCCAGCGCGTCGAAACGGATTGTAACAGAGCCACTGGTTTTCGTTCGCCACTTTCAATCAATGCTGCAGTCAGCTGCAGGCATGCCGCCACACGATAGAGAGCACAGAGAGGCTGGCGCCGGCCATCGGGCTGCAGCGGCGCCACTGCGTCAAAATCCTGACGTCGACTCAGCATGCGATTAAAGAGCGACGCCTGCACGCGCGGTAGATCACAAGCGACAACGAGTGCCCATTCGGCGGTACAAGTCGCGAGTGCGCCGTGGACACCGCCCAATGCTCCCCAATCGGGATGCACGTCGCGCACAATTGCCAGACCCGGATAATCTTGCCCCGCCCTTGCGACCACCGAAACTTGCGCTGCTACTGTGGCTAATTCACGGGCGATCCGCTGAACAAAGGTCTCATTCTCGATAAGGAGCTGCGACTTGTCCTTACCCATCCGGCTCGCAGCCCCGCCAATCAGAATGAAACCTGCAACTGAATCCATGATGCTGGCAGGTTAATCGACCTGCTCCTTGACGTAAACGGCAAGCTTGACCCCCAACTGAGCGAAAGTTATATTTCGAGTGCGACCCAAAGCGCTTTATGCGCATCCAAGAGACCGTCAACCGCGGCCCACAGGCACCGACCCAACTTACGAGGTTTGCTTCAATGAAAAGAGTTATCCGCACTTCCCACATTGCGATTTGTGTCGCACTTTTTTGTGTTCTGGCGGCGGCGCAGAAATCATCCGTTGCCCCGACCGCGACCTCGCAACCAGGTGTGGCCCCACGCGACGCCCGTTTTTTCCCGCTTGAAGAACTGAAACCGGGAATGAAGGGCATTGCTTACACGGTCTTTTCAGGAAAGGAACCCCAGGAGTTTGGAGTCGAAATTTTGGGAGTCTTGCCCGGATTTCCCGCGCCGCGCCAATCGGCGATTATCGGCAAGTTAACTGGGGCCAATGTCGAGAAGACTGCAGTCTTTGCGGGAATGTCCGGCTCACCAGTTTATATCGATGGCCGTCTCGTGGGTGCGATCGCTTTTAGTTTTCCTTTTGCCAAAGAACCGATCGCCGGGATTACTCCGATCAAGCAGATGATCGATCTCTTCGAAAAGGGTTCGAACGAAACGAAAAGAGTTAGAGAGCCTCATTCGGTTTCATTTGCGCAGCTGGCAGCTACTGAGTGGAAACCAAATTACCCGAAGCCGGCTGTCACGGGTGCTCCGTTGATGGCAAGTGTGTCCGAAGGCTCGCCGTTGATGGCGTTGATGGGTCAACAAATTGTACCTATCGCCACGCCGATGGTTTTTGGTGGAATTAGTCAGGAGACGCTGGCCTTGTTTGCTCCGCAGTTGTTAGCGAATGGTTTACTGCCAGTCTCCGGAGTTGGCGGTTCGGCCGCGATTACCGAGCTAGGCGTAGCTACGGAAAAAACTCTTACGCCTGGAACTTCGCTCAGCGTCCAGCTGGTTCGTGGTGATTATTCCATCGCCGCCTCAGGCACAGTCACATTTCGCGATGGCGATCGAATCTACGCTTTTGGTCATCCTTTCCTGAGCCTGGGCGCCGCCGATATGCCACTCACAGAAACGTCCGTCGTGACGGTGATTGCGAACGTTAACAACTCGTTCAAGCTTTCAGTGCCGGGTCAGATGATGGGAGCGATTTCACAGGACCGGGCCTCAGGTGTGTTTGGTCAACTCGGGCGTGCACCGAAAATGATCCCGGTGAAGATCAATCTCCACACAAGTCGGGATCGCACCGAGACTTTCTCTTACGAGATTGCCAATGATTCTTTCCTGACACCTATCCTGCTGAACATCACGGTCTTCAACACGATCACTTCGAGTGAACGCGTGCTCGGCGACTCGACGATCAGCATCAAGGGGCAAATCAAAATTAACGGCCAGGACGACGTCAGCGTTGACCGGCGCTTCTCCGCCAATAATTCTGCGATGATGGCCGCAGGCTCAGTCGCCGCGCCAATGGGCGCGCTCTTGAACAGCGGCTTCGACGACGTGCAGATCGATGGCGTCACACTCGACATTTCTTCGACCGACACCAAAAACGCGGCCACCCTCGATCGTATTGCGCTCGATCGGACCGAGGTTCGGCGCGGCGAAAAGATTGAGATTCAAGCCTACGTCAGAACTGAGGCGGGGAAACAATTTGTGCAACGGATTCCCGTGCAAATTCCTGAAGATGCTACGCCCGGCCAGTTGTTAGTTTTTGTCGGAGACGGCAATGCATTACAGGAAGGTTCGGCAGCGAAGGCTTTTGTGCCCCAGGATCTCGGCCAGCTGGTGAGGGCAATGAATAAGGTAAAGAAGAGCGATCGACTTTACGTAAAACTGTTTCGCATCACCCCGGGCGCGGTAATCGGTACCGATGAACTTCCCAATCTGCCTCCGTCTGTGGTTGCGACACTAAACAGTGATCGGACGTCGGGCGGATACACGCCCACGGTTTTGTCGCCGGTTTATGAAATGGAATTGCCGCGGGCTGATTTTGTGATTTCCGGTCAGCAGCTGATTGGGATTGACGTCGTTCGCTGAAGCTTGCGCAAAAAAAGGAGTTGGCTGGCAGCGCCAACTCCGATCAAATATCGCTAATCCCGCATCGAGATACGTATTGCTGAATCGCTCTGAAAAGAGGGAACCAGGCAAAGCCTACCTGCTTCCATGAAAACTCCGCTTGGGCTTTTGGGGACTGGACGAAGCACCCGAACTGCCATCGTCGTCTTTATCTTGTTCATCCTGTTTCTTCTCTTCTATCCCTTCCAGACTGCCATCGTTCCTGAGTGGAGTTTGAAAGTAGTTGACGAAGAAGGCGCGGTTGTTCGCGACGTCAACGTTACTGAACATTGGCAGCACTTCCTGTTGGAAAGCTCAGCGCATGAGGATGCGCAGCGGGTTGGGGAAAACGGTGCGGTGAGTTTTCCTGAAAGGAATATCCGAGCGAGCTTAGTGAGCAGAGGCTTAGCGACAATAGGGAGAATCAAGCGTGACGGCTGGCGGGCGAGGCGTTCCCCCGCAGCTTCCGTCGTGGTTTGGGGTAATCCTAATTATGCGACGACGGTTGAGGTCTACGTTCCTTCCAAACTCCCGCAATCGCACGTGATGGTTCCCACAATAAGATAGACCGTCTCATTCTCACCGGGCTTCAGCCCGGTGGTAGGGCTTAGATTTTCAGTTAGAAACCGTTTAAACGGTTTCCATCCTCGACGCTGAAAGAGCACCGCGCTCAAGCGCGGTGAGAGTGAGAATTCGTTACGGCAAGTCTTGCCGTTTCAATTCCACTCTAAAAAGAAATCTGCGTTCGGAATTCGGAATAAGCATCTCCTCGTATTTTAAACCCAAGGCTTTGAACGTCCCCGTCAAGTCTAACCCTCCAAACAACAACAACGTGCTCGGACGAGGCGCCCAGTCAATCAGGCGCGGCAGGATCTCCGCAAAACGCTCGACGGCGCGCGCGGTGATGAATTGAGCAGCAGGTGGTTCGACGTCTTCAAATCGTTGAGCCATCACCTCGGCCATGCCGGTTTTTCCCACAAGCGCCAAAGCTTCCCGCAAAAAAATTGCTTTCCGCTTAGCTGATTCAATCAGCACCGCGGAAAGATCCTCCCGAGTAATCAAGCAAGGAATAGTCGGCAGGCCCGCACCGGAACCGATGTCGACGATTCTGGCCCCATTCGGCAAATGTGTTAACAGCAGCAGCGATTCCAGGATGTGACGTCGAGCAAACTCGTCCGCGGAACACGGGGCCACCAGATGTAAACGCGGATTCCAGGTATTGATGATCTGGTAGTAGGCAGTAAGTTGCTGAAACGCTTCCTCTTGAAACTCAATGTCGTAGTCGGGCGCGTTTGCCTGTAACGCGGCAGCGAACTCCGCAACCTGTTTCGCAGGCAAGTTAAGTTGGTGCTGGTTGATTTCCATAGCGATGCCGTGAGATATGATAGCGCAACAAATTATGTGGGAAGATCTTGTCGCGCAACACGAACTACTGGGCCGCGCTGTGACCAGCATCATCGCTGACTTTGCCGCGAGTCTTGAGACGCGCCGCGTAGCGTCTGAGGCCACGCCGGAGGATTTGCACAAGTTGTTTGCGGAGCCGCTTCCGGAAAAGGGCCTTGGCTATGAAGAAATCCTCACGCGATTTAGAAATGATATCGCGCCGCATGCCATGACCGTTCCCAGCCCGCGCTACTTCGGACAGTTCAATCCCACGCCCTTACCGATCGGAGTTTGGGCGGACGCCTTGGCGGCGGCTTTAAACCAGAACGCCGGGGCTTGGCGGAATGGTCCAACCTCCGCCCTGATTGAAGCGCGAGTGATGCGCTGGCTCTGCGAACTGATCGGTTATGGGAATGAGAGTTTTGGGACTTTAGCCAGCGGCGGGTCCGAGGCCAACCTGATTGCCTTGAAGTGCGCCCGCGACGCGGTTAATGCGTCGATAGTTCATCGAGGGGTGCGTCAGGTTCCGTCGGACCTTGTCATCTACGCTTCTGAACAATGTCATTATTCACTTGAGAAGAGTGCGGACATTTTAGGAATCGGCCGCGAGCTACTGCGTAAGATTCCTACCGACGAACGTTTTCACATTCGCACGGATTTGCTGAGAGTTGAGATCGAAAATGATCGAAGGGCCGGACTTACGCCGTGCTGCATCGTGGGCGTTGCCGGCACAACCTCAACAGGAGTAGTTGATCCTTTGCCGGAGTTAGCCGCAATCGCCCGCGAGCAGAAGTGCTGGTTTCACGTGGATGCGGCTTATGGTGGCGTTCTCGCATTCTCTGCAACCCATCAGGCAAAGCTTCGAGGGATTGAACACGCTGATTCCGTTACGTTCGACCCGCACAAGTGGATGTTCGTGCCCTTCGCTTGCGGCGCCGTGCTGGTTCGGGCAGGCGGGCGCGTGCTGCGAGACGCTTTCGATATCAGTCCCGAATATCTCAGCGAAGATCGTGGTGGGACCGATGTGGAATACGATTTTTTTCGCTATGGACAGATGGGAACGCGGCGATTTAACTCGCTCAAGCTTTGGATGGCATGGAAGTTTCTCGGACGAAGCGGTTACGCACAACTCCTGGAAAAACAAATTGCGTTAACTGAGTACTTAGCTGGCCAGATAGACGAGTTGCCAAGTTTTGAGCGGCTTGGAGAAGTAGAAACCGCGGTTTGTTGCTTTAAGCTTCTGCCGAAAGGCGCCAGCGAGCAAGACGGAGCTTATCAGGATCGCTTGCAGCAGCGCCTGCAACAGCTGATCGAAAAGAGTGGCGAAGCCTGGATCACCACGACCGTATTGCATGGCCGGCGCGCGTTGCGAGTAAACATCAACAGCTTTCTGACGGAGACACGTCACGTTGATGATCTAGTCGCGTTGTTAAAACGAGAGAGCGCGATGTTGCTAAAAGAGAATTGATAAACGATGACGACAAAAATCTTTGCCGACAAAATACTGGACGGGCGCGTAGCCCTCATCACCGGCGGCGGAACAGGAATCACCGGAGGCGTCGCGCGGGCGCTGGCAGAAGCAGGTGCCCGCGTCGCACTCGTGAGTCGCAAGTTAGAACATTTACAGCCTGCGGCTGACGCAATCAATGCGAATGGAGGTGAAGCTATTGCCGTGGCTGCGGACGTTCGCGAACCGGAGGCTGTTGCCTCCGCGATTGCCACGACCGTCGATCATTTCGGCAAGCTCGATATTGTGGTTAATGGCGCTGCGGGAAACTTCTTGTGTGCGGCGGAAGAGCTTTCACCAAATGGATTCGGTACCGTCGTCGACATCGATCTTAAGGGCACGTTCAACGTGTGTCGCGCGGCATTCGCCGAGCTGAAAAAGAATCGCGGCCAGATCCTCAATATTAGCGCCACGCTTCATTACCTGGGAACGCCGATGCAGCTGCACGTCTCAGCGGCGAAAGCAGGTGTGGACGCCCTCACAAAAAATCTTGCAGTCGAATGGGGACGTTATGGCATTCGGGTCAATGCAATTGCGCCGGGACCTATTGGGGACACGGAAGGGATGAAGCGTCTGGTACCGGAACCGATAAAAGAAAAGCTGCGTCAGCGAATTCCGTTAGGACGGTTTGGCGAAATAGCCGACATCGAGAGGGCCGCGGTCTTTCTTTGTTCTGACGCGGCCGGTTATATCAACGGGACAGTACTCGTCGTTGATGGCGGACATTGGCTGGCAGCGAATCGGTTGATATGAAGGAGTCAGGAGTCAGGAGTCAGGAGCTCAAGTCAGTTGTTAGTTGTCCGTTGTTAGTGGTTACTGGTCGTGGTAGCCCTTTACGCTGGACTCCTGACTCCTGACTCCTTAACACCTGACCATTCGAAAATGCGCACTCTTCTACTAATAACAATCTGTTTCCTGGCGCTTGTCTCTGTGAAAGCTCAAGAGCAAGTGCCGGCATCCGCACCCCCTGCAAAGCCAAGCGGCTCTGTCGAGACTCTAAAAAAAGCAAATGCGCGACCGCCTGACGCACCCACACTTCAGTCCGATCCATTTGACGGCGCTTCAGTAGAGAAGATGCGCGATCAGTGCGTGACCTTAGAAACGGAGGTGGGTGCGATTGAGATTGAGCTCACGCCGGAAGTTGCGCCGGAAAGCGTGCGCAATTTTCTTAACCTCGCGGCGACTGGTTCCCTGGACACCACCACATTCAGCCGCGTCGTCAAAGATTTCGTGATTCAGGGAGGCAGTCTTTCGACGGGGGAAAAGTGGGGCGTCGAGCTATCAAAGCGCGCGTCACGAAAACTGCCCGACGAACCCAGCCTCGTGAAACATGTTCGTGGGATTGTTTCGATGGCGCGGGGCGAGGAAACAAATAGTGCCACTACTCACTTCTTCATACTCGTAGGTGAAGGCCAACACCTTAACGGAAAGTTTGCGGCGTTTGGAAAAGTGCGGAAAGGAATGGAGGTGGCAGATGCCATTAACGCAGCACCAAAAGATGGTGACAAGCCCGAAAAACCTGTCCGCATCAATCGCGCCTTGGTTGCTGCGTGTCCTGCAGCCCCAGCGCCGTAAAAGTTCAATCGATAAGCGCAGGATTTCGCCTGCCATATTTTTGATCTTTGCGCTGCTGTGTTTCAGCAACTGCGCGGAGACTACAAACACCACCACTCCGGAAGGCGCCAAACAATTTCTCAAACTACGCGGATACCAGTTTGATGACAAGTCATTCCTGACTGCGGCTGTCAGGGCAGACGTGATGGCAGTAAACGCGTTTTTGGTAGCGGGAATGAATCCTAATGTGAAAGATGAGATTCGGGGAGAGACAGCCTTGATTGCGGCGGCAACCCGGGGAGATATGGTTATTGTGAAGACGCTGATAGATGGTGGCGCGGATATCAATGCGAAAGCGGCGAATGGCGCCAACGCGTTTATCCGCGCTCTCGAGAATAAGAACGAAGAAATATCAGCGCTTCTGCTCGCGAAACCAAATCTTGACCTCAACACGCAGCGCGGCGATGGAACTAGCGCACTAATGATTTACGCCGCTCGAGAAAGAGAATTGGAAGTGGCGCAGCTGCTTGAACGAGGAGCGAACGTGAATCTGCAGGACGCCGAAGGTGACACGGCACTTCATCGCGCCAGCCAGAGCGGCAGCCTCAAGATTGTGCAAATGTTGCTTGATAAGTCAGCAAATCCAAACATTCAAAATAAGGTCGGAGGCACACCGCTGATGTGGGCGGCCGCCTTTGGCCATCACGAAATCGCAGCACTTCTTTTGGCGCGCGGCGCCAATCCCCGTCTTAAAGACGAGGATGGTGTGACTGCTTCCGCCTGGGCAACAAAAAATAATCAGTCCGACTTGGCAAACGTCCTTCGTGAGGAAGAGAAAAAGAAGTAACCAGGTGGATCGTCAGTGGTCAGTCGTCAGTTGTTGGTGGTAACTGGTCACGGGTCAGTAGTAGCAGAACAGTAGCAGAACTCTTACGCTGACTCCTGACAACTAACCACCGACCAGTGACCACTGACAACTGACCTGCTCTGTTAAACGTTGACTACCTATGATAGCCACGGGTTATCCTAGGGCATCCCCAAAGTGCCCGAACAAGGAAGTGGTTTCCTCACGCAACAAGGACCCATTGCATGAAACCTATTTTGCGGAAAGCCCAGACCGCCGCCGCCCACCCACGCGAACGCGGCAGAGTCTTAATCATCACCGACGAGACAAAAATTCTATGGCGCAAGGCGTTGGAATCTGAGGGTTATGAAATAGTCGATGTCGCTGCAGGCGCGGCAGCTTTGGTGTCGCTACGCCGAGCGCGTCCTCATCTCGTATTAGCGCGCACAGGATCCAAAGGGCTCTCAACGACTGAGTTGGTACGGATGCTGAACCTGACGGATGAAGGAGTCCCGCTACTCTTGTTTGGAAGCGATGCATTGACGCCGCAGCTGCGTCAGGCGGCGCTTACTATCGGGGCGTTCGATTACTTTCAACTTCCAGCCGAGCTTGATTCACTGACTCTGCGCGTAAACCAGCTCGTGTCGTTGCGACAAACAATGGAGCGCCTCAGGTCGGAAGCTGATCTCGACCATTTAACCGGACTGGCCAACCGGCGACGCTTTCGCGTGGCATTAAATCGGGAGGTTGAAAGGTGGCGGCGTTACGGTGTACCGTGCGCACTACTTTTGCTTGATATCGATCACATGAAAGCGATCAACGATCGCTTTGGTCATCCGGCCGGTGACTCAGTGATTCGACAAATCGCGAGTGTGTTGACAAAAGTCTTGCGCGAAAACGACACAGCAGCGCGGCTCGGCGGCGAAGAGTTCGCTTTGTTGTTGGCGAGTATCGAGGGCGAGAAGGCAGCCGCCGCCGCCGAACGTCTGCGCGGTATTCTTGCTGAGCAGACTATTCCCGAAGTTGGAAATTTTACTGTCAGCATTGGCGTGGCCGCATGTCCGGCACATGCCACTACGGAACGCGCTCTCTACGCGGCAAGCGACCAGGCCCTTTACGTCGCCAAGAATGAGGGCCGCAATCGCGTGGCTGTTGCGCCTTTAGTCCAGGAAAACCTGTTTTAAGAGATTGGATCATGGAATCATCGGATCATTGTTTCGGTGATCTAGTGACTCAATGATTCAATGACTCTATGACCCAATTCTTCACGAAGGAGATCTGAAATGAGGAGCCCCCGATTGGCGTGGTTTTCACTCACGCTGTTTTTGTTAACAGTAATCCCGGCGACTGCTTTTAGTCAGGATAGCGGATCCGGTTGGACGCCCGAGTTGGCGATGAAAGTAAAAAACGTCGGCGCAGTCCGTGTCTCGCCCGATGGCCGAAAAGTTGTTTACACGATCAACAAGGCGATCATGAGTTCTGATAAGAGTGAGTTCGTTTCGCAGATTTGGACAGCGAACACCGACGGCAGCGATCCTTTGCAATTAACGTTTGCCGAGAAATCATCCGATAACCCGCAGTGGTCTCCGGACGGCCGCCAGATCGCTTTTACATCCAGCCGGAGTGGCAAAAGCAATCTTTACGTGCTGCGTTTGGTTGGTGGCGAAGCGGAGCAGGTGACTGATGTTAAGTCCGGCGTAGGCAATTTTGCCTGGTCGCCGGATGGGCGGCAGATCGCGTTTCTGATGCGAGACGCTCAAACCGATGACGAAGAGAAAGGCGCCAAGGGAAAAGACGACTCGCGTTGGATCGATGAGAACGTAAAGATGAATCGTCTTTACGTGATGAATGTGTTGGCTGACTCAAACGGCAAACGCGAACCTCGCAAGATAACGGGTGACTACAATGTCGATTCTGATTTTGATTGGTCGCCTGACGGACAAACAATCGTATTTAGTCGGACGAAGGCCCCGAAAGTTGATTATTGGCCCACCGCGGATTTGATGGCGATAAGCGTTTCCGGCGGAGAGCCGAAGCCTTTGGCCGCCACCACTGCGGCTGAATCCAATGCCGTGGTTTCACCTGACGGTAAGTGGATTGGTTTTCTGGTTTCAGATGACCCGCCCCGTTGGGCAGGCTACCGTCGCGTGGCCTTGATTCCGGCTGGCGGCGGGGCGGTAAAACTTCTGGCAGAAACACATGATGCGCAACCCAACGTCATCGATTGGTCGGCGGACGGCAAGAATATCTATTTCAGCGAAACGCGGGGCACCGTGACGCGACTTTATTCGATCGATGTCGGCTCGAATGCTATTACCGAACTTAACAAGGGCGACGACGTGATTGGAGGCCTCACCCTAAACTCCAGTCGTACCATGTTTGGCTTCACCATGCAGAATTCGAACACGGCCCCGGAAGCTTTCGTCAGTGCCATCCAAAACTTTGCTCCGGCGCGAGTAAGCCGGGCTAATGATGATTTACCCAAACTCCCATTTGGCAAGAGTGAGGTTCTTACCTGGAAAAGCTCCGATGGTTTGCCGGTAGAAGGTTTATTGACTTATCCGGTTGGTTACCAAAGCGGTAAGCGCGTCCCTCTGCTGCTCGTGATTCATGGAGGACCGGCGGGGGTATTTACGCAGTCCTTCCTCGCGGGCAGCCGCTCGGTTTATCCCCTCGCCGCCTTTTCTTCTCGTGGTTATGCGATCCTGCGAGTCAATCCGCGCGGTTCATCAGGCTATGGTCAGAAGTTTCGTTACGGCAACATTAAGGACTGGGGCGGCGGCGATTATCAGGATCTAATGACCGGTGTCGATCACGTCATTCAGATGGGAGTTGCCGATCCTGAGCGGCTCGGTGTGATGGGTTGGAGCTACGGCGGATTCATGACGTCATGGATCGTGACCCAAACGAAACGATTTAAAGCGGCATCTGTCGGCGCGGGCGTGACGAACTTGATGAGTTTCATTGGCACTGCCGATATTCCGAGTTTCATTCCTGACTATTTTGGCGGTCAGCCGTGGGAAAATCTTGACGTATATCGCTCTCATTCGGCGATGTTCAATATGAAGGGAGTGTCGACTCCAACCCTCGTCCAGCACGGTGAAGCGGACGAACGCGTGCCGATTTCGCAGGGTTACGAATTCTATAACGCGCTCAAAGTGCTCAATGTGCCGACGCGCATGATCGTATTGCCGCGCATGCCGCACGGGCCGAATGAACCGAAGATGGTGCTGAAAGCCAGTCAAACTAATCTTGAGTGGTTTGATAAATATCTCAGCACGAAGTAAGCAACAAGCGAAGCAATGAAGAGCGGCATCCAGCGGGCTGATCCCATCGTAGTAGTGCTGCACACTCCCAAAGAAAAATACTGGGGAGTGCTCGACGAGATCAGTACCGCTGGGGTATTCTTGCGCGGTCTCGACTTGAATGCTTTTGACGACTGGGTCGCAGCACTTCTGCACAAGGAACCTTTCATCGGCCTAACGGACTTGTTCTTCCCCATGTGGCGGATCGAACGAGTTTCCAAAGATGAAGCTGCGGGAGGTATCGCTTCGTTGTACGAACAGGTCGAGCGACGTACTGGACTAACAGTAAGCGAACTATTACAGGCTCAGGATTAGAGAAAGAGTTGGTTCAGTTTTACAAGATTGCGCGCGCCTCACGACGGACAAGCGCAGAGAGGGCTGCCGGAGCGCGCAGTTGAATCTTGATTCCTCACCCTCCAAAAAAAGGTTGTTGCAACGATGAAACACTGTTCCATTCTCGCTTTAGGTGTGTTATGCTCCGCGGTCAGTAAGGCCGGGAAGTCGTCCACACGTGAGAAAAGGAGCGGAGAAAGAGAATGTATGCCATGGAAGACCGTTTAAGTGATCGCGGCAAAGCTGTCGAGGCCGCGCTTGCAAACATTGAAAAGAAGTTTGGCAAAGGCTCAATCATGCGA
>JBPCMI010000108.1:0-17914 GCA_051002415.1 Pyrinomonadaceae bacterium
GACGAGGATCATCTGAAAAGACTCGCTTCAGATCGCGGTCGTACACTGCCGGCCAATCGAAGTCATACTTCTCTCGTTTGCGACGGTAGTGCTCGCGCAAAGTGATCTTCAAAGCCGACAAGGGCTCGACCTTCGTACGCAGACGGTTGCGTGGTTTCGTGCCCGCCAGCTCCTGCATCACCTCGTCGATGTATTCGAGTTTCCGCAAAGCGGGCCAGCCTTTATAGCGGCGCCGCCAACGCGAACGCGGCGTCAGCCACACGGCAAAGGTCTCCGCGAAATCCTCAGCAGGGTGTGCCTGCCCGTACCAGGCTGGCAGATGCAGCACATAGTTCCGGCTCTTGGGCTTGGGCTTATAAAAATCGGGATACGGTCGCGCGAACGAGCCGAACAGCTCGCGCCATTGCCGCTTGAAGTGCAAGCGGAACGCGGTGTCGAGCGCATGGCCGGCCTCGTGACGGAGAATGCGCATGCACTCTGGATCAGTTCCGCCTTCAACCTCCAGCATCTGCTTGCGCTCAAGTTTCATGAGACGCGGATGCGCGAGGTAAAACGGAATCGCAATACCGGGCACGCCGTCGGGAGAAAACCACTCTTCAGACAGCCAGACGTGCGGCTTAAAGCGGATGCCGCGGCCGTTGAGTTCGCTGTAGAGCCGCTTGATATGCGGTTCGAGGAATGAGCCTTTGATCTTTACTTGCAGATCGCTGATGCGCGTATCCAGCAAGTGCTCGTCGCTGAGGGTGTGCCAGGGGAAGCGATAACTCACACCCTGCCCCCTCTCAAACCTTCAGCTAGAGGCGCGTGGACCGGGGCTTCTATTTCAGTCCAATAGTGGCGTAAGTGTGGGAAATTACCCGGAAAAACCAGCATTCGAGGCTTAGCGTTGCAGGAGTTAGCCAACGATTTTGCGTTCAGGATTTTTAGGAACGCGTCATTGTAGCGGCCTTCGGCGAGATGCGCTAGGCAACCGTTGCCAGTTGCCAATTGCCGATTGCCGATTGGCAATTGGCCTGTTCAGAAAAAGTGAGATCAGTACCACCAGGCGGTCACCTGTAGGTGTTTTCGATTGGCGAATGGCAAAGGCGAATTGACGATTGGCTCGTCGACGGAAGAAGCTATTCGGCAATTGGCAATTGGCAATCGGCAGTCGGCAATGTTCCTAGCTCGGAGGATGCACGCCGGTCTTCAGAAACGACGAAGGGCAAGGCTTCTCAATGACACAATCAGCGCAGCGCGGATTGCGCGCTTTGCAGATGTTGCGTCCATGGAAGATCAGTAGGTGCGAGAAGATGACCCAATCCTTCTTCGGCACGAGCTCGACAAGATCATCCTCAATTTTTTCTGCTTGCTTTTGCGTAGTCAGTTCCAGGCGTCTCGATAACCGAGTCACGTGTGTGTCGACAACAACCCCGGACAAAATGCCGAACGCGTTACCTAAAACCACATTCGCGGTTTTGCGCGCCACACCCGGCAGCTCAAGCATCTCCTCCATTGTACGCGGCACGTGACCGGCATATTTTTCAGTCAACATTTTCGCCGTGCCTTGGATAGACTTCGCTTTGTTGCGGAAGAACCCTGTCGTGCGGATCTCCTTTTGCAGCGTGAGTGGGGAGACCTTAAGGTAGTCCTCCGGCTTTCGATACTTGCGAAAAAGATCGGCGGTCACAATGTTAACTCGCGCATCAGTGCATTGAGCTGAGAGGATGGTAGCGATCAGCAGCTCAAAGGCGTTGGAGTGATTGAGCGCACACTTCGCGTCCGGATAGGCGCGCTTTAACGCCGTGATGATCTTGTGCGTTTTTTGTTTCAGTTCCGGATTCGCCGCCATAATGTCCTGCTCAATGCTACGCCATCATCCGCCTACTTACCGCCAAGGGCGCCAAGACGCGGAGGCGCAAAGGAGGTATCAACAGCTAATGGGCCCTTTCCTGAGAACCCCAACTTAATGCTTTTAATACTTTCTTGGCGTCTCTGCGGCTTGGCGTCTTGGCGGTTAACAGTTCGACTGCCTCGGCGCCGTGGCGGTTTCACAGTTGGATTCACGAGCTACCTTCGTCCGTGTGCAATCTTCACCGCTTCAGGTAACGAACGAAGGCGCAACATCGCCAGCACTCCTAGTAACGGTCCAGGTGCGAGAATCACAAATGCGTAACGCCAGCCCGCAATTTTGAAAAACAGAGGCACCAGCTCAATTGAAATCGTTGTCAGCAGGAAACCGATTGAGGTTTGAATGGTCAAAGCTGTGCCGAGGTACTGCTGGTTCCCGAGCTCAGTAACGCACGTCGAGAACTGTGCTGAGTCCGCAACGACCGTCGCGCCCCAGATCGCCGCGACCAGGAGGATCCAGACGGGACTGCCTCCAAATAAAAAGCCAATCATTAAACAGCAGCTGCCACTAATAGCCATCGCCACGGAAGTAACGATGGTGCGACCAATGCGATCCGCCACCAAACCGGCGACAACGCAGCCGATGGCTCCGCAACCAATCACTAGAAACGACGCGACCTCGGCGAGAGCAGGATTACTTCCCTGCCCCAAACTTGCGCGGATCATGACTGGCGCCCAGATCCACATTGCGTACAGCTCCCACATGTGCCCGAAGTACCCGAAGCTGGCCAGACGCACGCCTCGGTTCTTGAATACTTCGATTACCTGGCGCCAATCAAAAGGTGCGATTGCCAGAGCGAAGGGTCCGTTCTCGACGAACCACAACATTATGAGACCGCCAATCACCGCCAGGAGGGAAATGAAAAGCATGTTGGTGCGCCAGTTCGCGCTCCCAATGCCATTGATCAGGTAAGAAGATGCTTTGCCGAGGGTGAGCGCCCCGACAAGAACGCCCAGCGCAAGACCGCGCGAGCGACGAAACCAGGTTGCGAGAATTTTCATTCCCGGAGGATAGACGCCCGCCAGGAACATCCCGGTGAGAAACCGCAAGGTGATTCCCAGCCGCGGCCCTTCTGCAAAATAACCGAAAGCAGCGTTGGCACCGGCGCCCAACACCGCACAACTTGCGACCAAATGTCTTGGGCTAAGAACGTCAGGTAAGTTGAGAAACGCACTGAGAAGCGTGCCTGCAACGAAGCCGAGTTGAACGGCAATGGTTAGCCAAGCGGCAGTCGACTCGCTCAGCGCCCATTCCGAACGGAGAGCGGGCAGGACCGCCGCGCCGCTGAACCAGAGCGACATGGAGAGCAGTTGTGCAGCGGCCAACATCGTGAGCGCGCGCCAACGTTGCGGCAATGCCACGTCGTCCAGGGGCCCGATGGTGTCCGCGGTGAGCATCTCCGCCGCGAGGATACTACAAAACAAAAGTGGCAGGTCGGGGAACCTGCCACCTACCAAAATCGCTAAAGCGCCGGTTAGGCAACTGCTTCAGAAAAACTCTGCACATCCATCTCACGCCACGCAATGCTCGCCTTCTTCGTACGCTTGTTCTGATACATCGATTGGTCAGCCTGGGCCATCAACTCCTCCACGGTGTGACATTCATCGGGATGCATGAATGCCAGGCCTACGCTAATAGAAAGTCGATAAGGTGATGGGTTCTGCGAATTGTATGCTTGAAATTTATCGTTCAAACGAGCGAGAACTGTTTCGACGCCACCTTCGGGCTCGACTGCTGCGAAGACAGTAAACTCGTCGCCGCCCAAACGACCGAGGACGTCCGAAGAGCGAAACGTTTCGCGCAAGATCTCAGCCGTCTTCATGAGGGCGCGATCACCTTCCTTATGACCAAACGAATCGTTGATCTGTTTCAGCCCGTCAAGATCGGCATAGACCACCATCAAACTCTTGTTGGCTCGTTGCACTGAGATCAGGTGCTGCTCGGAAAATGCGAGAAAGCCGCGCCGGTTATAGAGGCCGGTCAGTTCATCGACGAGTGACAGAGTTTTGATTGCGCCCTCGGCCCGCTTGCGCTCAGTGACGTCTTCAATTTGAAAAATAAAGTGTAGGGGCTCACCTTGTGCGTCACGAACCAACGAGATACTCGTTAATGCCCAGACTTCCTGACCGTCCTTGTGCAGGTAACGCTTCTCCACCTGACAGGTGTGAAGCTCGCCTGACAGCATGCGATAGATCTGGGCGAGATCGTTGCCGAGATCATCCTCGTGCGTGATCGCCTGGAAGTCTGACTCTAACAATTCACTTTCGCTGTAACCGACAATGTCGCTTAACGAATGATTAACACGCAGCCAGTTTCCGGCGGGCGATACAAGAGCCATCCCAATCGCCGCATAATCAAAAGCGGTGCGGAAATGTTCTTCGCTCTCCTGAAGCGCCTTGCTGATACGTTCCTGCTCAGCGATGAAGCGGTTCAACTCTTCGACGTGAAGTTTTGCTTGCTCAGCCTGGGTAGCTGAAGTTTCTACGTTGCTCAGGTAAGTGCGGTAGGTGAGATAGATTATGGCGATGATCGGGACGAGGGCGAGGAATGCATAGAACCCGATTTGACTGATAAGTTGAGCAACAAATGCTGCGGCTGAAGCGCCGGCGAAGTAAGTAATAGAGGTCCAAAGAAAATTTGTACGCCAAGTGAACCAGAAGGGTTGGTCAAGCTTCAACGCTGCGCTAATGGCGACCAGTCCGGAGTTGAACAAGTACTGCACCAAAGCCATCGCGCAGAGTGCAACTATCAAATTCGGAGAATAGCTGTTCCACAATTGTGTCACAGGACCAAAAACGAGATGCACGACTGCAGCGGTCACTCCCGTGGAAAACGCCATGACGCCGGCATTGAAGAATGCAACAATCGGCTTTTTACTAAAACGCCGCGAAGAAGTGAATGCTTCTGTAGCCGCCAGCAGGACCGCCGCCTGGCCGCCGAAGAGTAGCAGCGTCAGAAAAACGAAAGTATCGGAAACAGAGACGTGCCCCTTAGCTCGGGGAATTTCAATCGTCACTCGCGAGCCGATCAGCATCGCGAGCCCGAGGATAATAAAGCGCCGGTCGATTTGTGCCAGGGGCAGCGTGTAAACACAGAGAGCGGCCGTGGCCGCGCCGAGAGTCGTGACCGACCACATGTAAGCGCTTCTTAGCGATTCACTGTTCCCTGCTCGCGTCATTGTCGGGTGTTCTGTAAAAGCCAACGCTCCTACCAGCACTGTGCGGGACCACGCACCGCATCACTGGCCCTAAGTGCAACGACTATTCCGCACAACGCGTAGGCAAATAAGGCTTGAATTGTGGCTTTTTTACAGGCGGATTCTTTCGTTCGGTCAACAAGCAGTCATTCTGAAGAGTCAGATTTTTCAATCTGACAGAAGCCGAGGAATGTCGGAGCCGTTCAAGAAGATGAGAGCGCGAGGGCCTGGAATTCTGGTTCAACCGTTCTCCTGCGGTTGCCACGGTCAGTCGTTGCTGGGCCGGTTCTTAGTATAAATAGCTGCTACTTTGATTCGTGATATTCTGAAGCCCCCCAATTAATCAGTCGCGACGTACGCTTCGTTTTTCCTCGATGACAAGGATTGGAATTGATATGTCCGTGGCCGAAGTTTTGGCATCACTCACTGGGAGCTCTTCGAGTTTCGCAAGCGATCAACCGATCCGCGAAGAGCTGTTCAGTGTCGAGCGACTGGAGCACTACGCTCAGACTTTGGCGGCGGAACATCGCACCGTCCGAAGAAAAGGGCGTGCCCGGCTCCTACCTCGAGTCGAAGACAATAATCGCAAACTTGTCTTTGCCTATCGCACCCTTGTCGAGTCGCTGCGGAGCGGCCAATCAATTTCTCCCGCAGCCGAATGGTTAGTCGACAACTTCCACATCATCGAAGAACAGCTGCGTGAGATTCGGGAAGACCTGCCGAAAAGCTATTATCACGAGCTTCCTAAACTTGCCGACGGGGAACTCAAAGACTTTCCACGCATTTATGCGGTCGCACTCGAGCTAATTGCACACACGGACAGCCGGCTCGATACAAATACTCTACGACGCTTCATCACCGCTTACCAGAGGGTTGCACCGCTATCGATCGGCGAACTCTGGGCTGTAGCGATTACCCTCCGCCTCGCGTTAGTTGAAAATCTGCGACGGCTTGCGGTCCTGATTCTGCAGGCTCGCGAAGAGCGCGAAGACGCTGACAAGCTTGCGGACAAACTACTGGAAACTGCCGCCCGGCAACCCGCCACTCTGCTGTCGTTAGTCACAGATCGGTTTGAGAAGCGTGAGGTCATTCCTCACGCTTTTGTCGTGCAGCTGATCCAAAGGCTGAGGGAACAAGATCCCGCCGTGATGCCGGTGATGGAATGGCTTGAGCAACGTTTGCAGCATCAGGGCGAAACGGTCGAGCGAGTAATTCATGGTGAACATCAACGACAAGCTGCCACCCAGGTAACGATTGGAAACATCATTACCAGCATGCGCCTGCTCTCGACCCTCGACTGGCAAGAGTTTTTTGAAAGCGTGAGTTTGGTGGATCCATTGCTGGCTAAGGATCCGGCGGCGGCTTACGCAAAAATGGAGTTCGCTTCACGCGACCGCTACCGGCATGTCGTCGAACGAATCAGCAAGCGGGTGAATGTTTCGGAATTGAAGGTCGCCGAAGCGGCCGTCAACCTGGCGGAAAAGGCCGCGGGTCAATTAAGCAATGAGACGCGCTCGGCCCACGTCGGCTACTATTTTGTCGATGATGGCTTGCCACAACTGGAAGGCATGTTTGGCTATCGTCCGCGTTTGGGAGAGAGCGTTACCCGCTGGTGTTTTCGACATCCAGCTCTGGCCTACCTCGGCACGCTTTTTTTACTAACCGCACTGATCGTCGCTTCCCTCTCCCTCCGCATGTATCGCCTCGGCGGCAGTACGGCGATCCTCATTGCAACTGTGCTTCTGGCTTTAATTCCCGCCAGCGACATCGCTCTTAGCATCCTGAACTGGGATGTGACGAACCTGTTCAAGCCGAGACTGCTGCCGCGAATGAACACGGCGAAAGGTGTTGGCGCTTCAGGCCGCACCATGGTCGTGATCCCCACGATTTTTTCGAGCGAAGCGGGCGTTCGCGAACTCCTGGAAAGATTGGAAGTGCACTTCCTGGCCAACCAGGATGAGCATTTGCACTATGCGTTGCTGGGTGACTTTGCGGATGCTCCCGCGGAACACATGCCTGAGGATGCTGCGCTTCTCGACGTTGCCGCCAATGGTATAGCGCAACTAAACAATCGATACAGCAAAGAAGCACTGCAAACGTTTCACTTGTTCCATCGCCGACGGTTGTGGAATCCCAGTGCAAACTCCTGGATGGGGTGGGAACGCAAGCGAGGAAAGCTGCATGAGTTTAATCGTGTTCTCCGCGGGGCGCGCGATACCAGCTTCATCCTGCAAACTGCTGAACCACAGCTTTATTCGACAGTGCGATTCGTGATCACTCTCGATTCAGACACGCAGCTGCCGCGTGATGTCGCGCGCAAACTGGTGGGCACTGCGCTTCATCCGCTGAACCGGCCGCAGTTTGACGCGACAGAAAATCGTGTCGTGCGGGGTTATGGCATTTTGCAGCCACGGGTCAGCATCGCGCTTCAAAGCGCGTCGCGTTCGCGCTTCGCACGCATCTTCTCGGGAAATACTGGAATCGATCCTTACACCACGGCAGTTTCTGACGTCTATCAGGATTTGTTTGGAGAAGGAAACTACACGGGAAAGGGTCTTTACGAAATCGATGCGTTCGAGACGGCGCTCAATGATCGTGTGCCCGAAAATTCCTTACTTAGTCATGATCTCTTTGAATCACTTTTTGCCCGCGCTGCATTAATCACTGACATTGAATTGCTTGATGACTATCCCGCGCACTACGACACTTATGCCAAGCGCCAGCATCGCTGGACACGCGGCGACTGGCAGATTGCGGGTTGGTTGTTTCCGCGCGTGCCTGTTGCGGGCGGCAAGAAAGTTCCGAACCGGCTACCGCTGATCTCACGATGGAAGATCCTGGACAATCTGCGCCGCAGCCTAGTTGCTCCTTCACTATTCCTGTGGCTGATCGCCACATGGCTCTTCTTTCCGGGGTCAGCTTTGTTCTGGTCTTTGTTCGCGGTCGTGGTGATTTCTTTTCCCGTTTACTTGCACGTCACCACCAGCTTGTTGATTCATCCACGAGGCATTCCCTGGACAAGTCATTTCTGGTCTGTCTGGGGAGACATTCGCACCAACACCGCCCAGGTCGGATTGTCGCTGACGCTACTGCCGCACCAAGCTTACCTGATGGTGAATGCGATTGTGCGGACGTTGTATCGCAAGTGGATCTCGCACCGGAAATTGTTGCAGTGGGTAACGGCCGCGCAAGCTGAGCATGCGGCCCGTCACAATTTTTCTGAATTTCTCCGGTTCATGCTGCCGGCTGAGGTTTTTGTTGCACTTACCACCGCCGCCGCAATCCTTTTCCGACCCTCCGCCCTCGGCGTGATGGCGCCTTTTCTCGTTATTTGGGCAGTCTCGCCCTTAGTGGCCTACGTCGTAAGCCGTCCCACCACCCGGGCATTGCGGGTGATGTCCGGCGAAGATTTGCGTTTCGCGCGCATTGTGGCGCGCCGCACCTGGCGCTTCTTCGAGAGTTTTGTCGGCGCGGAAGACAACTGGTTACCACCCGATAATTTTCAGGAAGATCCCAAACCGTTTGTCGCGCATCGGACCTCGCCTACAAACATCGGGATGCTCTTGCTTTCCACCGTGTCGGCACATGACTTCGGTTACGTCGGATTAGCTGAGTTTGTGCAACGACAATCATCCTCGTTTGCCACGCTGCAAAAGCTGGCTAAGTTGCACGGCCACTTTTTCAATTGGTACGACACAAAAACGCTGCAACCACTAGCGCCGCAATACATTTCTACGGTCGATAGCGGGAATCTGGCGGGCAGTTTGATCGCTCTGAAGCAGATGTGTATCGAGGTTCCGGATCTCAAACTGTTCGACGCAAGAATTCTCGGTGGGTTAAGCGATACCCTCGCCGCCATCAATTTCGAGGCGGAACGAATCGTCGCGAGTCGTCAGCGAACTGAAATCGTTACTGCGCGCGAGCTGCGAGAAGAGATTGCCGCAAGCCAACAACTGCTTGACTCGGCTGCGTCTCAATCCTTGTCGTTTTGGGCCTCACTCTTCGCTTCACTAGGCCGTCATGGCTCAATCATTGAAGACATCGTTGAAGCGCTCGCTCATGAGCATGGCGCCGAAACCTATGAAGAGCTGCGCTGGTGGGCAGGAAGATTCTCGCATCAGATTGGCTCTTTCGAGAATGACCTTAGGGAATTAACACCATGGGCCCTCAGCTCGTTTGCCAAGAGCATTCCTCCGCTGCTTACAAACGCGCCGTCCGAGAAATCCGAAGATGAACAAAACATTAATGAGCTCCTAGACACCGTTCCCACGCTCGCCGAACTTCCCGACCTAATCGATAGTGCTCTCCTGCAACTCGCGGCGCAGAGTAATACCGAATCCTCAAACTTAACCGGCTTCGTCGAAGAGAGGCCGGCGCTCGCCGTAACGGGCGCCCTCGAGAACGCCGCCACTGCCGCTCGCGATCTGCTTTCGCGTCTGGCGTCCCTCGCCCATGAGTGCGAACAGATCTTTGAAGAAATGGACTTCAGCTTTCTCTTTGACAAAGAGCGCAAGCTATTCGCCATTGGCTACAACGTCTCCGAATTGCGCGCTGATAATTCGTTCTACGATCTACTCGCTTCGGAAGCAAGGCTCGCGAGTTTTGTAGCAATCGCCAAAGGCGACGTTTCTCAGGAACATTGGTTTCGCATGGGCCGGCAGTTAACTTCAGTCAACGGCGGTCAGGCACTCATTTCCTGGACGGGCACGATGTTCGAATACCTGATGCCGTTGCTGGTGACGCGCACGTACGAAGGCACGCTGTTGGATCAGACCTACCGCGCGGTAGTGGCGCGGCAGATTGAGTATGGCAGGGAGCGCGGCGTGCCTTGGGGTATTTCAGAGTCGGCCTACAATGCGCGCGATCTTCAACTTAACTATCAATACGGTCCGTTTGGCGTTCCGGGTCTCGGATTAAAACGGGGACTAATCGAGGACCTTGTGGTGACTCCCTATGCCACGGTTCTCGCAGCGATGATTCATCCCCGCGCCGCGATGGAGAACTTGCGAGTACTGGCAAAAGAAGGCGCGTTGAGTGCTTATGGTTTTTATGAGGCTCTTGATTACACCCACGAGCGACTGCCACAAAACCAAAAGCACGTGATGATTCGCGCCTGGATGACCCACCATCAGGGAATGAGTCTGGTGGCGCTGGACAACGCGCTTCTAAATGGACGCATGGAGGAGCGGTTCCATAGCGATCCGCTGGTTCAAGCAACTGAGCTGCTGCTTCAAGAACGGATTCCCGTCGGCGTAGTGGCAGCACACCCGCGCGCAGAAGAAGTTCTCTCAGGTCGCGTGCTTCGATCCCTGCCCGGCATGGTTACGCGGGTCTACAACTCCGCAAACCTGGAAACGCCCCGCACGCAACTCCTCTCTAACGGAAGCTATCACCTCATGATCACAACAGCGGGTTCCGGTTACTCCGCCTGTGGTCGCAACGCTGTCACACGCTGGCGCGAAGACGTGACGCGCGACAATTGGGGCGCGTTTGTTTACCTGCGCGACGTGCGCAGCGGCAGTGTTTGGTCCGCCGGTCATCAACCGGTGCAACGCCGGGCGCAGTCGTACGAGGTTTCGTTCTCTGAAGACAAAGCCGACTTCTGGCGCACTGACGCCGGGATCGTTACGCACATGGAAGTCGTAGTTTCGGCGGAAGATAACGCGGAAGTGCGCCGCATTTCCTTAACAAATAACTCGCTCCGCACTCGGGAAATCGAGCTGACCAGCTATGCGGAAATTGTTTTGGCGCCCCAGCAGGCAGACGCCGCCCATCCGGCTTTCAGTAATCTTTTCATCGAGACTGAATTCTTTGCCGCAGAGAACGCCCTCTTGGCCCACCGGCGCCAACGAGCGCGTGAGGACGAAAAAGTTTGGGCGGTTCACGCTGTAGTCGCGGAAGGCGACACGCTCGGAGCTGTTCAATACGAAACAGATCGCGGACGTTTTCTCGGTCGCGGTCATACGCCTGCGGATCCAGTCGCGGTGATGGAAGAGCGGCCTCTCTCAAACACGGTAGGCGCAGTTATCGATCCGGTTTTCAGTCTGCGCCGTCGCGTGCGCATCAAACCCAATCAAACTGCGCGCGTTTCCTTTAGCACTGCCATCGCCAGCAGTCGCGAACAAGCAATGATGCTGGCCGATAAGTATCATGACCCAAATATCTTCGAACGCGAGTCAAGATTGTCGTGGACTAAAGCTCAAGTGGAAATGAGCCACCTGAGTCTGGATGCCGAAGACGCGCATCTGTTCCAACGGCTTGCTGCGCGCGTCCTTTATTCGGATCCGACATTGCGTCCGCGCCCGCACGTCCTGGCGCTAAACACTAAGGCTCAATCAAGCCTATGGGCTTACGCAATCAGCGGCGACTTACCCATCCTTTTAGTGCGCGTCAACCGGCTGGAAGATCTTCAGATGGTGCGAAAGATCCTGCGCGGCCACGAGTACCTCCATTACAAAGGTCTGAAGATCGACCTTGTGATCCTCAACGATCATCCACCCAACTACATGCAGATTTTGCACAAGGAGTTGGAGTTATTACTACGTACCACAGGTCTGCAGGCACTTCAGGACAAACCGGGGGGTATCTTTCTCAGGCGCGCAGACATCATGCCGGAAGCGGATCGTATCCTGCTGCATGCGGTGGCGCGCGTTGTAATTGTTACTGAACGCGGTTCGCTCGAGGACCAACTCGAACGTTCGGCGGTTGAAGAGATATTGCCTCCAGCATTCGTACCGCGCTTGGCGTCACAAAGCTATCCCGAACCGACAGTGGCTTTGCCGGAGCTAACCTTCTTCAACGGCCTCGGCGGATTCCATCAGGGCGGACGTGAATATGTAATCGTGCTCGGCGCTGATCAGTGGACGCCCGCTCCCTGGTCCAACATTATCGCTAACGAAAGTGAGTTTGGTTTTCAGGTAAGTGAAACTGGCGCCGGTTATACGTGGTCAGTAAACAGTCGCGAAAACCGGCTCACACCGTGGTCCAACGACGCTGTCAGCGATCCTCCCGGCGAGATAATCTACTTGCGGGATGAAGACTCGGGCTCTATTTGGTCAACTACTCCCGCTCCAATTCGCGAGCCTGAGCCCTACACGATCCGTCATGGTCAGGGCTATACCGTGTTCGAGCATTCGAGCCATGGAATCTCCCAGGAGTTGTTAGTCTTTGCGCCGCTTAAGGGTTCCGTGAAGATTTCCCTGCTTCGGTTGCGTAATCGCACCGACCGCAATCGCCGCCTGACGATCACGAATTATAACGAACTGGTGCTGGGTTTTGGACGCAGCAATTCGGCCCCTTACATAATTACAGAAATCGATCCCGAAACCGGACGAATCTTTGCTCGCAATCCGTTCAATAACGAGTTTGCGGGTCGGGTCGCCTTTGTGGCGACTAACGAAAAAGTCTCGAGCGCTACTTGTGATCGCAAAGAGTTTCTTGGACGCAACGGCTCTCCAGCACGGCCCGCAGCATTGGGTCGGACTCATCTGGCTGGTCGCGATGGCGCTGGACTCGACTCCTGTGCCGCGCTGCAAATTCCCATTGAGCTCGCACCGCGCGAGGCACGCGAGGTTATTTTCCTGCTTGGTGAAGCCGAATCAAAAGAAGCGGCGGAGACGCTGATTGCGCAATTCAATCACCCTACTGTCGTGAATGAGTCCTTTGAAGAAGTGCTCTCCTACTGGGACGAACTATTGGGAACCGTAGAGGTGCAAACTCCCGATGCGGCCCTGAACACGATGATGAATCGCTGGCTGCTCTATCAGACCCTGTCATGTCGAGTTTGGGCGCGCTCCGCTTTTTATCAGTCTGGGGGCGCCTTTGGATTTCGCGATCAATTACAGGACGTAATGGCGCTGGTTTACAGCCGCCCTGCAATTGCCCGCGAACAAATTATTCGCGCGTCCGGCCGGCAGTTCAAGGAAGGTGACGTGCAGCATTGGTGGCATCCCCCCACCGGACGCGGCGTACGCACACGCTTCTCGGATGATCTGCTTTGGTTGCCCTTCGTGACGTCGTTTTATATTTCGGTCACGGCCGATGGCAGCGTGCTTGATGAAGTAACTCCGTTTCTGGAAATGCCGCTGCTCGGGCCGGATGATCACGAGAGTTACATGCAACCAGTCGTCTCGGAAGAAACCGCAACTGTTTTTGAGCATTGTGCTCGCGCGCTCGATCGGAGTCTCGCCGTCGGTCCGCACGGATTGCCCTTGATGGGTGGCGGAGATTGGAACGACGGCATGAATCGCGTAGGTCCTCTCGGCAAAGGCGAAAGTGTTTGGGTCGGCTGGTTTCTTCACACGACCCTCGCAAGCTTCGCGCCTTTATGCGAAAAGCGAGATGAGAAGAACAGGGCTGAGCTTTACCTCAAGCATTTGGAAAGCTTGAAGCAGGCCCTCGAAGAACACGGTTGGGACGGCGACTGGTACCGGCGCGCCTACTTCGACGACGGAACACCGCTTGGTTCTGTGCAGAATGAGGAGTGCCGGATCGATTCCATCGTTCAATCGTGGGGCGTCATTTCCGGCGCTGCGGAAAATCATCGGGCGGTACGCGCGATGGCGGCGGTTGAGGAATACTTAATTCGGCGCGGCGATGGTCTCGTGATTCTCTTCACGCCGCCCTTCGATAGAAGTGATTTAGATCCTGGATATATCAAAGGTTATGTTCCGGGCGTGCGTGAGAACGGAGGCCAATACACACACGCTGCTATCTGGACGCTCATTGCCTACGCCATGCTCGGCGACGGTGAACGCGCCGGCGAATTGTTTTCGCTGTTGAATCCCATCAATCATGCGTCTACGCGCGCCGGCCTGCACAAATATAAAGTGGAGCCTTACGTAGCCGTGGGGGACGTTTACGCCGTGCCACCCCATACAGGACGAGGTGGTTGGACCTGGTATACCGGTTCGGCGAGTTGGATGTACCGCGCTGGACTCGAATCTATTTTGGGCTTCAAGTTACGCGGCGAGCACCTTCAGATCGATCCCTGCATCCCGCCGGGCTGGCGCGAATTTGAGATCACCTATCGGCGTGGCAGAACTATTTACCGGATCAAAGTGAGCAACCCGCAGGCTTTGCATCGTGGCGTCGCCAGCCTCGAATTGGACGACACAAAACTGGAAGGGAACGAGATAGCCTTGAGTGACGACGGCTTAACGCATGCTGTGCGCGTGGTGCTGGGCGAGGTCCCAGCAAAAAGTGAGAGTGAAACGGAATTACAAAAGCAGGCGGGGAATAATTGAGGAGTCAGGAGTCAGGAGTCTGGAGTTAAGGAATCAGGAATCAATATTCAATTTACGCAGGCCCACTACTAACTCCTGAATCCTGACTCCTGAATCTGCCTCTTGATTCCTCGCCTCAAAGCCCAATAATCTTTTTGTCCAGCAGCGTCTTCATCATCCGCAAGCTGTCCACCTCGCGGAAAGGACAAATAGACAGAATCGACTGCACATCCCACACGCCGTTGATGCGCGACAGAACAAACCCTTCCTGGGGACTGATCTGTTCATGGGTCAGGCTGTCTGGCTGCACAAGAACATTGGGTATGGACTGAGGTGACAAATCCGAGTCGTAAACCTTCTTGATAAAAAGTTCCTCTGTCTGAGCTAGAAGCGCCTGCGCATCCTCATTCTTGGGCTCCCGCTGCAATACCTGCTGAACCACCGAGAGTGCCATTTCGAGATTGTCTTCCTTCAATTCCCGCCGCGCTATCCATAGAAGTTCGTCCGTCGCTTCCGGCAAATTGCTTGTATCAGCGGCGACCTCCTGAGGCGCAACTGCTTCGCCCACAACGCGGGCAATGCCCTTGCTAACCAGCTCATAGAGCTGCGCATAGATGTGGAAAGAAGAGGCGTGCATGTTGTAGCAAATTTCAGCTACCGACATGCGCTTCTCGAGGAAGTAAAGAATCTGCCGGATCTCTTTTCCCATAGTCAGGGTCGAAGTCCAGCCTGCTACCAATTCAAGCACCGCGCGTTCGGAAGGAATTAAAGTGCGAAAGCGCGCCAGCTCGTCGATGCGATAGATGCCCTCCATAATCACGTTTGTGGGCACCACTTCGATGCGAATAATGTCGTCCGGGAGCGGGTCGTAGTCGAAGAACTCGAAGTGTGCTTCTTCCCAAAGAAATAAGTCGTAAATAAGATCGAGCGTCCTGATGCGCAGGATTTCCAGCACTTCGGCTTCAGTGAGAAAGCCTTTGGTGGAGAGAATCTCGCCCAACTTGCCTCCGGACTTTCGTTGTAACTCCATCGCTGCCTGGAGTTGGGCTTCATCCAGTTTGCCGTAATGAATCAGGACCTGACCGAAATACTCCTTGGGATCATTGGTGTTGGCGCCGACAATGAGGCCGTTCTGAAAATAGATTTCCTTAATCACCTTGCCGCGGCCGAATTTGAGCGTGCCGGTCTTGCGGCCTGCTGCCAGAAACTGGAGCAGATCGGGAACGCTCATCGTGGTCAGGGTGCCATTTATTCCCATTTAATCGTTAATTCTGGGCGCGGAAGCCGCTGATCCATTGGCTAAACGGAGGGATCGTGCCGGATTGTAAGGGAAAGATAGAAGGTGACAGTGGAATGATTGCGCACAACTTAGAGTACATGCGTTGCAATGCTTGGTTCAAGCATTAGTTTTTGCGGGCGCGGGCACGCAATTTAGCGCCATGGCCCATGAAAGGGGTGGGCATGGCCTGTGGAATCAACCGGTGTGGGTTAGAAAATCAAGGACCGGCATAAGTGAGGGATGCCGGTCCTCGGTGACGCCGGAAGCCGGCGTGGCGTCGTCGCAGCTTCATTCAATCCCAACCAAATGAATGGGCTGCGCCCGGTGATGCACTATCTGCAGTGCGCATCGCCGACCCGTAAGAACCTGTGAAATTTTCTTAGCTGCACGTGAGTTTGCAGTGCGTTTAGTCTTTGCGGGAACGTCTCCGGATGGGCGAGCGTTCCTTCAGTAAGTTTTTATGTCGCGTGCCAATGATGTACGCGAGACCCTGGTAACTGAGATTCAGCAGTTCGGCGGCGCGAGTTACGCTGCCGTTGACTTTCGATAATGCCTGTTTGATTAAGCTACCTTCATACTTCAAAACTTCGCGCTGCAAGTCGCACGGTTTGTTAAGCAAAACTTCGGTTGCCTTATCCGCTTTCACTTCACCGCCGACGCTCATCAGCACCTTACGCGCCACTGCATTTAAGCGTTGCGAGATGTCCTGGCTCTGAGATTTTGCGAGCCAGTCGCTGGCGCGGTCATAAGCCGAGCGCAGGATTTCCGGCGAGAGGTCCGGCAGCTCTTCGATCATGGTAAGAGCCGCGAGACCAGCTTTGTTTAGAGCGCCAACGTGATTAGCAACCTCGATCGCCCGCTGAAAAGTAAACTGCGCCCGCTCCCACTTCTTGAGGCGAGCGAGGGCTTTGCCATGAGTGATCAGTACCTCGGAGAGAACGCACTGTTGACCAGTGCGCTCGAGAACCGAAACAGCTCCCGCAGCGACGGATTCTGCCTCTTTCAATTTTTTTTCCAGGAGTAGTAATTGAGCTCGACTTTCATCAATCTGGGCAGTTTGCACTCGATCCCTAACAAGTGCGCTAAGCCTTCGCGCTTCCCCGAAATACTTGTGAGCCTCTTTGAAGCGCTTAAGATCTATGAGAATTAACCCGACATTATTCTTGATGTTCGCCCGGAATACGTTGTTTCGAATTAGCTTAAAGCAATAGTCAGCTGTCTCGAATTCAGTAATTGCTGTTTGGAGGTATTCATCTCTTTTTTCGCTCTTGGCAAGACATCGTAAGACAATGGCAACTTGAACGTGGTAGCTCCCTTTGATGGATTGATTTGTGATTCTGTTGAACAGAGGAGCGTTTTTCTTTAGTATTTCAAGCGCCGATCCGTATTGAGTAGCAGACCATTCAACAATCGCCAATCCTAAGGTAGCACGCGCTCGAGTGTTTCCCTCGACGGTCAGCTTTTGAAGCGCTTCGAGAAACAAGACACGGGCTTCGTTGAGCGACCCTTCACACCAATAGCAATAAGCAAGCTCTACGCGGGCGGCCGCTACTTTAAGAAGATCGCCTTCAGATTCATAGAATGTGATGCTCTCAGTAATCAAATCTCGCGCATGCTCTTGAGCTTCTCTGACTTGCCCCTTGCTTCCAATCCAGCAAGTGAGGATTCCGACGCTTAAAAGAACCTCCGCCGCAACCGACGGGTATAGCCCCGTCAAGTTCGGGCGCTCACCCAAGCGCTTCCAAACCGGACGCATTACATCTTTCGCTCCCTCATAATTGCCTTTGTCCTTTAGTTCCAGGGCTGAACGACACCTGACTTGGATCTCTTCGTTTGGCGTGAGGTGTGATGCCCCTGTCTTCGGCGAGGTTATCTTCATGCGGAATGAGCCTCTTCGCTGTGAGTGTAAGAGAACTTGCAGTAACGGCCCGCGATGTTAATTGCCAACCTGCCGCCTTGCAAGGACTGTTTGGAATATGTTCTATACACTTTGATGTAAGAGCCCTTGCATCACCAACCAATAAGGAGAAGATCAATGAAACGCTTCGCAATAGCAATTGCGCTGGTATGTGTTCTTGCGGGAACCGCTTTCGCAGGTGATATTCCGTGCGCCCCCGTCCCGCCCCCACCCGCAGCATCGCCCGCTGAAACTGAAGGCGACATGGGCGCTGGTGGTTTTGCGGAGGAGATTACTGACGAGATCGTTCTGGCGATCTTCGGAATCTTCGCCGGGTAGTTTCGCAAGTTAATTCCTATCGCAACCTCGCTGCGTGTTTGCTAGTCGCTTCACAGTAATGGCGGCTCGTTAATTCTCTGCCTCAGGA
>JBPCMI010000109.1:0-23031 GCA_051002415.1 Pyrinomonadaceae bacterium
ACTTTAACCAGGCAACTGAGGATCAACTGCAAAAATTTGCCGCGGAGATCACCGGCGAGCGGAGCAAGGATAAAAGAGACGAGCGGTTGGATGCCTCTCGCTTCCCATTGCGTGACTATATCCGGACACGCATTCTTCGAGAGGTAACGCTTAAACCGTAGTGGGCTCTGGTGCCTTGTTGCTCTTTTAGCTGCTCGTTCGATTGCGATTTACATAAGACTGGAATCTCGTGCAAATGTTAGGTTCTTAAGATTTAGACTGCAGTTAACGCGGTGAATTTGGGCTCTGTGAATGCAAGCCGGATGGCGATCCCAGTGAGGTCAGTACCACCACCCGTTAGCCGGTGCGTCAGTCGATTGGCGATTTGCGATCGCCGATTGCGAATTAGCCCGTAGCGAAAGAAGCCAATCGTAAATCCGCAATCGGCAATGTGAGACGACTTACCCGTACCGCGTGGTGGTACTGACTTAATGGGCCCGCCTGGTGAGTGGCCTCCTCAATGGAACATGACCTGCCAATCCGAATTGTTTTGGAAAAGCCGACGGCTGGCGTGGACTTTGGCCTGCAAAGAGGTCGCGGAAATAACTACGAGACGATTCAAATCCAACGATCTAAAGGTCAGGATCTGAATTTCGACTTCACCGTCCGGGCAAAAGCCACCGGCAAAGATGCAGCACCAAACTTCCTCGGGCCCTTTGTGCAAGGCCCAACCGGGGAGAGATTTGTCTACATCGACATCGGCACTTACGCGGGACAGATGGCGACAGGTTGGAGCCGTAGGCTGAAAATACCTTTGCGCGGGATCAGCTGGAAGATGATTGAGGAAGTAATTGAGGGAAAGTCGCTGCTGGAAACTTGCGTCGCTGGCAAAGGCAAGGACGGCAGCCCCAGCTGTGCGACCCCCAAGCCCTTTTCAGGATGGAAGTTGACCAGCATTCGTTGATGAGGCGACTGCTACTTCACAATCTCGATGCGATCCCCGGGCTGAAGTTGCGGATCCGGAATCTTGCCCGCCTTAATTTCTTTCAAGCTGAACTTCGTGGTACCCAATCGTCCTGCTCCGTTCTCGCGCGAGATTTCGACGATATTGTCACCCTGTCTTGCCGGGCCCCCCGCGGCCAGAATTGCCTGCAATAACGTCAGACCCGATTGAAATACTTTCTGACCCGGATAACTTACCTTTCCGCCAATGTAATAGAACTGCTGCGGACGCGCGGTGACGCTGATCAAATCTCCTGACTCCACCATGAAGTTTAGTGAAGCCGACTGAGCAAGGTCGAGTGCGGTTTCTGTTCCCCCACGAATGATAATGACGCGCCCGGCGTCCTGCCGCGCCTGCGACTCAGCCATGATTACGTAAAGAGGCACCGTTTCGCGGCGCAAAAACTTTGTTCCGGGGATACTCACTAGGCCGGAGATGCTCACTGTGTGGCTCGCATAGTGTCGCACTCCTACCGTCAGTCGCGCGTTTTCCTCAACCGCACGACGCTTCAACTCCATCGCCAGGTTCAGCTGAACTTCCTCAGTCGTTAGCCCGGCCACCGGCAGCGGTCCGCCAATCATTGGATAATCGATCAAGCCGCCGTCTAGAACCGTGTAAAGCGTTGACCTCGGGCTAGCGGAGTTGAGCAAGCGGATATCGAGGATGTCGCCAACTCCGATCCGATAAATGTCGGAGAGATTAGGTCCAGCAATGACAGGCTGCGGAACCGGAACAGCTTCCTTTGTAGTAGCGAGCTTTTCCGGCAAAGGTTTTTCCGGCGCGGGAGTTGAAATCTTCTCAACAACTACGCGGGGCTTTTCCGCGAAAGTCCAAAACTCCTCTCCCACGCTTGCCTCCGACGCGACACCGTTCTTCTCTTCTTTAATGACACGGAAGAGAACGTTGGCGAGAGGTGACTTCAGTTTGACGAGGGAGGTATAGGCGTCAATGGCTAAAACTCGACGACCAGATACATGCGACACAATGCCGAGTCGAAATTGCGCGTCAGGCCATGACGGTTTGAGTCGCACGACACGTTTGAAGGATTCGACCGCCTCTTTGTAAAGCTGCAGCCTGGACTCAGACATCCCTTGCATGAAGTGAGCCTGGGCGTCCTGCGGCCGAATCCTAGCCACTTCCTTGAAAGCCGCGAGGGCCTCGGAAAATTTTGCGGAATCATAAAGGCGAATCCCGGCGTCGTATTGCTTCTGTCCTTCGACCGAGATGGTCAGGTCCCGGCTCTTCGGAACATCGGTAGAGGCTAAGGCTTGTGGCTCGACAGCATCCTCAGTGGGAGCGGCCGAAGATTGAGCGAAAGCCACGGGAGTAGCAAGGGCTGCCAATAGAATAAAAGGGAAAAAAGCGACCGCGGAGGATGTTCGTTTCATGATTTGTATTGCGGGCGGTTAGTCGCGGAAACAACCGCGATAAGTGGAGTTACTTGGGCGAAGCCGTGTTGGGACGCAGTATACCTCAAGGTTCTCGCAAGTCAGGAGCCAGAAATCGACTCATAGCTTATACAGACCGAATGGCCGGGAAACCCCAATTAGATGCTGCTTTGCAGGGGTCGGTTCTCTAAAAGGAGGGGGCGTTTGTTATAGTCAGGAGCCGGAAGCCAGAAGGCAGTAGGCGGAAGGCAGTGGGCGGAAGGCAGTCAGCATCAGGAAGCGGGCCGTAGGAATTAGGCAGCAAGAGGCAGAAAGCACTAAACAGGAGCCACCGGCGGAGGCAGTGAGCTGCAGCGCTAAGCAGTGAGTTGGAGCCCCAAAAGGGAAAGGTTAAAAATCCGGAGTTCGACTCACTTCTGACTCCTGACTGCTGTCTCCTGCCTCCTGCCTCCTTTAACCCATGTACGAATTTGCAGTTACACCAGCGGTCACAAGTATCCGGCGTCGCGGCGCCGAGATTACCGAAGTTGCGCCTACGGGAATCGGCGCCGAGCTGGAACTTGAGCCAGGCGATCGCATCATCAAGGTGAACGGACGCACTATCCGCGACTACCTCGATTTTCGTTTCCAGGCGGGGGGTGAAACTGAGCTTACGATCGAAGTGCGCAAAAGTAGCGGCGAGGATTGGGAGCTC
Source organism: Pyrinomonadaceae bacterium (assembly GCA_051002415.1). GTDB lineage: Bacteria > Acidobacteriota > Blastocatellia > Pyrinomonadales > Pyrinomonadaceae > PSRF01. Next base: position 3,065 of record JBPCMI010000109.1, read on the forward strand.
CAGATCGAACGCGACGAAGACGAAGACTTCGGTTTTAGCTTTGAACAGATCGTCCCGCGCCAATGCGCCAACGAATGCATCTTCTGTTTTTGCAAGGGCAATCCTACCGATGCCCGGCCCTCGCTGTTCGTCCGCGACGAAGATATTCGACTCTCGTTTCTTTACGGCAACTACACGACGCTGACTTCGATCTCCGAAGATGAAATGCAGCGCATCATCGAACAGCGACTCTCGCCGCAATATGTTTCGATCCATGCGACTGATCTCGACGTGCGCGCCTACCTGCTGGGCGTAGATAAGAAACGCGCCGATATCTCCACCAACCTGGCGCGCCTGTTGGACGCCGGCATTGAGATCCACGCCCAGGTCGTGCTCTGCCCCGGAATCAACGATGGCGAGATTCTGCGTCGCACTATCAACGACCTCGCGGCGGATCACCCGCGCATTACGAGCGTCGCAATCGTACCGCTGGCATTAACTCGATATAACACTGACGAGCGGCTCACCGCGGTGACACCTCTATTTTGCCGCGACGTCATCAGTGAAGTGACGCAGATACAGAAAGAGCTGCGCAACCGGCTCGGTACCACCTTTGCTTTTTTGGGTGACGAGATTTATTTACGCGCCGGAGAGGAAATCCCCAGCCGCAAGCATTATGGTGACTATCCGCAGATTGAAGACGGTATTGGAATGGTGCGCTCTTTCGAAAGCGAGTTTGCAAAACTGCTGAAACAGATGGAGCGGCAACCGCGATTTGCGTCGTCCGCCCTTCGTGGCACCATGCTCACCGGTACGATGTTCGCGCCCATCCTTGAAGAGCTGGTCGGCAAACTTAATGGGCAAGTCGGAACAGAGCTTCAGGTTGTTGGGGTTGAGAACAAATATTTTGGTGGTGATGTCTCAGTGGCGGGATTGCTGACCGGAGGCGATCTGATTGCGGCACGCGATCAAATTCAAGGCGACTTCGTTGTGATTCCGCAGTCTACTTTGAAAAGCGACGAAGATATCTTTCTTGATGGGATGTCGCTAGCGGAGTTGCGTCAGGGGATCGGCTTGCCGGTTTATGCAGGGAACATCGAAACGGTCTTTAAGGTTGTTTTGTCCAAAAACTGATCCAAAGCGGTGTCTCCCGATACATCGGGATTGTCACCGCACTCCAAAGCTCCGATGACTGCCTCGTCACGAGATCTTCCACCTTCAAATTTCGCTTCCAAAAGAATTCTCGACGTCGGTTGCGGTCAAAACAAGCATCCGGGTGCTACCGGTATCGATTCCAATCCGCGGACTGAGGCAGATGTGATTCACGATTTGGGAGTGGTTCCTTATCCTTTCCCCGATAGCGAGTTCGACGAGATCATTTGTCGTCATGTGATCGAACATGTTCCCGATGTGATGACCTTCGTCACGGAGCTGCATCGCATCACGAAACCAGGCGGCAATATCAAGATCGTTACCCCACACTACTCGAATCCCGATTGGGCGACCGACCTAACCCACCGCAACCATTTCAATAGCTACTCCTTTACCTGCTTCATGCCGGAACGCACGCCGTTTCCCTTCTACACAACGGTGGAATTGAAGCCGCTCCACACTTACGTCACGCTTGCGAATCTCTGGCGCGCCCTGGGACTCGAACTAGTCACGAATCTCGACCAGCACTGGCCAGCGTTTCGCTTCACGCGGAAGTTCTGGGAGTTCTACCTCAGCAACATTTGCCGTGGTAAGGAACTGCATTTTGAATTTGAAGTAGTGAAGCAGGAGTCAGAAGGTAGAAGGTATAAGGTAGAAGGCAGAAGGCGAGACTTAGGAATCAAGGAGGATAAGGGCTTAATGGATACCAGAGTCTCTTCAAACTCCTGACTCCTGACTCCTGACTCCTGTCTCCCGACTCCTGACTCCTGACTCCTGACTCCTGACTCCTGATCAATAGATCGTAAATCGCGAAACCTGGCTGGCGGTTTTTTTGGAAAGGCGATCTACGGCGGTGACGCGTAACAAGTATCTTCCGGCTGGCAAATCCTCGAGCGACAAGTCTTCACCGAACGCAATGCGTGTCGGATCCGGCGCGCCCGCTGCTTCCAGTTTAATACTCGGTCTTGTGATCACCGGTTGGTCGTCCCTGAGAATATGAATCTGAAGCGCGACGTCGTTATCGCTCCCCGCTTGTTGCGAATTGTAGATGTAAGTAAAAAATCCCAGGCGACTGTTTGAGCGGAATCGATGATCGGCATTGATGGGCAGCTTGCCACTGGCGAACGCATCAGCATTCATTTCTCCGATGAATAGGCTGCTTAGGGCAAAGCTGCCGTCCTTCAAATTTGGCACTGCAATCCATTCCGAGGCGCTGCCGACTCTACCGCCTTTCTTATCACGCACCGCGACACGAATCTGATAAAGACCAGGAGCGAGTTGTAGTTGATGATTGTAGATAAGACGCTGGCCGCCAGCGGTGATGGTCAGTCCCTGATCGAAGTTGTTGATGGACTTTCCCTGTTCATTAATAACTGTGCCCAACACGTCCAACTCGCCGGCCTGGTTTTCCAACGCCTCGCGGCCAACTTCGATGGTGGCGGTAACCAAAGACACTTTCTCGGGAGTGTCCAGATAACCGAGGGCTAGCGCTACCGGCAAACCCTTTTGAGGGAATATCGAATGCAGCGCGCTGGCAAGCGGGTCAGGCGCTTTCTTCTTCGAATTACTTTCTACTTTGCCCGGCTTGGCTGGTTCGTTTGCCGCCATGAATCCATGCCGCACCCTCACATGAAGGTCCGGCTGATCGACGATGTTTAGATCGATGGTTTGATACTTTCCACTCCTTAGCTCGTCCTCTTCGGGTCGCCAGGCAAGCAGATAGTACTCAGCGGTTTCCAGCAAAGCGTCTGCGACCACCATGATGGTAGTGTTAGTGTTTAGGAAAGCGCGACCGCCGGTGTCTACCGCGAGTGCATAAAGTGGTTGCTGCGCCGCGTTGAGCCCAGCGAGATTGGTGCTCATCAAGCGGCCCGTGTTGTCAAACGTCATACGCGTGGCTGCGTTGGGACTGCCGGAGCTTAGACCAGTGGCGTCGATGGCATAGATTACGGTTCCGGAGCGAGCGGCCGCGTCTGATACTTGCTGGTGCGCCTCCTCAGTGATTTGTTGTTTGTCGAGCAGGAATCCATCCGAGATCAGAAACAAAATCTTTCGATCGGGAACAACTGCCGACGCGCGCATCAAACGGTCGAGCCCCATAAGCGAAGCGGCTGTGTAAGCAGCAAGCTGGTCGACAATTGCCTTGGCGCGACTCTGTACAACCGCTTCAATTTGCGTCCGACTGCGAGTCTGCAATGCGGGGCCGCGGGGTCGCGGCACCGTAGTCTCCTTCTGCAATTGCTCGACAAAATAATCCATTATGCGACGGTCGTTAGCCACGATGGAGCGCGCCTGATGCTCGCTCATAGGCGTGCGTTCTGCGTCGGTTGAGGTGAAACTTCGATGACTAAAACTAGTGATCGCTTTTTGCAAGACGACGTTATCGCGTGCGGGCTGCTCCAAGAAACCTAACTGGCCTGTAGCAGTCACGATTGTAATCTCGTCTTCCGGCTTCTTAATCTGATTGATGAATTGCGTCAGGAGCTCGCGCGTATGCTGCGTACTTTTCGCTGACAGGTGGTAATCATCAAGATAGAAATAGATGGTGCGCCCGCGATCAGCAACGAAGGTACGCGCTTCGGAACCACTGGATTGACCCCGCGCAGCCGCCATGCGCGCGTCCTCGTTGGCGCTGCCGGCCAGCACCGGTTCAAAGAAAAGTATTTCGCGAGACTTATGGTTTACCTGTAGGCGGAATTGATCGGATTTAAGACCTTTAAGGAAACGCCGGTTCTTGTCGAGCACCGTGACGTCGGTTTGTAACAGACCGGTTTCGACGCGAACCACATCAACAGCCTTTTGTTCGGGCTTCTGATTCTGACCGGTTACTTGTGCAGCTAATAGTGCGACGCCCGATAAAATGAGCGGCAGGTAAGCCGCTTTGGTAGTAGGAAACTTACGCATGGTCCCCGCCGCCTTCTGCAGAACTGAATCGCTCAGATTACTCATGAAGTGAGCCAAAATTAAAGGCTCGTCGATCTGCCTTGCGGCGGATCGACGAGCCTCTTGGTAAAGTCGAGGATCAGAGTTCGATCCCCGGGAATTAGAATTCGTAACGGGCGCCGAACAAGAACTGGCGGCCAATCACGTTCGTCAATCCATAGTTGAGGAAGGATGCAGCAGTGGTTGTCGCGCTCAACGTGTTCGTCGGAATGACAGTGAAGTTCCGATGATTGAAGAGGTTGGTGACATCCATGCTGATTCCCAGACTCTGCGTTTCGCCGAAGGTCCTGAATTTCTTCGCGATACGCAGGTTTGTATTGTTCGTACGCAGCGTACGCTCGGTGTTGGCACCTAGACTACCGAAGATGCCCGAGTTTGCCGGGTAGATGATGTACTGCGCATTCGCATCCACGGGAACGCCGGCGGCACTTGCGGTCGTAAACGTTCCCGGGGCGCCGTTTGGATTTAGGCCCACATGCTGTGAGAGGAACACCGTCGAGATTTGGCTAGACAAAATTCCCGCCGCATTGTTGGCGTTATAGATCGTGAACGGAATACCGCTCGCGATAGTGGTAACCGTGCCAATATCAAAACCGCTGAAGATGCGGTTAAGAAAGCCATTGCCTCGGAAGACCTCAGGTGAACTCCAGATTGAGCTCATCACGAAGCGATGCGGCTGGTCGAAGCCGGAGCGGCCACGATCAGAGTGTGGGTCGCGCGGGTCGGAAGGTATGGTGCGGTTGGTTTGACCGCCCAGAACATCGTCAGACTCACTGATGAACGAACTGTAAGTGTAGTTGGCGTTGAACTGCGTACTACCCCAATTGATTCCGAACAAGTTCATTGAGCCAAATCGTTTCTCCAACGTAAACTGGCCCGAGTGGTAAATGGATCGCGCCAGGCCCTGGCCCACGACGATTGAACCCCGAGTCGGATCGAGGCGCTGGCTGTTGCCAATAGGCGGTGAAAAACCATAGTTCGTTTCAACTTCCCGAACCAGGTCGCTCCCTTTCGTGCCGATGTACTCGGCCTTAGCAACGTAGTCTCTTCCCAGTTGGTACTGCAGGCTCACGGTCCACTGTTGCGAACGTGGCGACTTGGCGCGTTCGTTTAGTGCATAGAAGCGATAGTCGAGCAGCTGGGCAAGGTTAGCCGGCAAATTCGCAGGCGTCCTCGCGAAGAAAGCGCGCACGTTGGCAGCGCCAGGCGTGGTTTGGGTGGTAGTGGCTGTGAGCGGAATATTGCCAAAGCCAGTGAAAGCCGCGCAGCCCGTGCACTGAGTTAACGTGTTGGTCACTACGCGTGGATAGTTACGCGAGACGTTGAGCAGAATGTTTTGGAACACCTGATCATAGGCCACCGCGTAGCCGCCGCGGAGAACAAAATTGCCCCCGAAACGATTCTTCGGATTCCCGGCGAAACCAAGGCGTGGGCCAAAGTTATTGATATCCGGCTTAGCATTTGAAAAGTAGCCAAATGGCGTAGTGACATACTCATAACGCAGCCCCAAGTTCAACGTCAGATCCGGATTCACCCGCCAGTCATCCTGAGCAAACATGCTGTGTTCGTAAGTGATCGGTTGAGTCTGAAAGTCGCCGATTGCGTTCTGAACGCCATTGGAAACATCGTTCAGGAAGTTGTTCAGGCTGCTGTAGCTGATGAACCCCTTTGAATTTGGGGCGAATACGCTCTTCAAATCGTAGCGCAGCAGGTTGTAGCCAAACTTCAAAGCGTGATTGCCCGTCGTGTAGGCAACGTTATCCGTCCACTCGAATACGTTATCCAGCCGGTTCTGCGGGAAATTGGCGTTACCGCCGTTGAATGCACTTAAAGCCCCAACGACTGAGAGTTGTGACCCATTGGTAAATGCGTCAAGATTTTCTGGGAAAGCGATCTCGCGACGGCTGTACGTAAAGCGCGCCTCGTTGATCAAGTTAGAGCTAATGATGTAAACGTCGTTGACAGTGAAGGAATCGTTCCTCACGAGGGTACCGATTTCCAACCCCGGAAGACTAGCAGGCGATCCCGGATCCTCAAACCTGTCGTAAAGGTAACGGACCGAAAGCTGATCTTTGCTGTTGAGCTTGGTATTGATCTTACCCAGCCAGCGACCAAAATTAGTACCGTACGGAATACCTACGCCCTGCGTGCGGTTAAAAGTGTTGAACGTCACGGTAGATGTTGCCGTATTGCCGGTGACCGGATTGCCGGCCGCATTTCTTACAACAACCTGCGACCCCGCAAGGGTGCCACCGGGCAGAGTCGGATCATTCGCCGCCGGAAATGTATTTAGCAAAAAGTCCACGGCCCCTGGGGATGCGAAGGCACCGCGATTGGCTAAAAGCAACGCCCGGCTATCCGCGGTCAAGGCAGCGCGAGTAACAGAGCTTACCGTCTGGCGAACGTAATTAAGATCAATACTCGTAAAGAAGAACGTATGGTTCTTAACCACTGGCCCACCTATTGTGAACCCGTAGATAGTGTCTGCAGTTACACCGCGAACCCGGCGCAAAACCTCCTTGTCCGTCAAGCCTGGGTTCGCAGCTCGCACAGCATTAAAGTTGCGCTGCTGATTTGTGGTGAGCGCATCGAGGCCGTTGCCTTGCCATGCCCAGAAGCCGGTACCGTGAAATTCATTCGTTCCAGAGCGCGTGATCTGGTTTACGTATGAGCCGGAGTTACGGCCATATTCCGCGGCAAACGTATTGGTAATGATTTGAAATTCGCCAATCGCTTCGGACGGTAAGTTCTGGCGCGGAATCGAAAGGGACTGGTCGTTGTTGTTCGCCCCATCAATCGTAAAATTGTTGGAGCGTGTGCGATTACCGTTGACGGCAAACCCCGAACCGGGGCGTCCGTTTTGGTTCGGGAGCACTCCCGGATTTAGCAACGCCAGGCCGTTTAATGAATTCCGACCCGGCAGCGACAAAATCCTGCGCCGATCCACAGTCTTGATAACCTGACTCTGGGTAGTTTCAAGAATTGCGCCCGTGTCGGTAACCTCAACCTGGGCGGTCAATGAGCCGGCAGATAATTTGAAATTGATAGTGGTATCAGCGCCGGAGCTAACCTGAGTCCTCTCAGAAACTGATCCAAAACCTGTCTTCTCAATTTTGACTGAGTAGCTACCGATACCCAGACTTGATATGCGATACAAACCCTCCTCATTAGTTGTTGCATCGCGTGATTGACCGGTTTCCACGTTGGTAGCCGTAACCATCGCACCCGCAACGGCAGCGCCGTTAGCATCTGTAGCTACTCCCGAGATGCTTCCATTAATCGTTTGAGCCGTTGCGGAGGGTGAAAGCAAGAAACCACACGCAAGTACTGCGAGCGTGATTAGTAGGGATCTCCTCATGCGTTTCTCCTCATTCAGTTGTTTTGGGTGGAGCCGGGTAGATGGGACTTAATTCTTCAGCCGCAGCGGGCTCCAAAGACTGCTTCGAAGTCAAAGCTTCTTTTGCACCAATTCGCAAGGATCATGCCGCCAGCATCAAACATTGCCCGACACCGTTAACGTCAATTATTAGTACACTTGAGTTCCGCCATCCCGTTCGGCAGGAATAAAGCCGGTTGAATTTTTGGATTTTGCTTCTGAATTTTGGATGTTTAACTCGCTCGCCTTACTCGTAAGGATAGCCGGCCGCTAAACATGCAACCAGAAATGCCGACCGCATCGAGGTCGAGAGGCGCATGATAAGATTTGCTCGATTGCTAGCAGCCAATGCCTAACCTCCCTGTTAATCACTTGCCGCTGGCGCCGCTTGGCGCCGGAGATTTGATTGATCGGGCCGTTCGCCTTTACCGCCGTCACCTCTTTACCCTCATTCGCATCGCCGCGCCTCCGGTGATCATCTCCACCATTGGTTCAGTAACGTTTACGATTGCCTGGCGTCGCGGCTTCACCACCGATGATGGGGGCATGCTGGCCCTTTATGTCATGGCTGCGATTTCTGGGTTCTTGTTAATAATCAGTGGCCACGTCTTTAGCCTTTTGGTGATGGGCGGAGCTGCTCGAAACCTCGTCACGCATTTGCTGTGGAATCATCCGGTCACCGTCCGCACTACTTACGCAGCGGTTCGCTCGCGCTTCTGGTCCTTGTTGCTGGCGTCAATCGTGATGTTGCTGTGGGCCATGCTTTCGGCTTTCCTCGCACTGTTTGGCTTTTATATGGTTGTGCTGATTATTAGTATCGGCGCGCTGATCTCCGCACAAGTTGCACCAAGCTGGTTTCCAGTAGTAGTAGCGGTGGTCGGGTTTGCCGCCGGGACTTTTGTCGCCCTTTGGCTTTTCTTCTTTTTTGTAGGACGCGTTGCCTATGTGCCGCAGGCGATGCTGGTAGAAGGTAAGCCGGTGTTCGAATCGATCAGCAGAAGTTTTACGCTCGCGCGCGGGAACGTGCGCCGGCTCATGGCAATGACGCTCTTCATCGCCTTCGCCACCTATTCCGCCCTGATGATTCTTGTGGTTCCACTCGGCTGGTATGGATACTTGAACGGCATCGATCCAGCGCCATGGAACGCTGCAAACTGGCCCGCCTGGTACGCCATCGGTTACAGCGTGATGGAACCACTCAGCTCAATCGTGCTCGCGCCGGTGTGGATGCTGGGACTATCGCTCCTTTACGTAGACGAACGTGTCCGTCATGAAGGTTACGACATCGAGCTTATGGCCGCGCAACACCTGGGACAAATGCCGGACATTAATGTGACTTCGCCCTTCGCTCCGGCGATTGTACAAAGTCCCGGAGCCACGCCACCTCAAAACTTCGCCTCGCCGGGAAGTATGCTGGGACTGAGATGAGTCGCTGAAGTGCGCCACCTACTTTACCTTCGTATCCCTGCCCGCCCACTGAACTGCGCAAATATTTCGAGCGCCGCAATACGACTGTCGTGTGCACTGCTGTTGTTGCTGACTCTTGCCTTCGCCACTGCTGCAGGCAAATCGCTCTCCGAATACCACCTGCAACTGCGCGAATCAATCACCGCGCTCGACACGATGAGTCAGCACGATGAGAGCGAGTCTGAAACCGACCGCGCGACTCGCATTGGCCAAACGCTTGCCGCCGTTCGGGCCGCGTTACCCGAAACCGACACCGTCGAGACAGGCGGAGTCACAGTCACCGTCAATAATAGTTGGTTGCATCGTGAGCTCGAGACTTACGAGAAAACTCAAATGGACCGGGCGGGAACGCTTACCAGGATCCTGGAGCGACTGCGCGCGCTGGAGCAGCGAGTCGAGGAAATTGACCAGAGTGGCAGGACACCGAGCGACAAAGAAGCAGCCGGTAAACGCCTCGCGGATATTCTGAGCCGGCCTGAGTACTCTCGCAGTACTCAGAACGAAAGTGCGCTCACGCGACTTTGGAACCGGTTGATGAAATGGCTGAGCCAGCTGATCCCGAAACCGAAACCCATGGCTCCGGGAAACGCCGGCTGGCTCAGTGTGGTGGCCCAGGTACTCGTAGTGCTTCTCGCGGTGGGAGTCATTGCGTACGTGATAAAAACTTTTGCGCCGCGAATTTTTAAGAGGAGGCGCGGGAAGAAAAAGTCCAAGCCCGAGCCGCGAATTGTCCTCGGAGAAACATTAGCGCCTGATGAATCAGCGGGCGATATCCTCGCGAGTGCCGAAGAGCTTGCCCGGCGTGGCGAACTTCGCGCGGCAATTCGAAAAGCGTACATCGCTTTATTAGTGGAACTCGGCGACCGCAAGATTCTTAGCCTCGCCCAATACAAAACGAATCGCGACTACCTGGGAGCCATGCGCGCAGTGGAACCGCTGCACACTAACGTCAAATCACTGACTGACAGTTTCGAACGGCATTGGTACGGCTTCGTCTCAGCGACTGATGCCGATTGGACAAATTTCCGCGCGCGCTACAAGCAAGCTCTTCAGGAGTTGAGATAACTAGCTAATTCACTAATGCGGCAAAAACTCGCCATCATTGGAACCATCCTGCTCCTCATCGGAGTTCTGTTTGCGATCAACGCGGCGAATTATGTCAGTGAAGAAGAGACTAAGGATTTCGAACTATCACCCAATCGTTCCAGCTATCACGCTGGCCCCACCGGCACGCGCGCGCTCTACGACTTTCTCAATGAATCCGGAAGTAAGGTGATGCGCTGGCGTGAGACGCCCGACAAGTTGCTGGGCAAAGGCAACGAAGCCGTGCGCACCTTTGTAATTATCGGCGACACGCCGGTGACGATCGATGAGGAGCAGTCCAACACTCTACTCGCATGGGTGGCGCGCGGCGGCAGGTTAGTGCTCGTCGATCGCCGCCCCGAAGCCGATTTAATGCCTCACTCAGGCGAGTGGCGAGTTACCACCGAGTATTCAGAATTGCCCTCGTTATCGATCGATCCTGCCGATGTTGCAGCCATGACCGAAAATGTCACAGCGGTCAAAGCCTCGCAGCCTACCGCACTAACAAAAGACATCGACCTCGTTCAACCTTCGAAGTTCGCAGCCGGTTTCAGCTTTGGGCGTTTGGAAAAGACCGGTGTAGGAGAACCACGATCGACGGCAGACCAACCCGAAGCGCCCGAGGAGGAAGAAACGGAAAAGCAGTCCGGCTTTGATCCCGAATACCCGCCCGAACCCACTACTGTAACCATGGATGAAACTGCGGCAAACGCGACTTCACCGGCGCCCGTGGTGCACCTCGGGGAGGCGCGCCGACCTTTACTCATAGATTATCCTTACGGCCGTGGCCGCATCATCGTGCTCGGCGACCCGTATGTTTTTGCTAACGGGGGCATCAGGTTGAAAGATAACCTGCAGCTGGCGATCAACGTGCTCGATGCCAGGCCAACTGGTGAAAGCGCCGGGTTAATTGCTTTCGATGAATATCATCAAGGTCGCGGCGCGACGCGCAACGAGTTCGCCGCCTACTTTTCGGGAACACCGGTGTTGCCGCTCGTCGGGCAAATCGTTCTTTTGATACTTCTGTTTCTCTGGACGCGTGGCCGCCGTTTTGCCCGGGCGGTGCCACTGGTCCAGGTCGATCGACGTTCGGCGTTGGAGTTTGTCGCGTCAATGGCCGAGCTGCAACGGCGCGCTGGGGCTTTTGATTTGGCATTGGAAAACATTTACGCGCGCACACGCCGCGTGCTGGCGCGTTATGCTGGAACTGATTACAACAGCTCCCGGAACGAGATTGCCTCGCGCGTGGCCGCGCGCTCTTCGGTGGAAGCGCGCTCTTTGGAAGTGTTGATGAAACAATGTGAAGGAGCGATTAACGGCGAACCTATCAGCGAACGCCAATCGATTTTTTTGGTGAAGCGGTTGCGAGAAATTGAGGGCACGCTCGGTCTGCGCATGCGCTCGCGGGATATTCGACAGACTCAACGGCAATAAAAAACGAACCAAAAGTTCCAAGTTCAAAGTTCGAAGTGAAGATTATGATTGAATACATCTCCTCAACCGTTAATCACGTTCGAAGTGAACTACGCAAAGTCATCGTCGGGCAGGATGGGCCGATCGAGCAGATCCTGATTGCGCTCCTTGCGGAGGGACACGCTCTTGTGGAAGGCGTGCCGGGCACAGCCAAGACCCTAACGGTCAAAACCCTCGCTCGGATCATCAATGCCAACTTTGGCCGCATCCAGTTCACGCCCGATCTGATGCCATCAGACATCACTGGTACGAATGTCTTCAACGTCTCAACATCAACTTTCAACCTGCGGCAGGGACCAATTTTCACCGACATCCTGTTAGCAGATGAGATCAATCGCACCCCACCTAAAACTCAGGCGGCATTACTCGAAGCAATGGAAGAGCGCCAGGTAACGATCGACGGCGAGCGGCAGCAGCTCTCTCCGCTATTCACCGTGCTCGCGACTGAGAATCCGATCGAATATGAGGGCACCTATCCCCTTCCCGAAGCACAACTGGATCGTTTTCTTTTGAAGATCTTGCTTGATTACCCTAACGAAATCGATGAGCGGCAAGTTGTGGCCAATTGGGATGCGGGATTCAATTCGCGGCGTCTCGATCAGGTAGCGATTCAACCTCTTGCCGACGCCGACGCGATCTCGCGTTGTCGGGTTGGCGTTAGCGCGGTGCGCATGGAGCCTGGCGTGCAGCACTACGCCGTCGATATTGTGCGGCGCACTCGCTCGCATCCGTTCATTCATTATGGAGCGAGCCCGCGTGCCTCCGTCGCTTTGCTTCTATGTTCAAAGGCGCTGTCCGCGATTCGCGGTCGTGAGTTTGTGACTCCGGATGACGTAAGAGATATTTCGCGGCCGGTCCTGCGACACCGGTTATCGCTGCGCGCCGAAGCTGAACTCGACGGCGCTACGCCAGATGCTGTGATCACCGATATTTTGAAGTCGGCAGAAGTGCCGAGGTGAAGTTACGGTCCAACGTCGAATGTCCAATGTCCAACGTCCGTTTGATGGACCAGTGTGAATATGCCTTTTGTCTTCAGTCGATTCTTCTATCTGCTCATTCTCCTCGGTCTGGTTCCGCTTTCTCTTTCGTGGGGACGTCCGTGGCTGCGTTGGGCCACGCTCGCTTACGACCTCCTCCTCATTAGTCTTGCCATTATCGACGGTCGCCGCAGTACGCTCCCTAAAGGAATTCAGATCAGCAGAGAGTTTGCCGGTCGTTTTGCCGTGGGCGCAGCAACCGACGTGCAAATCAAACTGCGAAATGCCAGCGCGCGGCCAATTACTTTACGCATTAAAGATGAGTACCCGCCACAGATGAAGCTGATCGGCGCGCGGGAAGCATCCGTGCGAGTCGCATCGCAAACCGAAGCCCTGCTGGTCTATGGATTGAAACCACCGAAGCGTGGGCGTTTCGAATTTGGCCAGATAGCGGTGCGCTATCTTTCGCGATCGAGTCTCGTGTGGTGCCAAACGCTGGTAGGTGAGCCAACCCCAGTTAAGGTTTATCCAAACCTGCGGCGCGCCCGCGAAGCTGAGCTGAAAGCCCTGGGGGCGCGTTCCCTCGTCGCTGCTCACCGCAAAACCTCCTGGCGCGGTGAAGGTCGAGAGTTTGAGTCTTTGCGCGAGTATGTACGGGGCGATGAGTTGCGACACATCTCCTGGACCGCGACCGCGCGGCGCGGCAAGTTGACGACGCGCCAGTATCAGATTGAGCGCGACCAAACGATTCTAATTGCCCTCGACGCCGGCCGCTTGATGACGGCGCGGATTGATCAGGAAACAAAGCTCGACTCCGCGGTGCATGCGGCCCTGGCGCTCATGTCAGCGGCGGCGCGCGGCGGAGACAATGCCGGCTTAATGGTCTTTGGCCGCCGCATTCAAAAGTACTTGCCACCCAACCGGGGGCGCGAGCACATGGACGCCGCGCTCGAGGCGCTTCATGCAGTTGAGCCGGAAATGATTGAGCCGTCTTACGCGCGCGCTTTGGAGTTTGTCGCCGCCAACAGTAAACGACGCTCGCTCGTGGTGCTGTTAACAGACCTGGTCGACGAAGAGGGCTCCAAAGAATTACTGACGTCTTTGAAATTGCTGCGCCCGCGACATTTGCCCTTAGTGGTAACGATCGCCGATCGAGATCTGAAAGCGGTAGTGCGCGATGCCCCGGAAACTGGTGAGGAACTTTTCACGCAATCAGTGGCTGAGGAGATTATGCACTTGCGCGAGGGCGCGCTGCGACTGGTTGAATCGCAAGGCGGACTGGCATTGGATGTAACTGCTGCAGCGCTAGCCCCGGCGCTGCTGGAGAAGTATATGCAGGTTAAGGAGAGAGGATTGTTGTAAGCCTGCGAAGCAGGCGAAGGCGTAAAGCCTAGGGCGTAAGCCCTAGGCAGGTTCAAGATTAGAAGAAGAGCCCGCGAACGCGGGCGGTAGGCGAATTAGACTATCGCCCGCTTCGCGGGCTTATACGCATTTGACGGCGGCTCACCTAGGGCTTACGCCCTAGGCTTTACGCTGGACGCGTGCTGCGCACGCTAAAACTAAGCGCACAACTTCGAAATGCGATTTTCGAGCACTTTATCTTCGGCAAAACTTTCCAGCTTGGAAAAATATTCAGCGCCGGTATTCAAAGCCTTTTCCGGAACTAAGCCAACGATTTCGGTGCTGACAACTTCGACGCTCAACGCGGCGGCTGCTCTCTTTACCGCTGCGTACGCCGCTTCCATTCCGGTAACTTCATAATTAACAAGGTTCATTGAAACTTGGACCTGGCCGCGTGTCTTCAGCTCGAATCCCAACGCCTTCACAAATGGCAAGCCGCCCTGGCGCGCCCGGATGTTGCGAGCTATCTGCCGCGCCACGGCAACATCGTTCGTCTGCAGGTTGATATTGAAAGCGATTAGGAATGTCCGAGCGCCGACAGCGATTGCGCCAGCTGTTTCGTGAACTTGTAATGGGCCAACGTCGGGCGCGCGCGAAGGCTCCACGGCAATCTGCTCACGGAGTAGCTCGAAAGCGCCACGCCGCACATCTTCCAGGTTGACCCGCTCAGGGCGGAGCGCAGCTCGCTCGTAGTAGAAAACCGGTATTGAAAGCTCGCGGGCAATGCGCTCTCCCGCGCGGTGGGCCAATGCGGCACATTCATCTAACGTCACTCCGGCAACGGGAACAAACGGGAGCACGTCGGTAGCACCGAGGCGCGGATGAACCCCAGAGTGCTGTCGCATGTCAATGAGCTCCGCGGCGAGGCTAACGGCGTTTAGGGCGGCGGCAACGACCTGCTGCGGATGTGCGACAAAAGTAATTACCGAGCGGTTGTGATCCGGATCAATGTGGGTGTCGAGCACGCACGCAGTGTCAACGCGAGCAATTGCCTCGCCCAGACGTGCAATCGTTTCTCTGTTGCGGCCCTCGCTGAAGTTTGGTACACACTCAACCAGGGGATTGCCGATTGGCGATTGCCAATTGCCGATTGGTTTGTTCACTTTACCGATTTCACTCGCTGAAGGACCATTGGTTAACTTCATGGACACTTCATACTATTGAAGGCTTCTAGCGCGAATCCTAAATCGGCACTTGGCAATTGGCAATCGCCAATTTAAGTTATGTCTAGCGATCGATTCATCAACAACCATAAAGCTGCCTGGCAACGCCTGGAGCAATTGCTGACGTTGCTCAATACCACTTCGCTTAGCCGGTTGAATCGCGAAGAGGTGCGCGAGTTGGGGCGCATCTATCGCCGTACTGCATCTGATCTCGCAATTGCCCGCGCTGAGTCGCGCGACCCGCGCCTTATCAATTATCTCAACAGCCTTGTGATTCGCGCGCACGGACGCATCTATCGCGCCGACGCCCAGGGTAGTCGACGCATTCGTAATTTTTATCTGCGCGAGTTTCCGCGCACATTCCGCCGCACCTGGAGCTACACCGCACTCGCGTTTTCTGTCTTTTTACTCTTCAGCATCATCGGTTTCGCCGGCAGCTATCGCGATCCCGACTTTTCCGAACTGATGGGCGTGTCGCCCGCGTTTCGCGAGCTCGCAATCGAAACTAAAACGCATTGGTGGGAAGACTTGAACGAAGCCAACCAGGTGGGCGCAAGTTCAATTCTTACTCACAACATTCAGGTAACAATCTACACGTTTGCGTTCGGCGCCCTCTTCGGCGTGGGGACCTTGTTTTTCCTTGCTTACAACGGCGCCAACATCGCGTCCGTCGTCGCGCTAACTTACCGTGCCGGCTTCGGAAATGATTTGGTGACTTTTATGGCGGCGCACGGAGTGATTGAACTTTCGTGCATCTTCATGGCAGGCGGCGCCGGACTATTAATTGGCAGCGCGATGATCATGCCTGGGGATCTCTCGCGCGGCGAGGCGATGAAAACGCGTGGCAAAGAAGCAGTGCGATTGATGATGGGAGTAGCAACGCTCCTGGTGGTCGCCGGATTGATCGAGGGCTTCATTTCCCCGGCTCCGATCAACCCCCGGATCAAATTCAGTATCGCCGCCATCACCGGGATTGCTCTGTACTCTTATTTGTTATTGGCAGGCCGAGGGGAAGAAAGTACGGAGTCCGGTGGCGAAGGGTTAATATCTGCAGCAGGAAATTCGCCACAGAGTTCCGCAGAGAACGCGGATAAGAAATCGTGAATAATGAATACTTTTGGATAGGTCTTTGACCCCGGGTGCGCGGCAAGTCTCTGACTGATGAAATCTCTAGGGGCGTCCCTCCGTGTGCGCCCCATTTTTCAAACCGAGGGGCGGCCACGGAGTGCCGCCCCTACAGAAATTTCACCGACCTTTTTTCAAGAATGATCACGCGACTAGCTCTGTCCCAATTTGATAACCGCAGCCCGCAAGCGTTGATGCCGCTGCATCAACTTCAAATAGCGCGCCTCATCGCCTCTAACTTTCGCGCTCAGAATTTCCTTCAATAATTGCTTCGCGGCGCCATCCCAACGATCCAGGTTCGGAATCAACTCAAGTGGTACTGCCAGTTCTGTCAACGCTTGCTTTTCAAACTCATTCCATCCTTTCAGGCTTAGTCCAAGCCAACGGGTCAACTTTTCCAATGAGCCTTGCCGCAGCTTTTGCGGATCGCCGGCGAAACGCGCAGCCATCTGCCGCTGAACATTGAACCCTATGTTCCTAACCTGAAACCGATCCCAATCGCCGCGGCGCGCGCTGCTTAACTCCCAAATCATTGGCCCGGCTGCCAGCCGTCGGAGGGTACCAGCCGAGGTTCGATACGAGCCCTGGCCAGCAATCTTCCGTTCTTCGTTTTCAGTCAGCTTCTGTATCTCCGGTTGCGTGGGGCGAAAACCAAGTTTGCGGTAGAACCAAAAAGCGCCGGATTCAATACCCTCTTCGTTCTCGTGACCAATCTGGTACGGGTCGAGTGTAAAAGCGCTTACGCCAAGCAGCTTGCGAAAGACGCTGAGCGTGCGCGCGTAAATCCATGCCGTTTCACCTTCGCGAAAGCTGTAATAAAAATTGAAGCCGCTTTCCATGCGCTCGAAGAGCGAGAGCCCTTCGAAATACCCCACGGCAATTCCATTCTTGAAAATCATTGCCGCGTGGTAGGCGCGCAAGGGCAGACGGCGGCCCGGCGGCAAACCAATCACGTACAGTTCAACGCCGTGGCCCAGCTCTGCTTGAACCACTTGCCGCGGATCACCATGCGTAAAACCGTAAAGCTCGCGATAACGAATCGTCGACGTTTCGCGTGCCATTTCAAGTATCGCCGCCCCTTGTTGCGCACTTAGTTTTCTTAAGGTTGGCGGTGGGGATTCCAGTTCCCGCTGCAGCGAAACTTCCCGCCGTTGAATCAAAGGTCCGCGCTGGTAGAAAAGGTTCCGCACTGGCAGACGCATCCCAGTGCGTGTTGCACGGTAGGGCGGCGTCCATTCCACATAAAGCTTTTGCGCATCGAAGCGTTCCGTTTTTTCTTTTTCATCCAGGTTCAGCGCTTCAAAGGCGCGCACCAGCCATTCCAAATCGGTGCTGCGGCCTCTTGCGAGGGCAAGCCATTCCCGATAAGGAACGTTGGCTTCAACCGCCGCATCTTCTTCAAGCAAAGGCATGAGCCGCGGCCACGCCTGAGCGAGGCGGTTTTCATCTTCGAACCAATCCCAGGAGAGTCTTACGCGCTGCTGGTTCTGAACTAGCCAACGCACGATCGGATAACTAAACGTATCGGTCACCGAGGTGCCGGCAATACCCGAAGCTTCGGGATCCGCTAGCGCTGATAGATCTTCACTTGCTGACTGGAGCGTGGCCACGCGATCGGCAAAACTTTTCAGATTAGCTTCCGCGAGTCTCAGCACGCGTGCATTAGCCGGGTAGGCGCGCACGAAGAGGAGAAGCTCGTGAAATCGCAGTAGAGATTCCGCATCCTTGAATTTCTTGCTGGCGAGCGACTTTAAGGTTGCCGCGACAATTCGCGCATCGCCTTTCCCAAAACGGCGCTTGGCTTCGTCGAGTCGATCAAGAAGTTGTTGAATGGGTTTTGTAGGCAAGGGGTCAGCAGGTAAATTCGAAGCTTGGGAAAGGGGCCATTCGATTGACGATTGACGATTGCCGATTGCCGATTGGCGCGGTCCGAAGTGATCTCCAGTCTCGCGCGGTTATCTGCAGCTGTACTCCACCATCAAAGACGCGAGAGCTTGAATGCTGACCAATCGGCCCACCGGCTATCCCGACGTGTCGGGGTACTGACTTCAGCTAATCGCCAATCGGCAATCGACAATTGGCAGTCGATATCGGCAATCGAACCAACATTCGCAACCTGCGAATTGTCGACTCACAAGTGTTTTCGATGAAAAGTGGCGATCTTCCAGGCATCAATCGCCTTCCAGGGCATCTCGGCCGTTGTGTAATGACCACAGGCAAGCCAGACCACGTCGAGCGGTAAGCCATGCCGCTTCACTTCGGCGATCACATCGTGGGTAAGATCGAGCGGAAAAGTTAGATCGTAACGCGCAGCAATAAATCGCATCGGCCGCTGCCCCAACTTTTGCAGGCGACCGATGTAAGGCACGGGACTGATCGGCCGCCAGTAATTACGCAACTCCTCGAGGGTTACATGGTGCTCGAGACCTTCACGCACGTGTTGAGTTGAAATTCCCTTCCAGGCGACATCCGCGACATAACCCGAGACGTGATTGAAAGTTCCGGCAACAATGCGCGGCTCATGTGCAAATGCCAGAAACGCGATGCACGACCCGATACTAGTTCCTAAAATTCCGATTCGTTCATACCCTTCGTCACTGAGCCATTGCACGGCGGCGCGCGTGTCGATGACGCCCTGGCGAAATGATTGAATGGTGCGCCCGATATTCGGGCCCACAAGATGGTCCGCTCTTTCCAGCTTAGGCGGTCGCCGGTTTTCGTGATACGGAAGCGTTAGACGGAGGGCGGAGATGCCGAGAAAGTTGAAGATGCGACACGCTTCGACATGACTGTTGGGATCGGCGTTCCACTGCGGCAACACCACAACCGCTCTCTTGGGCTTCCGGCCTCCGGATTTGGCGGGAAAGAAACGGGCGCGCGCGATATTGTTTTCCGGCGAATCAGTGTGCACCGCGCTCGTCCAGCTCAGACGATCTTCGGCGAGCTGAAAATCGTTGATTGGCGGAAGGTCAAAAAAGGCGTCGCTGTCTTGCAGGACGTTTTCTGTGTGCCGGTCAAGAACGTGGCGCGGGTCGTCGCCGTTAACGTGATCGACAATAAACGGCAATCCCCACTCAAACTGCCGTACGAGCCGGTTGTTATCTCGCTCGTAAAACGCGCGTTCGCGCCCGTGCATGTAATTCTTCCAAAAGCTCACAATAACCTCAGCGGCCAGCAAGAGAGTGAGGCGCAATCGTAAAGGGCGCGAGTAGTTAGATCAAGTTGACCCGGAATCAACAATAACCGCCAAGCAGCGAAGAAGAGACAAGGAAAACAAGAAAAAAATAGAAAGAGCATTTGCAAGTCGCCGTGCTCTTGTTCCCTCTTTGTTTTTGTTTGCGTTCTTGGCGTTTTTTGGCGGCTTGGCGGTTAGTCTTTCGAACCGTTTCCGCGCAGCTTCTTCATGCGCCGCAGCATTGCCGGAAGTAGTCGTGAGGTCCTGAGCAGTGAACCGGTGGTGAAATAATTGGCAAGTCCGCGAAAAAGTTTTCCCGCGCTTTGGTCATAACGGAACCACCAAAGATCCGGCAACGAACCAAGCCGATTGACGTGGATGTGGTGAGGATTAACGAGCTCGAGCAATCCGGCGCGCCCGTGTGTGCGGCCGTAGCCGCTCTCCTTAACTCCACCCCAGGGCGTTTGTGCAATGCCATGTGTGTAGAGCACTTCGTTTACCATCACGGTTCCCGCCGCAATCTTTTCCGCGACCCGACGTCCACGTCCGATGTTTTTGGTCCAGACACTTGCTGTTAATCCGAAGACAGTGTCGGTAGCTAACTCGATCACTTCAGCCTCTGTCTTGAAAGTCATCACCGGTAACACCGGACC
>JBPCMI010000110.1:0-4402 GCA_051002415.1 Pyrinomonadaceae bacterium
CCGTGCCTCCGTTCCCCCCCCTCTCCCCCTCTCAACTTCTTCTTGGGGGGGGTGGGCGGGGGAGGACTGTGGCTTCCCAGTTCTTAAACGCATCGCGGAGTTTGGTGAACATCGCAGGATTCTGTTCGCGGAAGTTGGCTTGTTCGCGCTCGTCAACTGAAAGATCAAAAAGATATTCCTGATCACCATCTCTCACATATTTCCAACGACCATAGAGCGCTGCGTCCTGGACTGAGGTGCGCCAAAAGAGGAGACGCGGAGACGCGGGGACGCGGAGATGGGGAGACGCGGAGCGAATGATTGGTGAGAGATCGATGCCGTCGAGTGGATAGTTAGGATCGGGTTTGGCACTGGCGGCGGCAAGCATTGTCGCGGTCCAGTCCATGGTGATGACGGGATTGGCGATTGGCGATTGCCAATTGCCAATTAGCGGGGGCGGGCCCCCTTCCTGACTGCGCATACCAACCTCACGCATACCGACCTGACTGGGCATACCGACCTTAGACTTGGGGCTTGGGCTTTGAGGCATCGCGCCTGGCCAGCGAACGATGGCAGGCACACGAATGCCGCCTTCCCACAAGTTAAATTTCTGACCTCTCAATGGCCAGTTGTAAGAGAAGCGCTCGCCGCCATTGTCACTGGTGAAGATTACGAGCGTGTTGTCAGCCAGCCCGGATCGATTCAGCGCACGCAAAACTTCTCCGATACCGTCGTCCATGCTCTTCATCATTGCCGCGTAAGTCTTTAGTGAACCACCGGCCGTGAAACCATCGTAGCCTTTTCCTAATGTACGGCTCACTTCCTGATCACGCGGACCTTCCCAGGGCCAGTGAGGCGCGGTGTAATGCAAACTCAGATAGAACGGAGTCACCGTCCCAGAACCTTTCCTACGATCGGTAACGTATTTAACTGCGCGCTGAGTGAGCATGTCTGTCATGTAGCCGATCCGTTCGACGGAAACTTTGCCTTCATAAAGATCCCCATCGCCGCGCATGTCCTTATGTGTAAAGAAGTCGGCGGCGCCACTCATGATTCCGAAGAACTCGTCGAAGCCGCTTTGCACTGGGCCGAAGTTTGGTAGATAGCCGAGATGCCACTTGCCGATCAGAGCTGTTTGATAGCCGCTCTGCTTTAGCAGCGAAGCGATCGTTGGATGCTCAGCAGGGAGTCCGAGAATCTTTGCCCTCTCACCCAGCTCTCCTTTTTCAGTCAAAGGTTCTTCAAGACCAACAAGAGTACGAGCCGGATATCGTCCCGTGATGAAGGCACAGCGGGTGGGCGTGCATAACGGTGCAGCAGAATAAGCGTTGACAAAACGAACGCCCTGGGCGGCGAGACGATCGATATTCGGCGTTTGATAATCAGGACGACCGTAGCAACTTAGATCGCCGTAACCAAGATCGTCAGCAAGAATGAACAGGATATTGGGCCGGCGTGTCTGCGCTTGGGAAAGTCTGGGTGTAGCGGCGATAGCGGCACCGGCAAGTGCGGCGGCTACGAATTCGCGACGATTAAGTGGCATGCGGCGGATAGTAATTAGTCTATCGTTGAAAGGCAACAATCACTTTACTTCCCACTTGCTTAAGCGGCGTTAACGCAGAGACGCCAAGACGTAGAGACGCCAAGAATTTTAAACCGGCAAAGTTGAATAAGTATTCCATTCAACTCAAAGGCTTATTTATTCTTGGCGTCTCCGCGTCTCCGCGTCTCCGCGTCTCCGCGACTTGGCGGTTACTAGATCAAAAGACAGTCAAGCGGCGTGGCGTTGCTCGGTGAAGCACTCTTGAATGCCTTCCGCTTCGACGGTCTCCTGTTCCAACAGCAACTCAACTAAACGTCCAATTGAATCCTGGCTTGCCGTCACTACCTCGCAGGCTTTCGCAAGCTGAGTGTTGATGATGTCGTTAACTGCTTCCTCAACTCGATCGAGCAAATTCTGACTGAGCGGCGCAGCGTTGGCGCCGCGGGGATCACTGACGTAAATCGGCCCGAGGGGACTCATGCCGAATTCACTCACCATGCTTCGCGCGATCTCCACAGCGCGCTGAATGTCGTTCGAAGCGCCGGCCGTCATCGTGTTGAGTAGAATTTGTTCCGCAGCTCGACCACCTAAGAGCACCGCAATCTGATCTTCGAGATACTCGCGCTTCTTCATCAGCCGATCGCGATCAGGCAAAGACTGGGTAACGCCAAGTGCACGACCGCGCGGCAAAATAGAAACCTTGTGAATCGGGTCGCCATTCTTAACCGCCAAACCGACAGCGACGTGGCCCGCTTCATGAACGGCAGTTGCGTAGCGCTCGTCTTCATCCATCATGAATCCGTGCCGCTCCGCTCCCATTAGAATGCGATCGCGGGCGTATTCGATGTGGGGCCGGCCGACGGCGGGCGAATTGTCGCGCGTAGCGGCGATCGCTGCTTCATTCAAAAGGTTTGCCAGATCGGCGCCGGAAAATCCCGGTGTTCCGCGAGCCACCCAGCCAAGATCCAGATCGTCCTCGAGTTGCAAACGACGCGCGTGCACGTTCAAAACTGCTTCGCGTCCTCGCGCGTCGGGCAGGTTCACCGCAATTTCGCGATCGAAACGACCGGGGCGCGTGAGGGCGCGGTCTAGAACGTCGGGCCGGTTAGTCGATCCCATCACAACGATGCTCGAACTTTGATCAAAGCCGTCCATCTCAATCAGCAGTTGGTTTAGCGTTTGGTCCTGATCGGCAGTGGCGGAGTCGTTACCGCGACCACGTTGTCGTCCCAGGGCATCAATCTCGTCGATGAAGATGATGCAGGGCGAAACTTTTTTCGCTTCAGCAAAGAGCCGGCGCACACGCGCGGCGCCCACACCCACAAATTTTTCCTGGAAGCTGGAACCAGAGGCGAGCAGAAACGGCACGCGCGCTTCGCCGGCAGCCGCACGCGCCAGCAACGTCTTGCCAGTTCCCGGTGGGCCGTAAAGCAAAATGCCCCGTGGCGCGCGTCCACCGAGGCGACCAAAGCGTTCCGGGTTGCGCAGAAAGTCGATCGTTTCCGAAAGTTCCGAAGTTGCTTCATCCACTCCCGCCACGTCAGCAAATGAAACGTCTGGTTTGCCACCGTGGTTGGGAACGCTAAAGTTGCCCACCCCACCATTCATGCTTGCGTGCACGCGCCACCCAATAATGCCGAGCAGTAGCAGCGTCACGATTGGCGCGACCCACGTCAAAAGAATTGAAGCGAGAGTTGCCGGTACGGGTCGAAACTCGATCGGAACATTGTTCTTGCGAAATTGATCGACCAATCCCTGGCGCACAACCTCACTGGTAACGGTGGCCTGCAACGCAGTTCCTTGTTTAGTTTGCACCGTCAGGGCATCGCCCTCGATCACAAGAGACGCGGCAGCTCCGGTCTCGGCAATCTGATAGAGCTCAGAGTAGTTGATGCGTGTGACTACAGGTGTGCGGCTCTGTGCTATGTGCACGGCAGCAATCGCAACCAGGACTAGCGCGATTACGATGGACAGAACCAGAACTAGTTTTTGGGAGCCTAAGGCAGTTTTTCTAGCGGGGGAAGGCATACGGGACTCCAGGTAACTCGTTGCGGGCCGGGTTGTCGGGGCCTTACGAGTGTTAATAAGCGACAGACGAATCAGCCTGCCGGACAGAGTTTCAAAAGTGATCAGGATTGGTACGACGGAGTGTCGGGGGACCAACGGCGCAGTGCAAAACCCGAGCTAGTCAACGTAACGTGCTCGCCGGATGGGGAGGGCGAGCACGTCCTTACTCTACCAGCCGTCACAGTGAGAAGTCCAGAATTAAAGCAGAGGTGGGGATTGTCCCTTTAGGTGAAACCGCCAAGGCGCCAGGACCCGCAGAGTTCGCCAAGAAATGAATAGCAGACTGTCGAGTGAATGACTTCCATTGGTGAGTGAGGTTAATTGTCAATTCTTCTTGCGAACCTCGTGGGTCTTGGCCGGTTGTTCAGGTAACTGTCAATTGGCCTGCTCCCGCTTTCTCAAGCAAATTAGCCGCAGATTATCGCGGATAACACGGATCGGAAGGTGAATCTGTCTGCGCTCTCAGCGTCCATCTGCGGCTAAATTGTGTTTGCCCAATCGGCAATTGGCAATCGGCAATCGGCGATTACTTCGTGATCACATTGCCATCGGCGTCATACAAGGTGACCTCGCCGAACGGTATCACCTGATCTTTTACCTTGTCGTAGTCGCCCACGATTACGACCGCCGCGCGATAGGTGTCGAAATATTTGCCGGCGGCCTGTTGAATGTCTGCAAGCGTGAGACCCTCAATCGCCGCACGAAATTCAGAGATGAAATTCTTTGAGAGGTCGTAGGTGTAAACCGTATTAATGCGCGAAGCCAGCCCGAACTGGCTCGCGAGTTCAACCGAAAAGTTTCCCGTGCTGTATT
>JBPCMI010000111.1:0-12038 GCA_051002415.1 Pyrinomonadaceae bacterium
CTTACATTAAGCCCGCGAGGGCCGCACCGTTTCACCCATCACCCTCCGCGAGCTCAGAATCTAAGATCGCAAAAGGCTGGTCTGTTTTCTGTTGCACTTGTCGTCGCTTGAGAAGCCCAGATTTCAAATCTGAAATCTGAAATCCGATCTGAGATTTGAAATCTGAGATCCTCAAACGCCCCGCCGTTAGCGGGCTCGCTGCCCTTCAGTGTTCGGACTTTCCTCTCCTGCGACCCAAAAAGGCGCCCCAGCAGCGACCGCCCGACCTGTCCGTGCATGGCGCTGGCATGATAGCAAATCGTGTTGAACACGTACACCAGCTACCCGATGAACTTATAGCCGACGCGCAGACCATGAAGCAGGCTGCTGGGGATGGTTGAGATGAGGATCCAAGTCATCAGTCCGTGGGAAATCGCCAAGGCGAACAGGTTGGGAGCGCGTTGGTAGATGGTTGCCCAAACGAGGCCACCAGCAAAAGTCGCAGCCATCAACACCGGATTGGGCAGATGAAACGCGGCAAAGAGCATGGCAACCACGAGGATGCTCACGATACCCGGCCCCCAAACGATTTGCGCTCGCCGGTTAATGAAACCTTGCAGCGCATATTGCTGCAAGAGGCCCCAGGCAATTCCCAGCAGGGGCATGCCCAGGATTGCTCCGCCGCCACGCCAACGGAAAAAATCAATACTGCGGTTGTAGTAGCCAATGCCAATCAGAATCGCGGTTGCGAAAACCATTGGCAGGACCAGGAGCCGCACTGCCTTGCCAAAATTGTCGAAGCGAAAACCGATTTCTCTTACCGACTCGCCTCGCAGCCGGTGCGACCAGAACATGAACCCAAAAGCGAAAATGATAGGAACGATGATCAGCACACTGCTGGCGCCGACGACCGCTGTGATCACCCACTCGGCAATCAGGCATGAGGTAATCACCGAGAGGATTTCCCAGATCGCCAGCGATCTATCTACACGATCATTGGTTGCTTCGTTCAACCGTTGCTCCATGAAGCGGTCTTATTTCTTCGGACCGCGATCCACCAGGTCGGCTAACTTCCCGTTCTCATCAACCGCGAATAGAATCGGATAACCAAGCAGTTGTAATGTTCTGCGGATTCCTCCGCCACTCTTGTGCACGGCATAGACACTTGCTACATGGACGCCAACACCGATATTTGAAACCGGAAAACCATAGCCATGCCATTCATCCCGGGACCAGCCAGCCTGCTGCACGTCGGGGCGCGAGAGATTGGCAACACCGCTAGCGACAAAGCGATCGTCGATGAACAGCTGCACCTCAACGCGGTCCCAGGGCGCGCGATTGTTTACTGCCCAACCCGAAATCGTGTCGTGCGTGGCTTCACCGAAGCCATGGAAGTAAGGAGGAAAGGCTGTGAAGAAGAAACCGACGGCTAGCAGACCAACGAAGACGGTTTCGGCAATTGATTTTCCAATCAGGATGCGAGAAAGCTTTGATCGAGTCGTGTCCATCAAGGTGCAGCGGCTGTCTTCTGATGTCCGGCGATCAGGTTCGGCATTATAGACGGAAGTTCCGCCTCCAAAGCAGAAATTCCGACGCGTAGCGTCCTGTGATTTTAGCCTGGCCTTTCAAGGCCGGGATCATTATCCGAATTTCATCTGAGTCGCATCAGCGACGCCAGAGTGGGATGTTGAAGTGCGTCGATCCGATTCGGCGCTGACGCGACGCAAAATATCAGCAACGACACACTCGGCCTTGAAAGCCCCGGCTAAAATCTTCTCGACGCTACGCGTCGGTTTTTGGATGCTCGCGCGGTTGAGGCAAAGCGTTATCAGGAAAGAGATCAGGCCAGCGTGAGCGAAAACGTTCGCGAACTAGATCTTCAACTTCATCTGCGGTGGCACACTCGAGACACTCGCGCGCGATGGCCGCGGCTTCGCGAGAATCGATGGCCGCCAGGACTGTGCTAACGCGCGGTATCGAGATTGGCGTCATGCTCAGATCATTGGCGCCCAGCCCCACAAGAAGTACTGCATAAACCGGGGTCGATGCCATTTCGCCGCAGACGATCGCGGGGATGCCAGCCTGGTGCGCCGCGGCGAGACTGCGCTCGATACTGAGTAAGACTGCGGGATGGAGGGTGCGAAACCAACCCGCGACTTGATCACTACTGCGATCAACAGCCAACGTGTACTGCACCAGATCATTAGTGCCGAGTTCGAAAAAGTCGACATTGCGCGCCAGCTTGTCTGCCGTCAAGACTGCCGACGGCACTTCAATCATCGCGCCGATACCGACTTTTCCCAGCGCGAATCCTTCAGCTGCAAGTTTCTCACTCTCGCTTTCAACTATCGCGCGCGCCTGCTGCACGTCCGCAACGTCGGCAACCATTGGCAGGACAATATCGAGATGCCCTTCGGTGGCAGCGCGCAAAATCGCACGCACCTGAGTGCGCATCACTGTCTCGTGGCGCAGACCAAAGCGAATCGCCCGTAAGCCGAGCGCAGGATTTCGTTCCGGATCCGAGGGAAGTCCAGGTGCGTCCTCCGCGCCAAGATCAAACAGGCGCACGATTGCGCCGTCCTCGCCCGCCAACCTAGCGACCTCCGCATAAGCGGCAACCTGCTCCTCTTCCGAAACCGTTACGCCGCGCCGCGATAGTAAAAACTCAGATCGGTACAATCCGATTCCGCGGGCGCCGTATCTAGTTATCCCATCAAACTCGACTGGCACCTCAACGTTAGCGCGCACCCTAACCTCGATTCCGTCGCGTGTCTTTAACGGTCCTTTAGTGCGCGGTGCAGCAGCAGTGGCGCGCCGCTGGGTCCGGCTTTTAACTTCCTGCGTATAATGCTGCAGCGTCTTCTCGCTGGGATATAAAACTACTTCTCCGCGCACCGAGTCGACCACGATTTCATCGCCTGTGCGAGCACTGCGAAAGAAATCGCGCAAACCAACAACAGCGGGGATTCCCAAACCTCGCGCAATGATTGCCGTGTGTGAAGTCCAACCTCCGGAATCTGTCGCAATCGCTCGCGCAAACTGCAAATCGAGCTGGGCAACAGCAGACGGCAGCAGGTCTTGAGAAACAATTACTGAGTCCTGGGCCAGTTGCCGCGGCCGCGCATTCTCGCCACTCAGTGAACGCAGCAGGCGTTGCACCACGTCGTCGATGTCCGCCGCTCTTTCCCTCAGATAGCTGTCTTTAACTTCGGAGTACACCGAAATGAGTTGATCGCCGACGACCTTTACGGCCCACTCGGCGTTAGCCAGTTCCTGCGAAATGTGGCCTTCCACCCTGGCAATCAACTTGGCATCCTCGAGCAGCAACAGATGCGCGTCGAAAACGTAAGCATGCTCTTTCCCCAACTCGTTTTCAGCGCGCGTTTTCACCGCCTGCAGTTCGCGTCGCGCGACGTGCAGCGCAGATCTAAAACGCTCCTGCTCGCGATCTACGTCCTCCGGTTCAATGCGAGAACGGTAGACATAGGTCGTGTCGCCATGCATGCGCAACACGCGGCCGATCACGACGCCTTCCGAAACCCCCAGCCCTTTCCAACGCAGCTCCTGACGCGACGGCGGATAGGGAGGTGACTCGAAGACCACTTTCGTTTCCCCAAAGCTATCGCGGAATAAAGAGTCAAGAGCGTCGAGGGCGGCAGCTTCGTCGGGACCAACGGCAATCGTTCGCAGCGAAGTACCCGAGCTGGCGGCGAGCATCAGTACATTTAGAATTGACTTCGCATCGGCACTCTGTCCTGTGTCAACGCGTTCGAGTTTTATTGAGCTTTGAAATTGAGCCGCTACGCGAACCAGCTTCGCAGCAGCGCGGGCGTGCAAACCAAGCTGGCCGATCACAGTGAGGATCCGTTCGACCATTTAGGCTTTTCCACTTTTGGGCGGAGGCGTCAACAGTTCGCCGGCAACGTAGATCCCCTGGCGACCGAGGTCACAAACGCGACGCGCGGTTTCATTTAAGGTCGCTGGCGCTTCCTGGCTTGCCAGCTTGATCACCATGGGCAGGTTAACTCCGGTTACCACTTCAACGCTGCCTTCTTCCAAAAACATAGAGGCGATGTTGGTGGGAGTGCCACCGAACATGTCCGTCATCAGCAAGATTCCGGCTCCCTGAGAAACTCTTGTCATCGCCCGTTGCACTTCATCGCGCGCCGCGTCGACATCGTCATGCCAACCGATCGAGACAGCCGTAATATGCGAAATGGGACCGATGATCATCTCGGCCGCGGCCAGTAGCTCACCGGAAAGGTGGCCGTGCGTCACAATCACGCCCGCAACTTTTTTCGTTTCCTCTGCAGCGTTGGCTGCTTCGGGATTGTTGGACATCTGCTTCTCTTCCTTCCGAATCCTTGAGACTCAGGATCCGCTTACTCGATGCCGATTCGCCTGCCGCACGTCGCGATGGACTGCATGGGCGTCGAAGCCGCCGCGTCGCAATCGGCGCGCAAGAGCATTAGCGATCATGACTGAACGATGGCGGCCGCCGGTGCAACCGATCCCAACCGTCACGTAAGACTTCCCTTCTCGCTTATATAGCGGCAACAGGTAGTCCAGCAGATCGCTGAAGCGGCTCAGTGTTTCTTCTACCTCTGGTTGAGCCCGGAGATATTTAACGACGCGGGGATCGTGCCCTGAGAGCCGTTTCAGATCGGGAACAAAGTGCGGATTAGGCAGATGACGGACGTCAAAGAGCAATTCGAGATCGCCGGGGTTGCCGTACTTGTGTCCAAAGCTCAACACCTGTACGCGCATCGGTCCGCCTTTGCGGCCGGGACTAAACCTTTCCAGCAGCAAAGCGCGTAGCGTATGGACCGTGTGGTCAGACGTATCAATGATCTGATCGGCCAAGCTGCGAATTCGCGACATCGCCCGGCGTTCAGCACGAATAGCTGCGAGCAGGCCCTGACCACTTTCAGCCGGGTGTGGCCTGCGCGTTTCGCTGAAACGCTGCTTTAGGACCTCGTCCCTTGCTTCCAAAAAGATTACGTGAACACTCAACCCGGTTTCGCGCATCGCGGTGAGTTGTTTGGCAAAGCCGGCCAGGAAACTGCCCTCGCGAATATCAATGACAAGAGCAGCGCGCTCAAGTCCTTTTCCGTCTTCGCCTCCGGTGACGAGTCGCGCGAACGTTTGCAACATCGTGACCGGTAGATTATCGACTGAGAAGTACCCGAGATCCTCAAACGCGTTCGTAGCGGCCGACATGCCTGATCCGCTGAGACCGGTGATGATTACAACTTCCGGCGCGCCTCTTCGTTTTTCTGTTGCCTCTGTTTTCTTTCGCGGCATGGTCAATCTGACTTAAGAATGGCTCGGCGGGTAAGTCTACTACGGTCGCTCATTTATCGCGCAGTACCACTTTGCAATAATAGTCGGGGTTACAGTCCCGCGCAGCGGGACTTAGAAAATGCAGCGAGTTAGAATCCATTTCCAACGCGTCTGAATCTTGACATTAAAAAAGGCAGGAACCCTGTCCTGCCTTTCTGAAAGTGTTGGCCCAGCAGAATCATCCGGCTTTTAAGGTTCGATTAAGCCGAAGTTTCCATCTTTGCGTTTATAGAGCACGCCTAACCTGCTGGTATCCGCATCACGAAACACTACGAACTGATCTTGTTCCTCGGAAAGACGGAGGGCCGCCTCTTCCGCCGTCATTGGCTTCACCGAATAGCGCCGCGCAGCGATGATTCGTGGCGGCCGAGGCGTGGCTTCGAGTCGTCCACCAGGTTCAGGGGCCACTGCGGCGGTACGGCGGGCTCCCTGCTTGCGGTCGATCATTTTCTGTTTCAGCTTCAGAGCCTGAGTTTCAATCTTGCCGATCACCCGGGTCAGGGCCATGTACATGTCGGCATTAATGTCTTTAGCCGTTAAAGTGTGATCTCGCCAGTGCACAATCACCTCGGCGATTTGCCGATTTTTTTCCACCGCGATGATTACGTGAGTCCAGGCGGTCGTGTCGTTGAAAACATGAGCGAGCTTTTTAAAATGCGCTTCTACGTGTTTGCGAATCGGCGGTGTGACGTCAAGATGTCGCCCGGTATATTCGAATCTCATGAGACTCCATTCTCTGAAGAGTAGGTAAAGCGCAGCTCACCAGACTATCGGGTAGTCCGGTAATAACTTTTGGGGGTATATCAGAAACTGAACCTTGCCGCCCGCCGCTCCCGGGGGCTTAGTTCACGGCACGGCGTTCACGCGATCCGGGTATATGCATCTGATCCCGGTACTTCGCGACAGTGCGCCGCGATAACTTCATTCCATCTTTCGCTAAAATCTTCACCACCTGATCGTCGGTGATTGGGTTGTGTGAATCTTCGTCTTCAATAAGCTTTTTTATCTGCAGTTTAATGATCCGCGTCGAAACCTCTTCGCCGTCTTCATTCATCATGCCTTCGGTGAAAAATCGCCGCAACTCAATCACGCCCTGCGGCGTGTGTGCGTATTTGCGATTTACCACGCGCGAGACTGTCGAAAGGTGCATGCCAATATCCTCGGCGATATCTTTCAACATCATCGGCTTGATGTACTGCACACCCTTGTCGAGAAACTCTTTCTGGCGGTGAACCATCGACTCCACTACCTTGTAGATGGTTTGCCGGCGGTGCTCGATGTTGCGCAACAAATCCACAGCGGAACGGACTTTTTCGCGAATGAAACTTTTTGTCTCACTGCTGGTCCCTGGCTGACTCAACATATGCTGATACTGCTGGCTGATCCTCAACCTCGGGCTTCCATCGTCAGCAAAGTAGATTACGTATTCGTCGTCGTCCTCATCGAGTTTCTCGATGTAGATCTCCGGAGTGATTAAGATTGGCTCGTCGGAAGAATAGCGCCGGCCCGGATAGGGCTCGAGGGTGCGAATAAACTGCAACTCCTCCAGTAAGGTGTCGACGTCGATCCCAATTTGTTTAGATAGATGCGGCAGCTTGTGCTGTTGCAGCTCCTGAAGATGGTCGTTGATTAAGCGAGCGGCCAGGCGATCGCTTTCTTCACGCACTTCCAGTTGCACCAACAAGCACTCCTTTACGTCGCGCGCGCCACAACCCACTGGGTCGAGACGCATCAGCGCCTGTCGCGTTTCTTCAATGGTTTCCTCTGTCCAGCCGCCCATCTGCGCGATTTCTTCATTCGTCGCACTGAGACGCCCGTCGGCGTCCAGATTCCCAATTACACAGATAGCGGCATCACACTTGTCCGCTGCCATCGGGCTCATGTGGAGCTGCCATTCCAGATGATCTGCGAGCGATGGAGCCTTGGTAAGGAATTGTTCGAAGGTTGGGGCATCTTCCTTGTATTCAACTTCCTGTGTCTTGTAACCAGGATCGAGGTAATCCTGAAACTCACGGCCAAAATCTATTTCGTCGAATGCATCGCGCGAGGCTTCATCGCCAACCAGGTCGTCGCCAATTGAATCTTCACTCGGATCGGCAGACCCGTGTGCATCAAATTCGCCGGCTTCACCTTCGCCTTCAGCTGCCGCAAGACTCTCCGAGTCACCCGCGCCATTAGAAGAAGGCGAGCCTAATTCCGGCTCCACCGCTTCAATACGGGGCTCGTCCGCAGCGGCATCAGCGCTGGCGAGGTGATCTAAAATTTTCTCCGCTAGCTCTTGCGCTTCTTCCTGGGTCGCCACCTCCTCAAGCACCGGATTCTCCAGCAGTTGCTGCTGAATTAGATCGGTTAGCTCAAGCGTGGTCATCTGCAGCATCTCTATGCGTTGGCGCAACTGCGGCGTCAACACGAGACGTTGAGAGAGGCTTGTAGTTAGCTTAAGGGACATTTCTTAGGACAAGAGCGACTGTTAATTTCTTGTTTTGCGCCTGAATGCGCGGGGAGATTATAACCGATTCCGGGACTGTTTGCGCGGCACTTTCACATGCGGAATTTTTCACCCAGATAGAGTCGCCGAACCTCTGCGTCTTCTGTCAACTCTTTTGGGGGGCCCGAGCGAAAAATTTTTCCCTCAGCCATTATGTAAGCTCGGTCGGTCACGCCAAGGGTTTCGCGCACATTGTGATCAGTAATCAGGAGACCGATTCCACGATCGCGCAAATAGAGTATGACATTTTGGATATCGTTGACGGCTTTTGGGTCGATGCCGGCGAAAGGTTCGTCCAGAAGAATATATTGCGGTTCGGTTGCGAGTGCCCGTGCAATCTCCGTTCGGCGCCGTTCGCCGCCGGAAAGTGCATCACCTCGCGTGTTGCGAACGTGAGCAATACCAAATTCTTCCAACAACTCTTCTAACCTCGTTAAGCGTTCGCGCCGCCGCAGGCCCATCGTTTCCAAAACAGCAAGAATATTCTGCGCCGCCGTCATTTTGCGAAACACCGAAGGCTCTTGCGGCAAGTAACCAAGTCCCAGCCGTGCTCGCAGATACATTGGTAGTTGTGTAACGTCGCGTTCACCGAGTCGTACTGCACCAGAGTCGGGATGTTCCAAACCTACAATCATGTAGAACGTGGTAGTCTTGCCGGCACCATTGGCGCCTAACAAACCAACTACCTCGCCCTTCTCGACGTGAAGACTGACATCATCAACTACGCGACGCCGGCTATAGGTTTTCTGTAAATGGGAGGCGGCAAGGGCGGACGGTGAGGGTGCTTGAATATGAGATGCAGCCAGCACCGAACCGATGGCAATAAATTCCTCTTTGTCGTTTTCAGTGATCGCCATTTCTCGGTGTAGCGCAAACTAACAGTTTGCGTTACCTAATTCTTCTTGACCTTGTGAGTTGAACGGACACGTCCAGGAGATTGTGGCCCGCGCGGATCATCCGCAACGACTCTGTCTTCTCGCATATAAACGGTCAAACGCGCCCCTTCGGTGCTTCCTTTGTCGGTATCGGCCACCCGCGCCGGGTTACCTTTTAGCACGGCGACCTCGTTTGCGGTCGTGTATTCCACCCAGTCTCCAGTGCCCTTCCGGTTGGGCTGCGTTAATACAACATTCCGCTGCGCCAACGTTTTTTCCATCTCGTTGCTTTCTTTATTGAGATAGACGTCCGCAACACCACTCGTGATGCGGTCTGATCCTTGCTGAATATCGACATTACCTTCGTAATGCACCAGTCGATTTGGATCGGAGTAGAACATCGAATCCGCGGTTGCAAACACCGGAACAGTCGCGTTGGAATCCTTGCGGCGTGCATTGTAGACCGCGCTCTGCACGCGCCCGATCGCATCCATCTTCTTGTCGTTGCGATAGATTGTCAGCTTGGCGCCCCGCACAAAGTTGTCGTCCTGCCAGGCACGCGCATTCCCGGTGTAGATCGCCATCCCACTGTCATGATGAAACTCGCCGCGATCGCTGACCACATACACAGGGCTCTTCACCTTGCGAAATGGAGTTGCGCCGTTGGTTTGTTCCTGACTGTAGTAAGTGGTCGCCGTCTTGCCGCGACTGTATGAGACTTTGTCCCGCAGATTGGAATCCAGCTCGAGGGCTTTGGTTCGAGCGCGCGCGTCCCAGACGGTTGGCTCGCCGCCGCGCATTCGCACCATGTCATCGGCCGCCACGTAAGAGATATTTGCCGCGACTCCGTTGCGGTCGTCTTCATTAAACTTGGCGTCGTCCTGCGCGTCCATGCGCTCAACGTCCTGGGTTTCTTTCACAAAGACTGCCGCGATTTTTTTCCCGGTAAGAGTCCGCACCCCACGCTTATCATTCTTGATCACGGGTTCGATCACGGCTTTAGCGCCACCGGTAGCTGTGAAGGTGCGCGCTAAGTTTCCCGATTCAAAGAAGTCACAATCAAAGCGGGGCGCCGTTAGTGTTTTGCGATCAGCGGCCGCGTTTTGCACAACCGGATCGACGAACAGTTCCCCATTACCTACTGCTTCGGCTTTTTCTAAGTCGCGTCCGGTAAGACGCCAACTCAGTTTCACTGCATCGGCAGTCAAGCGTTTGTTCGCAGCACGGGCATCGCCGGCTTTGGATTTAGGCGCTGCGAGGGTAATTACCGAGCGCCCTTCACTGCGCATCTCTCGCAGCAGACTGCGTTCACCCTGGGCCAGAAATTTAACCTCAATGAGGTTCGCGCCTGTAAGCGTCATGTCGGCGTCAGAATCAAGCGTTCGTGAGCGGGCGTCTTTCATCGCGACCGCTCGTTCCAACCTCTGGTCCTTGTCGAAGAAGAAATCCATGTCGGCGGCTTGCACTTCAGCTCCCCTGCCATCTTCGCGTGAACTCAAGTAGGAATTCCCACGCACTTCAACTTTTTGCAGTCGCTTCTGTTGGTTCAGCGTAGCGAAAAGCTCGTTACCGCTCATCGTGTCGCGTTCCTGATCGGCAGTGACGCCGCCGTAGAAGGAGAGCCTGAGGGACGGCTGTTCAAAGACGGCTCGCGCTGAACGAATCGATACGGCGCGCGCCCGGGAGCCACGCGCGGGAGTCGCTCCCTGCATAGCTTCTGGCGCCACAGTGATCTGTACGTCTTTCTTTAATTCCAACCTTTTGCTCTTGCCATCAACGACTGCGCCCGTTGAACTTCCCGAAACGTTCTCGCGGCTGAATGATAGCGGGGCGTCGGTATGGCCAACCTCTGTGGTTTGGTTGTAAACCATCGACTCGGTATCGACTTTCAGTGCGTCCTTCGTTTCGATCTTTACGCTCCCAAGAAAAGTCATCATGGAGTTTGCCTGATCGTAGATGGCGCGGGTCGCAGAAATCTGATCGGGCTTGTCGCCTACCGGCGGGTACACCGTAAGGCCGACTGTCTCGAGTTCGTGATGGCCATCGGAATAAGTCACGTCTACCGCGGCTTTTAAAAGAAGATACAAGCGACCCTCTTTCGTCACTCGCTGTTCATATCCTTCAGTTCTCCCGGTCTCTTCTTTTGAAAGTTCAGGCGCTTCGGAGCGCATCCGAAACGGCTTGTTGTTGCGCAGCCGGTAATAAGAAATAGCGATGAAGGCAACACCAGCAGTCAGTATCAGGATCGCGAGCGCCCGGGCGACGAGCGGTACCTTCGCCCGCATGCCAACGCGAATTTCTCGTTTTCTAGTGACTGCTTGCATGTCTCAATCGTTAATTATCTGGCTCGTAAGTTTCATCCTTTTGTATTTAGTTCTTTGTGCTTTGTACTTTGTTCTGGTTCCCGAGCTTAACCTCTTCGCCGGAAAAACGTCTGATTCAAGTGCAGTTCAAAGTACCAAGTTCAAAGAACAAAGTTCAAAAACACTTTAGATGTCGGCTGTCCTCATATCCTCAACATTAAGCTGCATCCGAACTTCACCATTCCAGGTGTTTGTTTCGATTGAATAAGCGAGTTCGATGCCGCTTGTAACATTGGGCGTTTGCTTCTTTTCGTCAATACAGTTCCACCAAATCGCTTCGAGCGGCCGGCCCTGTGATCCCATCACGTGAATCTTCAGGTGCCGCTCTTTCAATATTCGCGGTTCGCCAACGCGCCGCAGGTTCCTGGTCATAAACACCGGGCGGGCATTTCCTGCGCCAAACGGCTCTAATGAGCTTAACTCATTTGCCATTTGAAACGTGATCGCCTCGGCCGGAAGCTCCGCATCGATATGCAAACAAGGTTGCAAATCGTCATCTGTAAGACAACTGGCCGCGTGCTCATTAAGTCGCCGGCGAAACTCCGCAATGCGATCGGCGCGAATCGTGATGCCGGCGGCATGCGAGTGCCCGCCAAACTTTTCAAATAAGTCCGCACACGAAGTCAGGCCATTCAGCAGATGATAAGGTTCGATACTGCGTCCGGAACCGTGCGCAACCTCGCCGTCAATTGACAACACCACGCAGGGCCGGTTGATGCGCTCGGCAATTTTCGAAGCTGCAATCCCAATTACGCCCCGATGCCAGCCTTCCCCGGCAATCACAGCGGCATGTGACGGGACTGCTGTCTCGCTCACCTCCAACTCGGCAATCGCCAGTTCCACGATCTGTTGTTGCACCTCACGCCGTTCGTGATTACGAGCCTCAAGATGTTCAGCGAGCCGTCGGGCTTCTTCCCGATCTCTTGTGTCGAAGAGTTCGACAACCGCGCGAGCTGCATCGATCCTCCCGGCTGCGTTGATGCGCGGACC
>JBPCMI010000112.1:0-15287 GCA_051002415.1 Pyrinomonadaceae bacterium
GGCCCGTGCCGTGGCGGGCGCCATCTCGCAGACAGCTTTTACTGGTGTGATCTGTCCCGTGATATTCACCTGGTGAGACATCAGAATTAGACGTGTGCGGTTGGTAATTCCTTGCTCGAAGGTTCTGGCGATCTCGCTCAAGTTTTTCGGAGGAATCGGGATCTTGATTAACTTAAGGATCAAACCTTCGCGCTTTTCGCGTTGCCGGAGGGTGGTGAGCATGCGCGGATAGTCCTGAGTCGTTGTCAGAATTTCATCGCCCGATTTCAAATCCATTCCCAGTAAGAGAATTTCCAACGACTCGGAAGCGTTTCGCGTGATGGCGATCTCTTCGCGGTCGCAGTCAAAAATTTCTGCCAGTCCGGTGCGAATTGTCTCCGCTTGCGGCTCGAGAATTTGCCACATCGTGTAGGCCGTCGCATCTTCCTGTTGCCAGATATAACGGACAAGGGCTTCGGTAACGATGCGCGGGCTGGGTGAGACACCGCCGTTATTGAGATTCACGATTCCCCGCGTAACGCTGAAAGCATTCTGAATTACTGACCAGTAGTCTTCGTCCATCGCTGCTTGTTGCGGCGTGAGGTGAGCGACAGCATCGCCCGCCGCGTACACCTCTTTCACCAGGGAACCTACAAGTGGCGACGATAAAGCCGCGAGGCCGAGACCTTTTCCAGCCAGGGAAAGGAAGTCGCGACGATCAACCGTCGAATCTAAAGTTGATTTGATCATTAGGTGATATTGTCTCCGGTAGCCCATCGTCCTTCAGTGGAAAGTTTTTTGACCGAGCTTTTAGTCCGTGAAACGGATCAGTCGTCGGCTTCGCCGACTTCTTCGTAGCTCAGCGTGTACATCACTTCATCCCCTGTGGTATTGAAACTCTTTAATGCGGAGCACGTCATCAACAAAGATACGGCAAATTGATCCAACGCCACCCCTCAAGCCGCCACTAAAGTGGGCTGGAGGTAAACGTTGGCTCGTGCCCTTCATTCGCGCTTATTGGGAAAAGCATAATTCACGAAGGCTGGTGGAGCCCTTTTGTGGAGGGCTCTCGGTCGCACTCAATCTTCAGCCCGAGAAAGCCCTGGTGAACGACGTCAATCCTCACCTGATAAATTTCTACGAACACGTGAAACGAGGGCTAAGGCTAACAATTGCGGCGAAGTATGACACCACGATTTATTACCGTCATCGCGAACGTTTCAATCAGCTAATCAAAAACAATGGGGTCGACGCCGAAACAGCGCAGTTGTTTTACTACCTGAATCGCACCTGCTTCAACGGTCTTTGTCGTTTTAACCAAAGTGGAGAATTTAATGTGCCCTTTGGTTCTTATTCAAGCAACTTAAAATACGCTCAGGACTTTACCGCGTATCAAACCTTATTTCGCAGATGGACATTCAGTAACACCGACTTCGAAAAGTTGCGATTGCGGCCCGATGATTTTGTCTATGCCGACCCGCCTTACGATGTTGAATTCACCACCTATAGCCAGGGCGGGTTTTCGTGGAACGATCAGGAACGAGTCGCACGCTGGTTATCGCAACATCCCGGTCCGGTGATTCTCTCAAATCAGAAAACTAAAAAGATTGTCGAGCTGTATCAAGATCTTGGCTACAAATTGAAGTCTCGCAAAGCTCCTCGAAGAATCAGTTGCACCGGCGATCGCACCCAAGCGATGGAAGTGCTGGCGCTAAGAAACCTCGACTGAGTCTCAAGACGCAAGACTCGAGTCTTTAGGATCGCTGGCGTCTCGCCCGCAATGAGCGCGAAGCGCATACGAATCAGCTCACCGGACACTCAAGCTGCTGCCAGCCTGCGGCGCCTTGCGGGCGGGACGCCCGCGATCCCAGTCTCAGTCAAGCCTTTCACCGGCAAGACGCCAAGTCGCGAAGACGCAAAGAAAGGTTTTGACAATTAGATTGAGAGTTCATACCGAAGACGAATTCAATACGCGACAGCGGAAAAGGCAAGATACGATATAAATCATCATCCGGCCTTTTGTCGACTTTGCGTCTTCGCGACTTGGCGTCTTGGCGGTGAAAGGTTTGAAACTTGAGTCCTGAGACTTGAGACTCATGTATCAATCAAACTAAAAACAACTTCACCATTAATCACCGTCATGACGCAGCGAGCCTTCAAAATCTCGGGCTCGGGAATCTTCATGACGTCTGCGGAAAAGATCGTCAAGTCGGCGAGTTTCCCCACCTCAATTGATCCGCGCAGCTTGTCTTCAAAGGCCGCATAAGCCGGCCAGATTGTAAACATCTTCAAAGCCTGCGCGCGCGTGACTGCTTCTTCCGGGTGCCAGCCGGCACCGCTGAAGCCCTTTTGATCTTTGCGCGCCACCGCAGCATAGAATTCAATCAACGGTTCACCGCGCTCCACCGGCGCATCGGAGCCCCCGGGAATTATTGCCCCCGATTTGATCAGACTCTGCCAGGCGTAAGCTCCAGCCAGACGCGGAATCCCCAGACGACTCGGCGCGAAATGCAGATCGCCGACCGCATGCGACGGCTGCATCGAGGGAATCACACCCAGTTTGGCGAAGCGTGGTATGTCCGCCGGGTTCACGATCTGTGAATGCTCGATGCGCCAACGCGGATCGGAAACTTTCCGTTGCGCTGCCGGGACCGCGCTGAATGCTTTTTCATATTCGTCGAGGATGAACCGATTCGCGTAGTCACCAATCGCATGAGTCTCGACCTGCACACCAGCCTTCAAAGCTTGCGTCAACATCGGCGCGAGCTCTTCCTGCTTCACAGTTAAGAAGCCTTTCGTGTCCGGCTTATCGGCATAGGCAGCGAGCAGGGCCGCTCCGCGCGATCCGAGTGCGCCATCGGAAACCACTTTGATGGAACGTAAGGTGAAGCGGTTATTGAAGGCGCCGATGATGGGCCCTTCGGAAAGCAAGCGCGCGGACGATTCCGAAGGACCGTGAATCGCCTTGTAAATGCGCAGCTTGATCTTTCCTTCGCTATACAACTTTTTGAAGAGGTCGACTTCCGGATAACTGCCACCGGCATCTTGCACCTGTGTCCACCCAAGGCTGATGTTGCGATTAACGCCCAAAATGATGGCGCGTTCAGCATCTGCAACCGTCGTCTCCGGAATGTGACGGCGAACTAATCCCTGCGCAGCATCGAGCAGCATTCCGTTCAGTTCACCATTCGCATCTTTTGAGATTTCGCCGCCGAAAGGATTTGGCGTGTTCTTATCGATTCCGGCGAGCTTTAACGCAGCACTGTTAACGACGGCACCATGGCCGTCAGCACGGCCGAGGATGACGGGATTGTTTGGCGCCACACTGTCGAGATCCGCGCGCGTGGGAAACACCGGCGGTTGCCAGAAGGTTTCAATCCAGCCGCGACCGGTGATCCACTCGCTTGGTTTTGCCCCATCCACTCGAGCTTTCACCTTCGCGAGAAAATCCTGGAGACTGGTTGTCCCTTCGAGGTTGAGATTCATCTCGCGAAAACCAACTCCTGCGAGATGCTGATGCGAGTCAGTAAGACCAGGAAGAAGTGCCCGGCCCTGAAGGTCTATCACGCGCGTATGTTTTCCGACGAAGCGCCGCGCCTCGGCGTTGCCGCCAACATAAATTATGCGGTCGCCGCTCGTGACCACGGCCTCCGCGGTGGGTTGGCGATCATTGGCGGTGTAGACAGCGCCGTTGATGAATACAAGCTCGGCGATTATCGGCAACTTCTTTCCGTTAGGGCGCTGCGAGATCACAGTGCTGGCGCTGAGCAGCAGGGCACTCAGCAGGACTAAGAAAACTTTCATGATTGTTCCTTCGTGGACTCAGGAGTGCAGGTCGATATGGAGCGTGTTATATCATAGAGGCATGCGAGTAAGAATTAATTAAGTTGAATCGAGTAAATTGGCAAGTAAGGCAAATTCGCAGGTGAGGAAGGGGGCCTGCCCCCGCTAAGTTGGCTTGTCAGTCAACGGTCATTCATGATTTCAGTAGGGATTTAGCAGCGGGGGCAGGCCCCTTCCTTACCTACAAATTGACTAAGCAAATCCACATCTATCCGAGACACTAAATTATGAAAACTGAGACTCTAAATCTCTCTCCAGCGCGCGGCGCTACGACTGCGCATGTTGCTCGTCCCGACGAGGAAACAACCAAGGCGATCATCTTGATTCATGAATGGTGGGGCATTAACGATCATATTCGCGATCTCGCCAGTCGTTACGCGGCCGAAGGTTTTGTCTGTGTCGCTCCTGATCTCTTTCGCGGAAAGCTCGCGAAAAACACAGAAGAAGCCGCAGCCTTGATGAAGGGCCTGGCGATCGCAGATGGCATTGAGACGATCAGAGCGGCGCTAGCGGAAACAAACACGAAATACGACGTCGAGGAGGTTGGCATTAACGGCTACTGCATGGGCGGCACCTTCGCCTTGCGAGCCGCTTGCGAGATACCTGAGCTCGCAGCGGCGGCTCCGTTCTATGGCGACATTCCGGAAGAGGGTGTGTTGCGAGAGCTGCGCGTGCCGACACTGTTCATTGCGGGCAAGCTCGATGCCTGGATTAATCCTGAAAAGGTAAGTGGCTTGGAAGCTGCGGCTCGTAAATTTGGTCTGCCAGTCGAAGTGGTGAGCTACGACGCCGATCACGCCTTCTTTAATGACACGCGTCCGGAAGTCTATGACGCTGCAGCAGCGCAGGATGCATGGCGACGAGTGCTAGCCCACTTCAGAAAACATCTGGTGTGACACTGGGAGATCTGTACCGCAATAAATTTCACCGCCAAGACGCCAAGAGAACGCCAAAAGCGCCAGGCTTCAAGAAATCTGTGGGGGCGTCCCTCCGTGGGCGCCCCGTTCTTCAAGCCGAGCGCGATTACACTTCACCGCCGAGGCGCAAAGGCGCAGAGACGCTCAGACAGACCAATAAAAATTCCAGAGGTTAATTATTCCTATTGATTGTTCTGACTTTCTTGGCGTCTCCGCGACTTTGCGTCTTGGCGGCAAATGGTATTACCGCGGCTTGAAGAAACGGGGCGGCCGCGGAGTGCCGCCCCTACAGCAGATCTAAAATGTCCTGATTTCCTTGGCGAACAGGGCGTTTCCTGGCGCCTTGGCGGTAAAAAACTTAGGCTGTTGAGTCGGTTGATTTCGACGATAGGGCGGCTTGGGCTGCCGCCAAACGTGCTACCGGCAAACGAAACGGCGAGCAACTCACGTAGTCGAGGTTGATCTCCTGGCAGAAAGCGATCGAGCTGGGGTCGCCGCCGTGTTCGCCGCAGATGCCGATCTTTAAGTCTGGCTTCGCAGCGCGACCGCGTTCCGAACCAATTCGCACGAGTTGGCCCACGCCTTCGCGATCCAACATTTGAAACGGATCCTCCGGCAAAATCCGGCGCTCAATGTAAGTCGGCAGGAAGCGTCCTGAATCGTCGCGACTGAGACCAAAGGTTGTTTGCGTCAGGTCGTTGGTGCCAAACGAGAAAAAGTCCGCATGCGCTGCAATGCTTTCCGCCATCAAAGCGGCGCGCGGCAACTCGATCATGGTGCCGACAAGATATTCCACTGTCATGCCTTGCTCGCCCATCACCTGTTTCGCTACTTCATCAATCACTTCTCGCTGTTGGCGCAGCTCCTCACTAAGAGAAACGAGTGGCACCATGATTTCCAGCGTCACCTTTTTCCTTTCACTCTGGACCTGGCAAGCAGCTTCGAAAATCGCGCGACACTGCATGCGCGTGACTTCGGGAAATAACAGGCCGAGACGACAACCACGGAACCCAAGCATTGGGTTCGATTCGCGAGTGCGAATTACCTGGCGCAGCAAGCGTCGCTTCTCGTCAATCTCATCAAGCAAGTTGTCCATATCTCCCAGGGTGGTGGCAAGACGCACCGCCAGCTTCAGTTCGGCGAGCTCGCTGAGCAGATCGTCAACGTTGGGAAGAAACTCATGGAGCGGCGGATCAAGCAGGCGAATCGTGACCGGCAGTCCGGCCATCTCACGGAAGATTCCGCAGAAGTCACCGCGTTGGAGCGGCAGCAGTTTCTCCAGGGCTTTCTCGCGGGCGCCGGCGCCGTCCGACAAAATCATTTCGCGCATCGCTGCCAGTCGCTGATCGCCGAAGAACATGTGTTCGGTGCGACAGAGACCGATTCCTTCCGCGCCGAACTGTCGCGCCACTTTCGCATCGCGTGGTGTGTCAGCGTTTGCGCGAATGCGAAGTTTGCGAAACTTGTCGGCCCAGTTCATCAACTCGTGAAAGTCAGCACGCAGCGTGGGCTGCACGGTGGGAACTTGTCCCAGAAAAATCCGGCCCGTTGAACCATCGACAGTGATCCAGTCGCCCTTGGTAACCACCGTGCCATTGACTGTGAATTGCTGTTGCCCGTAGTCGATCTCCAGGGCGTTGGCGCCACTGACGCAGGTCTTGCCCATACCACGCGCCACGACCGCGGCGTGACTGGTCATGCCACCGCGAGCCGTTACGATCGCTTGCGCGGCAACCATTCCATGGAAATCGTCGGGACTAGTTTCCTGGCGAACCAAAACGAGTTTGGCGCCTTCGCGCGCGAGCTCCTCCGCTTCGTCGGGACTGAAAACAACCTTACCCTGCGCGGCTCCCGGGCTGGCGGGCAAGCCAACTGCCAACACGGGCGCATTGGTTTTTGGATCCACTGTGGGGTGCAACAGTTGATCGATTTGCTCGGGGGAGACGCGCTGGATTGCCATGCCCCGATCAATTAACTTCTCCTGCGCCATATCCACCGCGATGCGTACCGCTGCGGCACCGCTTCGTTTGCCCGTGCGCGTCTGCAGCATCCAAAGTTTGCCGCGCTCGATCGTGAACTCGACGTCCTGCATGTCGCGATAGTGTTTTTCCAAGAGCTCCGCAATCGATGCGAACTGCGTATAAACCTGCGGCAGTTCCTTTTTCAATTCACTGATCGGGTGCGGCGTGCGAATGCCGGCGACAACATCTTCGCCCTGCGCGTTCAATAGATATTCGCCATAGAGTTGCTTTTCTCCCGTTGAGGGATTGCGCGTGAAAGCAACTCCGGTCCCGCTTTCTTCGCCCATGTTGCCAAACACCATGGCCTGCACATTAACGGCAGTACCAAGCGAGTCCGGAATGCGATTGATCCGGCGATAGTCCACCGCGCGCCGGCCCATCCAGGAGTTGAAGACTGCGGCAATTGCTACGCGCAATTGCTCGTAGGGATCTTCGGGGATGGCGTGTTGCTCGGCGAGGATAATCTGTTTCTCGGCGGCAATGATGTCGCGTAAGTCATCAGTCTTCAGATCAGTGTCTTTGCCGCCAGTGGTTTGCGCTTTGAAGCGATCCATCACGCGTTCAAATTTTTCGTGAGCAACGCCCATTACGATTTCACCGAAGAGCGAAGCAAAGCGGCGGTAGGCATCGAGTGCGAAACGCAGGTTTCCGGTTTGGGCGGCGAGACCTTGAACCGTGACCTCATTGAGACCCAGGTTGAGGACGGTATCCATCATGCCGGGCATCGAAAAGGCCGCGCCCGAGCGAACGGACACGAGAAGAGGATTAGCGGGATCGCCAAATCGCTTTCCCACTTTCTTCTCAATAGCGCGCAAGCCTTCGGTAACCTGGTCCCAGAGACCTTCAGGAAACTG
Organism: Pyrinomonadaceae bacterium; assembly: GCA_051002415.1. Lineage (GTDB taxonomy): Bacteria > Acidobacteriota > Blastocatellia > Pyrinomonadales > Pyrinomonadaceae > PSRF01. Next base: position 7,615 of record JBPCMI010000112.1, read on the forward strand.
TTTGCCGTTATCGAAGAAGGCGTTACAGGCTTCGGTAGTGACCACGAGGCCGGGTGGGACGGGCAGACCGGCGCGCGTCATTTCGCAAAGACCGGCGCCTTTGCCGCCGAGCAGGGTCTTATCGTCGCCGCTGCCTTCTTCAAAGAGATAGACCCACTTCTGGGCGGGCTGCTGATCGTCTGCGACTTCTGGTGTTTCTTCGTTTAGGGTATTGGTTTCAGTCACTGGGCATTCACCTCGGCACGCAGTTTATAACGATTTTGCAGGAGGCAGCGAGCGAGGTGAATCAGTAACGAGAAATTGGGACCTGGATCTTAAGCGAGCGAAGCATGCAGGATGCGAGGAAAATCTCGGTTAATTATTGACATCCCACCCAGGGCTTACGCCCTGGGCTTTACGCTACCCGCGTGCTTCGCACGCTCTTCTTTGACTTGTGACTCCTGACTACTAACTATTCCTTCGCCAATACTTCTCTAAAGAATTCTACTGCGCGCGGATCGCCGGATTCGCCAAGGGCCCTGATCGCTTGCTTGCGCACTTGTTGATTCGCATGCGTTTTCGCGATCTTGATTAAGAGCGGCACTGCTTCATCTGCGCTACGCTCGCTAATCGCCCGCACGGCCTGCATTTGCACTTCCGTATTGCCATCGTTGCTTTGTACCGTGTCGCTCAAAAACTCCAGACTCCGTTTTCCGGCACGCTCACCAAGAAGCCGAATCGCGTGGCGCCGTAAGTCTACGTTCTCGTCGCTACGCGCCACCGCGAATAGCTTGTCTTCCACTCGCGTGCTTTTGATTTCGGAAAGGGTCTGGAGAACCGTGCGCCTTACCTCAGGAGTTCGCTCGGCGTCATACAGACTCAACAGGTCGCCGACCGCCGCTTCACCGCGCTCCGCGAGCACATGAATCGCACGCTTGCGTAATTCGGGATTAGGCTCTGACTTCGCCAGTTCGAGCAGGCGCGCTTGGGCTCCAGCACTCTTGGTTTCGGCAAGCGCATGCAGCACCGCCTTCTTCACTTCCGCGTCAGTCTCTGCGGCGTAAAGTTTCGACAGTTCTTCCACGATGTTCGCACGCTCGAAGTCACCCAGCTGCTGTACCGCCGTGCGGCGCGCTTGTTTTTCCGGATCGCTTTTGGCGACCTTCATGAGGAAAACAAAAGCGGCTTCCTGCTCCTGATTGTTACCTGCAGCCTGAATGATCGCGCGTCGCACCTCGACTTCTTTCACCGATTCGTAAAGACCTTGCAGCATGTTGAGCGCGCCACGATCACGGCTTTCGCCAATTGCGTGCGCTGCTTGCCGCCGCAACTTAACTTCTTCGCCTTTATTGCGAACCAAGTCAGACAAGAATGCTTGCTCACCGCCCACCTGGCCCAGCCAATAAACTGACGACGAGCGAATGCGTTGATTTTGCGAAGTGCCGATGAAGGTTTTGAGCATCGCTGCTACGCGCGGATCGTCGTGCAGCGAGATGCCAAGCACGGCGCGTTCGCTCAGCAGGCTTTGCGGCGTGGCCGCAGCCAGGGCGCGCAGGTAATTCAAGCTCTCTTCATTGTTTGCGCGACCGAGCCAGTAGACGGGATAACCGCTGTACTCGCGTTTTCGTTCAAGGTTGTAAACTTCCATGCGCGTGACCGCGTTGTTGCCGGGCTCACGCAAGAGAAATACTGCGAGGTTTCGCGTTTCGACAGTCATTCCACCCGCGGTCGTGCCAACGAACACAGAAGTGTCGCCGACTGTATTCATCGATCCATGAAACTCCCGCACCCCCGGATCGATTGCCACATTCGGACGTACGTCGAAAGAGTAAGCCGACCAATATGGACCTGACTTGGAGCGAGCGCGTTGGGTAGCCGCTTCAAGTCGCGAGGCGAGATCGGCTCCCTCGACGGTGATAAAACCCTGCAGCGCCACGGCGACTGACTGGTCACGCGTGGATTGTCGAGTAGTTTCAGTTATTGCGGCGTCAGCGACAGTCAGCCGAGCCGAGTTATGAGCGCATGCGGTAGCGGCGAATGCCAGGCATAAAACAAGTGATGAGAGTTTTTGCATAATGACTTTCCTTTTCAAACTTCAAGTGTGGTGCCATGTCGGGTGTCGGGTTTCGAGTTCCGAGTTCCGAGTTTCGCGTGGCGGGTTTCCGGATAGACAACCAAGGCGTCAGCCACCTTGAGCGATGAAAGCGGTTCAACCGTCGCTACGCGACGAACTCAGAGAGCCCGGCTCGATCCCGGCGTTGAAACGCCGGGCTAAAATCAATTGGCCACTACGCGGCGGGTTAACCGGCACGCGAAACTCGAGACTCAGAACCGAAACTCGAAACTCGAAACGGTTTCCTATTTCAACAAATCTTCAAGAAACTTAAGTGCGTCGGGATCCTTACTTTCACCCAGCATGCGTACGGCAAGTTTGCGAAGATCGACCGACGTCGAGTCACGAGCAATCGAAATCAGCTTGCGGATGGCGCTCTTTTGCTTTGAATCGCCAAACGAGCGAATCAGCATGCCCTTCACTTGCACGTCCGGCTCAGAGTCATAAAGGCTAATCAGCTGATCAGTCGTCTGTTCGTCGTCCTTATCTCCCAAACGCCGAATCGCATACATTCGCAAGTCCAGGTTCTCGGTGGCCCGCGCGATCTCGAACAGCTTGGCGCGCGCGCGCGGATCGTCCATCTCAGCGTAAGCCCGGATTAAACCTTGCCTGATCTGCTCGTTTGTTTCTGAGTTGAAAAGTTGCAGCAGATCGTCATAGGCGGAGTTCCCGCGATCTCCAATCCGGCGAATTGCCTCGATGCGCAGCTCGGGTGTTTCCCCTCGCCGCGCGATATCGAGTAGCTTAGCCTGAGCCTTCGGGGAATCGTGTTCCGAGAGGGCACGAAGCACTTGGCTGCGAATCTCCGGCGTCCGATCTGTGTCGAAGAGACGAATCAACTCCTCAAGCGACGCGGCATCGTTTTGCTCACCAAGGTAACGGACGGCGACCTGTCGTAAAGCGAGATCATCGGTGCTGCGAGCAATCTCAATAAGCTTCGCTTGCGCGCGGGCGGTGTGCATTTCCGCAATCGCCCGCAGAACTTGTAAGCGAATCTCCTTTGTCTGATCCGCTTCATAAAGTTTCACGAGCTCATCGGCGATCGCATCGCCATTCTGTTCGCCTAAACGCCTAATCGCGGTGAGGCGCAATTTCAGATCGCCTTGTTGCCGCGCAAGATTCAGCAGAATTGGCGTGGCGCGGGCGCCGCCATGTGAACCCAGCAATGAAACGGCAGCGGCTTTGATTCCCGGACAGGTTGCTTCTGAATTTGACTGCAGTACCTCGGTGACAAAGTTGATCGCGCGATCTTCATTTGCTTGAAACAGACTTTGGAGCGCCAGAATCTTGATTTCGCAGTTGTTGCGATCGAGCGCCTGCTGCACCGCTTCGCCCCTTCCCATCACCACCAGCATGGCCTCTGCTTCCCGGCGCCAGCTCGAATTGGGAAAGTTCTTGATCAGGCGCAAGAGTGGCGTCGCTGCTTCATCTTTTTTGCCCTGCTTGTGCAAGGCATAGGCGAACCAGTAAAGCGCGGCGTCCACGTCGCGATCCTTGGGATACTCGCTGATGAAGCCGTCAAATTTTTCCGCAGCCTGTTGCCATTTCTCGCCTTCGATCAAATCGCGTCCTTCACGAAACGCTTTCATCGCCGCCGGATTACTGCGCGGTGTTTGTACAAAGCGATTGAGCTTCTGCACGTCCTGGTCGTGACCGAACGCCTGACGCGTGCGCACGATGCCGGCCAACGAGAGCGCGAGAATGATTAGGATCGCAAGGCCGAGCGGCGAACGGCTCAGGCCACCCAGTTGTTTCATTAAACGAAAAAAGGCTGTCATGGTTGGTCCCTCAAGCAATTGATCAGTGATGCAAATTCACCGCACAGGGACAGAGAACACGAGAGCAGCGCAGGATCGAGCGGTGACAAGATTCGCTGGGCCATTTCTGTGTTCTCTGTGCCTCTATGGTGGACCTGCATGAAATTAATCGTAGGCGCGGGCTACCGCAGCCGAATTTATTTGTAAGAGCGGAACGAGAGACTTGCGCTCCACCCGGTCCTTAATTGCGACTACCTCTTCGTTACGCGGTTTGTCGCTTAGATTCGCGATGTCGAGGAGGATTGGTTCAAGGCTGCCGAGGAGGGCGGACACCTGCACGTCGCCCTTGGCGTCGGCTTCACGGCGCACCAGCATGTTTTGGTAGAGCAGCTTTTGCGCGCGCTGTCGTTCGTAACGAATCTCCGGCGCCTTACCACCGTTTGCCGATTTCACATTCCGAAATGCTCGCAACAGTAATTCAGACTGCTCGAGATGACGCGCGGTTATGAGTTCAACTCCCGCGCTTTCTAAACCTTGATTGTTCGTCGCGACATTGTCTTCGATGGCCGAGTAGTTCGGCGCTGTATCCGGTCGACGGCGAGGCGCTCGAGGGACGTTGCGCGCTGGAGTTTGCGCAGGCTTTGGTTTCGCGGGTGGCGTTGCCGGTTGACCGCTTACTGGTTTCTGAACTTGCGGTTTACGAGCGTCCGAAACCTGATCAGGCGTCCCTGCTGTAATCGGAGTTGACGGCGAAACGTAGACGAGCTCGGGGTCCGGGCGCTTCAGCAACAGCGCCACGATGCCAATGGTTACGGCGAGCACGACCAAAGCTGCGGCCGCAGCAAAGCGCGGAGTTGCAGTGCGACCAAAGCCGAACGCTGCGAGCCGTTCGCGCCAACCGCGCGAGACAGCGGGCGCGTCGTATTTCCCACGCGGCGCAATGATCTTGGCGAGAGCCGCGTCAACCGCCGCGGCGTCAACAGTGCTTCTGTAGCTACTTAGCTGACTGCGCAAGAGCAGAAATGATTCGTGAGCCGCGCTACAGTCGGAGCAGTCCGTAAGATGTCTCTTAAGTTCTGCGATCTCATGCGCTGGTAATTCACCGTCGATCAGGAGCGAAACTTTTTCTGTTTGATTACACGTCATCGTTTTAGCTTTTAGTGGCGGCTGTTGCCCCAGCCCGAGAGCGCGTGGTCCAATCTTCTCGCAGTGCTGTTCGCGCGCGAAAAATGTCGATTTTGACTTTGCTCTCGGAAATGTTCAGCACGGTTCCAATCTCGCGATAGCTCAACTGCTCCTGTTCTCGCAGAAGCAAAGCGACGCGCTGGTCTTCCGGCAAACTCTGCCACATCTCCAGCACCAACTGTTGTCGCTCTTTCGCTTCATATTCTTCCTCCGGATTGCGCGTTCGGGGAGTCATAACTTCGACGACTCGATCAAAGAACTTGGTGCGGGTTTGACCCTTGCGAAATTCATTGATGGCGAAGTTGCGAGCGACGCGATAAAGCCAGAAACGTGCTTCACCGGGTGGCATTGCGCCCCATGCGCTACGGTGGAGCTGCAAAAAACTCTCCTGCGCCAGGTCTTGAGCGAGCGCGATACGACCGCCGAGCAGGCATTCAAGAAACCTGCAAAGGCTGGGATAGAAGTCCTGAAACAGCGTGGTGAACTCGTCGTCTTCACTCGCCATAGCGTGCGCTACACTAACTAAAACAAATGAGTGCGGCAAAAGTTACAAAAAATTCAGGAGGCAGAGGGCAGGAGGCAAAAGGCAGACGGCAGAAGGCAGACGGCGCTTGCGATTAGTACGCGGTTAAAAGCGGCGACCAGTCGCCGCACTCCAAAGAGGAGCATTCAACGAGTCGGCGGAGCCGACGGCAGAATTTAACTCTCTCCTTATGGGCGTTCTGAAATCCAGGGGGCGCCCACAGAGGAACGCCCCTACACGCTCACTGTCCCACAGGCGGTTTCGCGCCGCGTGGTTTATTGAATGGTGAATTAGCGTTCCAAACCGGAGCGTTTGGAGCATTCGCCACGCGCAGACCAATAATCATTCCCACGCGCGCGAGCGTCTGTGGTCCGGTCCAGTCCCAATCAGGTTTGATCGTGTCGTTGGGTGAGTGATAGTCAGTCTCCAGCCACTTGCGCGCCCGAGGAATCCAAAGCGAAACATCCCCGGCAGGAGCGCCCAGCAACATCAACGCCGGCACCCCTTTCTTCACAAACGCATAATGGTCAGAGCGCACGAAAGCATTTTCCTCGGGCATCGGATCCGGCGTCACAATGTTTCCCGTTGCGGTCGTAACTTCCTCTAACACTGCCCCGAGATCAGAATGCTCCGCCCCAAACCCGACGATGCGTTTCACGGGGGCATAGACTTCGGTTCCTATGCCATCGAAGTTAATGTCTGCGGCAATCTTTTCGAGCGGCCAGGTGGGATTCTTCACCCAATGCTCGGCGCCGAACAATCCATACTCCTCACCGGTGACGGCGAGAAAGATAATTGAACGGCGCGGTCGGGACGCTGGTTTCGGATAGGCTTTCGTGAATGCTTCGGCGATCGCCGTGATCGTCGCGGTGCCCAACGCGTTGTCCGCAGCGCCGGGAAAAATCTGACCACCTTCAATTCCGTAGGCATCGTAGTGGGCCGAATAAACCACGGCTTCCGCTTTCAGTACCGGATCGGAGCCTTCCATGACCGCAACCACATTGCTGCCGTTTGCTTCGCCCATTTTGATCCGTAACGCGAGGTTGGCTTGCTTCTGCAAACTGCGCGAAACGTTGGCGCCGGTTTTTGCTTGCGTAAGAATTTGCGCGTAAGTGGATTCAGAGCCAGCAAAAATCTTTTCCATCGCGGCATCGCTGGCAAGCAATACCGGCGGCACCTTGAACGGGGGCTCCGGTGCAGACGCAAGGCTGACGCGGCGTCGCGAAAGATAATTGGCAATCGTCGCAAACGGTTGCGTGGCTGAACCGGCATTGCCGACGATGATCGCTGCTGCGCCCCTGCCGAAAATATTCAAGCCACGGGCTTGTGGGTTGGAAGCCCGACGCCAGGCAGCCAGATCAACTTCAGTTGGCTGACCGTTGAGCAACACAACAATCTTGCCTTTTAGATCCAGGCCCGCCAAATCGTCACGCTTCAATGCTTCTGACACCACGCCGTAGCCGACAAAAACGAGATCGCTGGTGGCGTTAACTTCGCTCGCCGAGTAGGGCGGCAACACCACGTAATCGCTGCCATGATTCAAGGCCGCGTCGCCCACGGTTAGCACAGTCTCCTTTAACACCTCAGCCGACTTGAACTTTATCGTTTGCAGGTACGTGCCGTTTTCCCCAGCCGGCTTCAAACCCAACCTTTTGAAGCGATCCGCCAGATACTGTGCCGCGCGGTCGCCACCGGGCTGCGCCGTACCGCGGCCTTCAAACTCAGGAGCGCTTAGTTTAGTAGTGACTTCGCGAATCGTTTCGAGTTTGACGCGGTCCGAAGCCTTGCGCTCGGCAGCTGTTAGCGTTGGCGCTGCTTTCGCTTTAGCAGGCGCAGTGGCGGTTCCTTGCCAAGCTGCGGTTGACGAAAAAATAACAAGAGAGAGCAGCGCCGATAAGAAAGCGCGGGACGATTGTCGTTTGCGTGTGAACATCTGCATTAAGTAGTTTTCTCCTTGGGCTCTGATGCTGGCTAGAAGTGTTTAGTACGCAAGTGAAGGGAGAATGTTTGAATAAAGCGGGGTTGTGTTAATTGGAATGCCCAGACCTTTGTCGAGGATCAGATCGATTTTCAAAGTCCTTTCCCAAGTATCGGCTTTGCCGCCGGATGTGAGGCG
>JBPCMI010000113.1:0-10734 GCA_051002415.1 Pyrinomonadaceae bacterium
GAAATCAGGAGTCCAATCGCAACGGCCAAACCCTCAGAAGAGAAAAAGGTCCAAAGCACCAACGCCAAACCTCTCTTCTCTTCCCCGCGTCCTCTGCCGGACTTGGCGACTGGGCGGTTTGACTGAAGCTACCCCGGCCCAAACGAATACAACGCATTCTTCGTGCGGATAAAGAGATTGTTGCCGGCGATCGCCGGGGTGGCCCAAACTTCTTCACCGAGGTCGTTCATCTTAAGGATTTCCCACTGCGCGTCTGCCTTGACTACGCTGACTTTGCCGCTCGCGCTCACTACAAACACCTTGCCATCCGCGGCGACAGGAGAAGCGTAGTATTCCTCGAGCGCTTCGGGCGTGCGCCCCATCTTTAACACTTCGCCACTCGACGGATTTACAGTTGAAAGAATTCCGCCTTCCTTCATTAGATACATGACTCCGCGGTAAACTAACGGCGCGGGAATATTCGGGTAACCCTTTTTCATGGTCCAAGTGACGTTCGTTGCCGTCAGATCACCCTTGCCGCCGAAGCGCACTGCGGTAATACTGTGTCCACCGGTGGTGGAATTGCGCACGAAGTCGTATTCCTCACGAGTGACGTAATTGTCGCGATTGGCATCGAGCCAGCCAAAGTGCTCGGCCATTTCCTTTTCTGCTTTCATCTCATCAACGTGTAGGCGTTGGTCGTTGTCTTTGTCGTATTTCTTCAGGCTGTCCTCATAGACCGGAAAGTAAGGAGCGTCGCCGCCTTCACCCAGTACGTAGACCATGTTTGCTTCGACGACGGGCACGCCCTTGGTATAGGAACCGACTTTGGTCACCCACCATAGGCGCTCCCCATTTTCGAGCGAATAGGAATCAAGCGTCTGTGAACCGAGGACAAGCAGTTGCGCCGGTCCATCTTTGGGCGTGTAAATTGCGGGCGTGGAATAACCTTCAAAATTCGACCGGGCCGTCTTCCAAAGCACTTTTCCACTTTTAGTATCCACCGCAACGACGAACGAGTTATCGCGGTGGTCACACACCAGCACCAGCTTGTTACCCGCCAGCACTGGGGATCCAGCCATGCCATAGAAGCTATTGAAAGGTCCGAGGGGCACTCGCCAGAGTTCTTTGCCACTCGGTCCGTAAGCGATCAACCCGAGCTCAGCAAAGAATGCGTAGACGTTCTTGCCGTCGCTTACTGGAGTGGGCGAGGCAGGATCATTCGCTTTATAGATAACCATGTGCCGCGCCCGCGGAACCTCACGCTGCCACAAGATCTTTCCCGTTTTCCGATCAAGAGCGAGCGTGATCAATTTCTCGCCTTCGCTCGCTGTCAGGAAAACCCTATCGGCTGTGACGACTGGCGAAGATCGCGCGAACGGTACGGCTGTTTTCCAGGCGAGATTTTTGTCTGCCCCAAACTCAGCCGGCGGTTTGGCATTTTCAGCTACGCCGCTCCCGTTCGGTCCGCGAAATTGAAGCCATTGATCGGTTGCAGTCGCGGTTGACGGTTTCTGTTGCGCGTGCACAACACATGCGGCAAAGAGAAGAATTACAGTTATGACGGTAGGAGTCGCGACGATCGAGTGTAATTGTGGAATTCTCATTTTGTTGGGGTCCCTTCTTGGTAGCGCAAACTTGTAGCGCAAACTGTTAGTTTGCGTTTAGGATCGCGGGCGTCTCGCCCGCATTGTCTAAAGCTAAAAAGTTGCCGCAATTCTAGCGCTGTCCCTTGACGAAGCAAAACATTTTCCAGTCAAATGCTTGAATTCACGATTTGTCGTTGAAAAACTGACACCGCCAAGTCGCCAAGGACCGCAGAGCACGCCAAGAAGATAAAGCGAGCTTTGAACTTTTGTCGGGAAGAGCTCATTGATCAAGAGTTCGGCGGAGTGGATAGCTCAACGAGTCCCGCTGAATCGGGACGGCATCACAGCCCACAGAAATTAGGAGCCCGCGTTAGCGGCGACAGAGGATGTGATCAACTCACCGCCAAGTCGCACGCCAAGAAGATAAAGTGAGCTTTGAACTTTGTTCTTAGTACTTGGTTTTTGCTAACTCAGTTGCTCAATCTCAAACTTCTGCGGCTCAAGGTCATGAGCGAACAAAGTTCAAAGTACAAAGTTCTAAGCTCGTCTGCATTTCTTGGCGTCCTCTGCGGTCCTTGGCGTCTTGGCGGTGTACAATTGTCTCCCTTAGACCTGAATCCTTGTTTGGATTGTGAACTCCGCGGCCGTTTCCATAACGGACCTTGGGCTTTGGACGTTGGACTTTGGACACCGCTTTTAGGGGAGAATTTATGTCATCTATACAAGCAACCCGAATCACAGTCGATGAAGTAAAGCAGCGGTTGGATCGTGGGGAGCAGTTTGCCTTTGTTGATTCTCGGAACCCGAAGGCCTGGGCCGAATCGGATAGAAAACTGCCTAACGCTATCAGAGTTCCTGCTGAAGAGCTTGAGCAACACCTTGATCAAATACCGAAAGACCGCGCAGTGATCACCTACTGCACTTGACCACACGAAGGGTCGAGCGCCCGTGTGGCGCAAGAGCTTGCTGAACGTGGTTGGAAGAACGTGCATCCGCTCTACGACGGATTTGACGCTTGGGTAAAAGCAGGACTGCCACTCGATCCGAAGTAAGGCGACTACCACTCGATCGAGTAAGCGCAAGTGGAAGTAACTCTGACATGCTGAACGCGCCAAATCCGTTCCAACGATTTTCCTAACTGAGCCTTCCGAATTGTTCAGCTAAGGCCGAACTGTCTAACTGGTCTTAGTCTTAAAACCAATTTGTCGACCAGAAGGGGCCGGTCGTTCGGTTAGTTTGTTCAGCTCATCAAATACAACCTGGAAGTATTTGTCATGGGTGGCAAGCTTTCGGATAACCGCCGCGAACTTCCGATTGAGTTCCTCGTTTGATTCCAGCATCAGCCGCAGCTTTACGAACGTCCGCATGATCGCAATGTTGACCTCGATGGCTCGTTCGCTATTGAGCACGCTGGACAGCATTGCGACACCTTGCTCCGTGAAGGCGTAGGGCAGATAACGCCGGCCGCCACGCCCTGTCTTTGAGGTCGCAATTTGCGACCTCAAAGCTTCTGCCTCAATGGTCGTTAGCTGAAACATGAAGTCTTTCGGAAACCGTTTGCGATTGCGTCGAACCTGTTCGTTGAGGCGTTTAGTTGGTACGCCATACAACTCGGCCAAGTCGACGTCCACCATTACCTTGTGCCCCCGGATCCGATAGATTTTGCGCTCAATGATTTGAACTGAAACGGTGAGGCTGCTGGTGCTGAGGCTCTTCTTCGCGGTCATCGGGAAAAGAGTAGCGGCAGACTGGGCGAAGTGGAACGGCCAACACACGTGACCGGAGGGCTCGTGCATACAAGTTCTTTTTTACATGGTGGCTCTTTCGGCTTTAGCGCGACTCTTTCTCAAGAAGATTTTCGACGACTCCTGTTGCCAAAAGCCATTGAGCATCGGCTCTTGGATCCCGTCGAGCCTCAACATCTTAATTTTGAAACGACGATCCAATACCGAGTGCTGTTTCGTCCAAGTGTTTTCCAGCCGCAACCTAAGCCACCTCCTGAGCCAGGCAAGCCGCCTACGCCGAAGGAAGCACTTGGCGAGATGTTGGCTGGTGGCGTTATGACTGCGATCCCTGGCGCAATTTCAGTGTATCTCGTCGTTTTTCACAGATCATGGTGGGCATTGCTGCCCAGCTTCCTTGGTCTAGGACCACTAGCATTGCTAGTGACAGTATATCCAGTTGGATGGCGGCGATTAGAAAAGAAGGACCAGAACGTCTGAGCAAAGAGCAGCGCAAATAGCTGGAACTCAGCACTAGTGATCCAGGATCGGGGGAAAGGCTTTCTTGGATAGCTATCACCTCACCCACGCGGCTCCTTAGAAAAAGTTCGTAAGAACTGCGGTGCGGCGGGTGATCACGGACCTAAGGCTGAGTAAATTAATCAAAAATCACGAGAGGCATCATGGAAAGTAAGGTAACGGAAATTGCTCGGGACGTTTAACGGATTTCGACTTTTCATCCCGACTTCGGTTCAGTTCAATCAGTTTCTGATCAAAGACGATGAGCCAGTGCATTGCCGATTGCCGATTGCCAATTTCCGATTGACTCCTATCGCTGCCTGCCGATTGCGCGCGGCTGATGGATCATCATGGAATGCTCAATCCGGAGGGGTGGTTTACCCTCACTGATTGAGTGGCATTCAATCTCAGGCCACGGCAAGCCGGCCTTCCTGACTGCGCATTCCTCGCGTTAAGCTATTTAGCCTGTCCCTCTTCTTTGATAACATCCACATCCCAATGACGCGACTCGCTTTCATCCTTTCCTGCACCCTAATGCTAGCGGCCACTTCGTTCGCGCAGACTGTCAATGCCTCTCGCTCGTTCGTTAAATCCAAAGACGGAACACGCATCGCCGTTGAATGCACCGGCAAAGGCCCAAGTCTCCTCATCGTTCATGGAGGCACTGGTGACCGCGGCCGTTGGAAACCGCTCTTCCCACTGTTTGCCCCGCACTTCACGGTTTGTGCGATGGACCGGCGCGGCCACGGCGAAAGCGAAGCGGGTTCACACTACAGCTTGAAAAAGGAATTCGAGGACGTTGCCGCGGTCGTTAACTCTCGACCGGGCCAGGTCTTTGTTCTAGGTCATTCATTTGGGGGCGTCTGCGCGCTGGAGGCGGCGCTCATGACGAAAAAGATCTCACAGCTGGTTCTTTACGAACCGCCGTTGCAGGATCTCGATCACACCCCGGTTGCCAACCGCATGGCGAAAATGATTAGAGCCGGCGAACGCGAGCGAGCGCTGGAAACGTTTCTCGCGGAAATCGTGATGCTCTCTCCCGCTGAAATTGCGGCGATGAAGCGACAGGCATTATGGCCCGGACGTGTCGCAGGAATTGATATTCAGATTCGCGAAATTCGAGCGCTCGCCAAATATCGTTTTGATGGGAAACGGATCGGGAAATTAGAAACGTCAACCCTGCTGCTTCTCGGAAGCAAAACTGCTTCGCGACAACTCAACCTTGCAATCGAATCGTTGCGGGCCACTTTGCGCAACCCGAAGCTGGTTGTGTTTGAAGGTGAGGGACACAACGCGATGGATAACATTCCGCAGCGGTTTGCTGACACGGTCACGACATTCCTGCAAGCACAATAGCGGCGCGGACGCGGCAGAGCCGCGATGAAAGCTTCAAGAATCTCCTCAGCCGAATTAATCTTGAGTGGATGAGGCTGAGCTTATGAAATCAATTTAACAATGAGGAGAGGCATCATGGAAAGTAAGGTGACGGAAATTGCTCGGGACGTTTACCGAATCTCGACTTTTAATTCCGACTTTGGCATTCAGTTCAATCAGTTTTTGATCAAAGACGATGAGCCACTTCGATTGCCGATTGCCGATGGGTGATTGCCGATTGCCGATTAGGTAAACCCGGGGGAAGGGGAAGAGGAAGCCGGGGGAAATGAAGTGTTCTCTCTTGGCAGTCATCGTCTGAAGTTTCTGGCAACTCCTCACTTTCCGCACCGCTGGGACGCAGGTTTCCTCCTCGAAGAATCCGACAAGACCTCATAGGATTGGCGATTTGCGATTGCCGATCGCCAATTTAGTCCGTAGCGAAAGAAGCCTATCGGAAATCCGAATCGGCAATGTGAAGGCCCACCGGCTATCCCGACTTGTCGGGATACTGACCCGACTATTTTCCATATATCATTTTTCATTTCTCATTTTTCATTGGTAAAGCGCGACGAGAGCATCGCGGGCGTCTCACCGGCCGCTCTGAACGCGTAGCACAAACGAAAACCAGCCACAGATTTCACGGATGCACACGGATCTATTAGTCAGATTTGCATCTTGAATCTGTGCCTATCGTGATCATCACGGCTAGATACAGATCAGACCCAAACAAAACCGCAAGCCTTCTACGAATTCGTTCGAATCTGTATCCAGCCGCGTGGATCTGTGGCAAGTTCTGTTAGTGTGGCAATAATTTTGCCGAGTGATGTGGCGGATCGCGAAAAGCGATAAGTTAAAACTGGGCCTCGATGACCATTAGCAACATCTCCCATTACCAAATCACCGGCACCCTCGGGCGGGGCGGGATGGGAGTGGTCTACAAGGCGATCGATCAAAAACTGCAACGTACCGTTGCGCTCAAGAGTCTACTTCCGGAAAGCGTCGGCGATGAAAACCTGAAGAGGCGCCTGATGTCTGAGGCCCGTGCGGCTTCGCGGCTGAATCATCCAAACATCTGCACCATCTATGAGGTGGACGAAGCAGACGGCATCCTCTTTATCGCGATGGAATATGTGACCGGGGAGACGCTGAGCGATGAAATTCGTAAAGGCCCGATTGAAATCGAAAGAGGTCTGGACATCGGACTGCAAATAGCGGCGGGACTGGATCAAGCGCATCGATCAAACATTGTTCACCGCGACATCAAACCTGCCAACATTGTCTTGCCAAAGGATGGACCTGTAAAAATTCTGGACTTCGGGATTGCCCGCGTCCTCAAGCAACTGGACGGCGAGTCGTTAAGTGAAGCGGCCACTCAACAGAAGCTGACCGAGGCCGGACAGTTAATGGGTACAGCAGCTTATATGTCACCCGAACAACTGAACGGGGAAGACGTCGATGCCAGAACCGATGTTTTCGCTTTTGGAGTGCTGTTATATGAAATGCTAAGCGGTCAACCACCTTTCCGCGGCGCGACCCTGCTGCAGTTGATGGGTTCGATATTGAACGACGAACCGCAACCCCTGAGCCGGAACAACAATAAGCTTCCGCGAGACTTGGATCGGATCATTGCCAAGGCTTTGGCTAAGAACCGGGACCAGCGCTATGCCACCATGAAAGATCTGCGGCAGGATTTGCTCCGGCTGAAAGATCAATTGCAACGGACTACTCTTACAAATCACCAGGAATCGATTGCGGTCCTTTATTTTGAAAACCTGAGTGGCGCTGGGGAGCAAGAGTATCTGCGCGACGGCATGACAGAAGACATCATCACGGAATTATCCAAAGTCGAAAGGCTTCGCGTTTTTCCGCGCTCGGCCGTAATGTCGTACCGCGACAAGGAAGTGACGGCGCCGGAAATCGGTCGCCATTTGAATGCCTCACATGTGCTGGCAGGAAGTGTGCGGCACGCCGGCAACCGCGTTCGTATCACAGCGCAACTGATCGAAAGCAACGGCGGCCATACCGTCTGGGCGGAACGGTACGATCGCGAACTGCAGGATGTGTTTGCTCTCCAGGATGAAATTGCTCGTGCGATTGCCAGTGCGTTGAGCATCAAGCTGTCGCCGCAGGAAGAGCAGGCGATTGCGCGCAAGCCGGTCGATAACCCGGAAGCTTACGACTACTATTTACGCGGTCGAAGATTCTTGCGGCGCGGCACTAAGAAGGACATCCAGTCTGCGGCAGAAATGTTTAGGCACGCTGTTGCCTTAGAGCCGAAGTTCGCGCTCGCCTTCGCGGGGCTCGGGCATGCCTACGGTCGGATCCATCGCTATTATGACGAGGACCCGCAGTGGATGCAGAAAGGCATAGACGCTTGCGAGGAGGCTATGAAGCTTGAGCCTGACCTGGCCGAGGCACTTTCCGCGCGCGCCTTCATCTTCTACGCGCACGAGCAGTACGAATTGGCGATCCGTTACGCCCGCATGGCGCTGGACCGTAAAGAGGATTGCGACGGAGCATACTTTGCCCTCGGATCCGCTCTGTTTTTAACCGACAGGTTACACGAAGCGGCAGAGCTGGCCGACCGTGCGATCGAAGTGAGCGGCGATGATTACAACACCTACCTGCCCTACATGAATGTCTTCAAGACGCTGAAAAATACGGAGCAGTCGTCTCGTTTATTGCAGCAGCAAACTCGAGTTTTGCAGTGGCAAATAGAATGGGCTCCGGAAAATGTTCGAGCTCGCATCTTGCTTGCCGGTAACTTTGCCAGCGCTGGAGATACTCCTAGTGCGGTCGCGGAAGTGGAAAAGGCGGTGGCCACCAGTCCAAATGACGCGAGCACGCTCTACAATGCCGCCTGTACCTATGCGGTTCTGGGACTCAAGCAGGACGCACTGGCGATGCTGAATCGGGCCATCAAGAACGGATACTGGCATTTCGACCTGCTCGCGCGCGACCCGGATTTCGTAAACCTGTACGATGAACCCCAATTCCAACAGTTACTGAGCGCCGAAGGCGCGAGCTAAGGTGGCCAGGGGCAAGTGGGGTGTGTTAGTGCATCGGCCCACCGGCTATCGCCTGATGGAGCTGACCGGATCATTTTCCATATATCATTTTTCATTTCGTGAAGGCGTCAAACGCAGAGATGCGGAGGCGCTGAGAAATGATTCAACGTGTTTCGTTTGGTGTTACTTCGTGGATCGATGTTGTGGCCCGCAATAGAAGATACGATCCACTAAACCACACGAACCACACGAAACGTCTTGAATTGTTTTCTTGCGTGCTCTGGGTCTTGGCGACTTGGGCGGTTTCAGTGAGCTTCGGCCTCGCTGCTTCTGTCGCCCTTTCAGCTCTGAATTTTAGGACACTTGCCCCTGGCTACATTCCGTCGCTTCGCGGCTCGTTGCGTGGGCCTTTTGAGTCGCCAATCGGCAATCGAGCTGACCCCACCCGGCTATCCCGACATGTCGGGACACTGACTTCACCGGGACCGCGACAAGACTGCGTTGGAAGCAGCAAACGTTTGGGAATGTTTTCTCTGCGTGCTCTGCGTCTTGGCGGTTTTGGTTGATCGTTCGCCGATGCGGAATACCATCCACTAAATTACTCGAAACCACACGGAACCTTTTAACCGGGATACTAATTTTCAACTAATCGGCAATTGGCATTCGCTAATCAGCAATCGGCATTCGGCAAGAATGGACACCGGAGAATTCTTAACGCGCGGCACCATCTGGTTTTCTATCGTCGGCTATGTTGCGGGAAGCGTTATTTTCGCCTTCTGCTCTTCGCGGGGAGGAAGAACTCAGTGGGAGTCGCGAGCACGAGTGGTATGGACCGCTGCCTGTGTGGGCCTGATTGCTCATTTCATTAGCGCATTCCACTTTTATCATGGTTGGAGTCACGCGGCCGCTTATGCGGACACTGCGCAACAAACACAAGAAGTGTTTGGTCTGAACTGGGGCGGTGGTCTCTTCATCAACTATGCTCTGCTGCTTGCCTGGATTGTAGACATCGCCTGGTGGTGGTGGAGTGGTCTTGATTCTTACCGTAAGCGACGATGGCCCTTCATTGCCGCATGGCACGGTGTCTTAGTCTTTATCATCTTCAACGCAACGGTTGTCTTTGGTGATGGCATTATGCGTTGGCTCGGATTGGCGATCAGCCTATTATTGACTCTAACTTGGTTGCGTATCGTCAGGGACAGTTTTTTTCCCCTCAGCGCCAACGGCGCGAAGTGTAATGGCAAGGGGCAACGCCCCAAGTAAGGGTTCATGAAGTCCTTTGGAGCGCTGAAGGCGTGAAATCAGATCATTGAGATTAGAGCCGCGAAACGCATTTCGCGCCTTCAGCGCTAAGAAGATGTCTATCGGCGTCACCTGGGCCGATGGCTTAGGCTTTCACATTTCGCGCCGTTGGCGCTCCGGAACCCACCCGCTATCTGCGTGGTAGTACTGAACTCCTCGGTCTGATACTGTCGAAGATACCTGAAGTATGAACACCGAGATGCGCCAGCCGCTGGTTGGGCCAATAGCCCTCCCGTTTTACTACGGCTGGGTCAACGTCTTTGTGGCGGCGCTCGCGATGGTGGGAACTCTGCCGGGCCGGACGCAGGGACTGGGACTAATCACCGAACCATTACTTGCAGACCTGCAAATCAATCGCGTTGCCTTCGCTCAAATCAACCTTTGGGCCACGTTGATTGGGGCCCTCTTTTGTCTTGGCGTAGGCAGATTGATCGATCGGTTTGGCAGCCGAATCGTCTTGACCATCGTGACCGTCGCACTCGCAACGGTAGTACTACTAATGAGTGGAGCACGAAGCATTTTCTCATTGGCAATTCTGATTACACTGACGCGCGGATTGGGACAGAGCGCCCTCTCGGTCGTCAGCATCACCATGGTGGGCAAGTGGTTCGTGCGCCGTCTTAACCTCGCCATGGCTGTTTACACAGTGGTGCTCAGCATTGGTTTTATGCTGGCCTTCCCACTAATCGGAACAATGGTGATTGACAGTGGTTGGCGTAAAACCTGGTGGACAGTCGGCCTGGCTTTGATGTTTGGGCTCGCGCCTCTCTCGTTGCTGCTCGCGCGAAAGTCGCCCGAATCGTGCTCGCTTCAGCCTGACGTCGATGTCTCGCAAGCGCATGTCAAGGATGAGGCCCTTGCCAGTTTTACGCTCGGGCAGGCGTTGCTAACGCCAGGCTTTTGGGTATTTGGAATAGCCAGTGCGGTCTACGGACTTATTGCCTCAGGCATCGCGTTGTTTAATGAATCGATACTTGCTGAACGCGGATTTGACGCTTCAACCTATCACCGCAGCCTTGTTATTGTCGCTCTCACGGCGCTTGCCGGTAACTTTCTGGGCGGCTGGCTGATTTCGCGTGGACGAATGAACCGTTTGTTAGCCCTCGCGATGGTCTTGCTGGCCGGTTCGCTGCTGGCGCTTCCTTACGTTAGCACTCAGACACAGGTTGCTGCTTACGCGGTCGTGATGGGGCTGGCCGGCGGGTTTGTCATCGTGATTTTCTTCGCGTTCTGGAGTCGTGC
>JBPCMI010000114.1:0-21263 GCA_051002415.1 Pyrinomonadaceae bacterium
ACAACGCATTGCCCGAGATCCTTATCCGGCGTCCAGATGCAAACTTTTTCTACGCGTTTGTTCCGGGCTGAGAGGTACGCTGCTGAGGCGAGCGCATCATCGGCTTCCAGATCAATCATCGGCCAGACCGCTACTCCGAGGGCCACCAACGCTTCTTCAAGTGGATGAAATTGGGCGAGGAGGGTCCGCTCGATTCCGGCGCTCGTCTTGTAACCGGGCCAGAGTCCGTTACGAAAAGACTCGATGACATGATCGGTGGCCACGCCGATGTGGGTGGCGTCGTCCTCGAGCATCTGCACGACGGTACGCAGTACGCCACTGACCGCTCCGAATGGCGGATCAGTTTTCTTGAAGCGCCGCAGTCCGTAGAAGTGACGAAAAAGTTCGTAGGTGCCGTCAACGAGATGAACGATCACAATCTAAGTGTCCAAAGTCCAATGCCCAAAGTCTAATGTCTGTTAACCACCGGTGCGCAGAAGTCTTTGAAAGTATTGGATAACGGTCTCTGACCCTGGTGCGCGAAGAGTCTTTGACTTGCCGCAGCCCTGTTATATCGGAATTGGGCAGGTCTTCGACCTGCTCCCATAGTGGGTCAAAGACCGGGACAGTCGACTTTGAATTCAGCCTTGAACAACCGACAAGATATTTCCAGCAGGGTCTTTGAACCAGGCGATGCTCGGCCCTTTTCCTCCGTGCCGGAAGACGCCCTTGCTGTCGGTCTCAATCTGACCCTCGTACGATTCAAATTGCACGCCAAGTGTCTTTAGCTTGTCCACGGCCGCATCAATATCTTCTACCGAAAAATTAAGGACGGTAAAACTAGCCGCCGTATGGTTTGGTTTGGGATAGAGAAATACCTCACTACCTCCGGCCAGATGAATTCCCAAACCCTCGGGCGCTTGCGATACTGCAAGGCCCAGCGTCTTGCCATAAAACTCTTCAGCTTTCCCCAGATCGTCTACGGAAAAACTCGAAAATGCCTTCGTGTCCTTAAACATAATTCACTCCTCGCAATCATGCCCGACCGCTTCGCTACATCAAGCGTTAACAAGATACTTAAAGCCGCCGTAGACCATACGTTTCATGTCAAACGGCATTTTACTGTTCTCCATCATCTTGCGCAGGCGCGGGTCTGCCATTACTTTGGCGTTCACTTTATCGCGATGCGCGCGCGACTTATAAACGATCCAGGAAAAGATAATCGTCTCACCAGGCTTGGGTTTGATCATTTTCGTAAACGACATCCCAAAATTAACACCGAGATCATCGCCCACGGCTTCCACATACTGAAGCGCACCGTGTTCGCGCCAAATCTTCCCGGCTTTCTGCGCAATGCCGCGATAAAGTTTCAGGTTTTTCTGGGGAACTGGTAAAACGAATCCATCAACGTATTGCATATCTCCTCCTCGTGAATCGGGAATCGTGAATCGGGAATCGGGAATCGTGAATCGTGAATCGGGAATCGTGAATCGTAAATCGTGAATCGTGAATCGGGAATCGTGAATCGTAAATCGTGAATCGGGAATCGTAAATTGTGAATTGGGAATGGAATCGTGAAACAGCCATCGTGATCGAGATTCACGATTTACGACTTCACGATTTACGATTTCACGATTTACGATTTCACGATTCACGCTCCGCTGTGCGGTACCAAACGCGAACGACCGTAGGCGACAAACGCGCAAAGAGCTCCAACAATCAACGGAACAATACCCGCCGCAATGCCATCGCCTGCGATGGTTAACGCAACTGCTCCGATCATGAGGATTACCAGGCATGCCGCAGCAAGCGGTGTCAGGCTTGGCCGTTTACGTAAAAGTCCCGGCAAAATCAAACCAAGCGCGCCCAACACTTCGCAAATGCCAATGAATTTGATTAGTAAACCAGGCAATATGATCTGATTGGGTGAACCCTGCGCTAGAAGTGTTTCCACAGGCACAATCAGCTTCATGCCGCCGGCAAAAAGAAACAGCAGTGCTAATAGAATTTGAGTGATCCAAAGCGCAATATTCATGAGTCATATTCCTCAACGGTCTTCGTCGCGTTCTAACCTTAATTTTCAACATGTAGCGGAATCAGCTTTTGCAACCGATCATCGCGCAGCCAAAGTCCTGCCCAAAGCAACACTCCAAATATTACCGGAAACAAGATCGAAAACCAGCCCTCTCCCACTCTGACATGTGTAGCCACCGCTCCACCGAGATACCCAGTTAACAGGATCGCGCCAAGGATTGAAGTTTTTGGAATCAGATAAAGGATCGTACTTGCAAGCAGGATTACTCCGAGACCAATGATGACGCTCTCTGAATATCCGAGCTTCACAGTCGCTTCGACCACCGGCGCCGGTTTCACAAATTTCATGATGGCATCAACCAGCAGGAACAAGGCCGGCAATCCACCTATGATCCGACCGGCCCACAGCCGGCCTTTGGAAACGGAACCTATTTTGTTATTCGATGTCATGAGAGTTTCTCCTAGGTGAGAAGGGGGAAAGGGAAACTGGGGAACCGGGCGAAGCGAAAATCTGTTCCTAGATGGACTCGATTCTGCCCATGCGATTTCCTTATCGCTTAACTTCTTCCCCCATTCCCCTTTTCCCCCGTTCTCTTTCTCCCCTTCCCCTCTTCCCTTATTCCCCTGTTTGCCTTTGTCTCAGTTTGCCTCCGAGCCACGCACACGGTAGCGCACTTGCGACGAGTGCAATGGGATACCACTTTGGTCCAAACTCCGGCCCGGCATTCCAGGTGGACAGCAAACCGGCCATGCTTAGGACCACCCCAATCACTCCCAGCAGCATCACGTGCTTCATCGGATTGTTTGGCGCTAGGCGTGCCGTAACATAAGAGCCAAGCACGGCATAGACGCTGCGATAGGCAAGCGCGAACACCCATAAGGGTCCGGCCATCGGCTGAAACCATGGAGGGAATATTCCAGTCGCATGCATCACTACGTCTGTGCCAAGGGAAAGAACAAAAATTATAAGCAAGCCGACAACCACGGCGCCGAGGCTTCGAAGTATGTTCGGACCACGGTTTTCGCTCATAACTCTTTTTTCCTCCTTCTACTGCTAAGTCGAACGAAGAAATGCCGGATCGACAGCTGATGTGCTTTTTTTTGCAGGTGCAAAGCTCAAAGTCCAACGTCCAATGTCCGCTAGCGACTCTTGTGCTGGACGAGCAAACCTAGCCCTTTAACATCCAAGGTTCGGAAACGGACGTTGGACTTTGGACGTTGGACCTTGAACTTCCGAGTCTAGTTCACGGTGAACTTGATATCGTCGGCACTTTCCGAAAGCTTTCGGTCGTCCTTGTTGAAGGCGTCAACTCTCCAACGATAGACGCCTTTTTCCAGAGGTTTATCAAGCGCGTAAGAAGCAGCATCGACGCGCTCGTTGATGTAAGGCGAGGTGATGGCGGAATCGTCAGGGTGAATACTGAACTTGTAATAAGCTGCTTCCGGGTACGGCTCCCACTTTAGTTCCAGACCCGCTGAACTGACTTTTGCTCCGGCCTTTGGATTAAGGATTTTGAGATCGCTCTTGAACAGATGAATCGGAGAGACGAAAAAAGTTTTGTCGGCAGCGACATCGTATTTCGCGGCGCTGAGGCCAGCGATTCCGGAGGTTGCGAACACATATGAATCCGTGTCGAAAACGCGCGCCGTCAACGCTTCATACGTTTTCGGCTCCACATTTGTGATCAGGTACTCGCCAGCATTGTCGGTGCGTGCGGTGTAAGCCTGGCCAGTGCAACCACCCATGAAGCGGTTGAAGGTCTCGCACAACTTAATCTCAATGTTCGCAGCCGGCTGGTTGTTATAAAGGACTTTGCCTTGGACGTTTCCGGTGCCCGGCGCCGGTTTCGCTTTTTCAATACCCGCTTCAGGCTGGGTTCCATTCGACTTTGCCGCAGGCGAGGCTGAAGATTCAGAATTCGTTGTTGACTTCTTGAGACCGCCGCAACCTGTCAATCCAACTGCGATCACAAACACCAGAAACGCGCTCGCTGAAAAGCAATTCCGTGCTTGAAACCAACTTGTCATTGTTCGAACCCTCTCTCTGGTTTTTTCTTCGATCCAGTGCCCACGTGGCCTGCAAGAAAAATACTTCAATCAGTCGGCTACTGCCTTCGGCTTACTGCCGTCTGCCTACCTGCCGTCTGCCTCCTCCCTCCTGCCTCCTGCCTACTGGCTCTTCATCGCTCCGGCCATCACTCCGCGCACAGCTTTGGAATTTAGGAACGTGGCCCGCAAGTCTGCGTCACTTACGTTTCCGGCACACGCTTCAATAATCTCTGCAGCTTGAATGAAAGCGGCCTGGGCCGCCGCTGCATCACCACGTTTCTGCTGCAGACGACCAAGATCGGAGTATGTCCTCCACGCGACGAAGGGTGCGGGATGGCGCTTCAACTCTTCAAGCCCGGTGGCGAATTCCGCTGCGGCAGCATCGAGATCGTTAGCGGCCGTTGCAACCTTGGCTTTTAGTCTGTGGGCTTCGGCGATGTACTTATGAACTTCATACTCGCTCGCAGTTTTGAGCAGACGCCCGGCAAACTCTCCAGCCTTCTCAAGCTCACCCCGCCGCAGCCAGTGCCAAGCAGTGGCGGCTTCAAGACGAATGTTGTAGCGCCAGCGGAACCACGCGTCGCGCTCGAAGATGTCGCGCGTCTCATTGAAGGCCGATGCTGTTTCGTCGAATCTGCCGCCCACTGTGTGGTCGATTCCCAGGTTGATTAAGGAATTAGCTTCAGCTTCAAGGACGTGATACTGACGCGCGACTCTCAACCCTTCCTGATTGTGTTTTAATGCACCCTCAAAATCCTGCAGCTCGCGATGCATCCAGCCGATGCAATTCGGCATACGAGGAAACCAGAAACGATCGCCGTTGCGACCCGCTATCTGGATTGCCTCTTCGAGAGTGGCTATCGCTTCCGATATTTGACCCAGATTTCCCTTCGAAAGTCCCAGAAAGAACATCGACGTCAGGAGTAGGAATCCATCACGCAGCTTCGAGGCGAGCTGTTTTGCTTCCACCTCACATTCGATTGCACTTTCATATTCAGTCTGGAAGAAGTGGATACAACCACGCCAAGCCAACCCGGTTAACAGCGCCGGCTTGTGATCGATAGCGCGCGCACTCTTGATGACGTCGTCGAGAATGGGACGTCCCTGCGACAGCTCGCCGTAAGCGGCGTGCTTGAGCGCCATCAGGCCCATCGTATCTAGACGCAGCTTCTCACTGTCAGCGCGTTTAGCTGCCGCGAGCGCTTCGTTGGCCCGCAGCTCCATCTCCTCGAGCCGGTGCGCAAAAAAGAGTGTCGTCGCGAGGGCGTTGAGTCCGGCCGCCTGCTTTTCCGGTGAGTCAAAAGCTTCTTGCTGCTTGAGCATGCGCCGGTAATCGTCAATTGATTGATCAAAGCTGCTCAACGCCATATTGGTGGCGCCGCGCTTTCCATAAAGCATCGCCTTCGTTTCCGCCTGCACTTCCTCAGGCAGCCGATCCGCTAGACTCAAAGCGCGCGAGTAGTGCTCGGCAGCTTCCGCATTCGCGTAAAGCATCGTGGCGTTGTCGCCGGCATGAATTAGGAACACGACGGCACGATGAAATTCGCGCCCGCGTTCGAAGTGCAGTGCGAGTGGCGCCGCCAGCTGGGGCGCTCGCTTGCCGTAGAGTTGCGAAAGTGTTTCCCCAGCCTGGCGATGCAACATTGTCTTTCGTTTAGTTACCAGACCATCGTAAAGAAAATTTTGATAGAGAGCATGCGCGAAGCGGTAGCGCGTGGCGAGCGTCCCATCTGGTAATTCTTCTTCGCCGCGGCTCACGATGAGGCGGTGATTCTTCTCGATGCGCGCGAGCAGTTCCTCCAGATCAACTTCATCAACACCGAGCAGCCGGGCTGAGATGGTGGAAAGGAATTCCTGCCCTTCAACACTGGCGTACTGCAAAGTGCGGCGCTCTTCCTCTCCCAACGCGTCTACTTTCTTGCTAATCATGCTGCGCACGCTTTGCGGCACTTCCAGCTCAATCTCTGTGAGCGGCCGGCTCAAGCCCCAATGCTCATTTGTCTTGGCGATGTCTCCACGTTCCTGCAGGTACTGCAGCAGATTCATGGCAAACAGGGGGTGCCCTTCGGTCTTCTCGTGAATGCGCGCGGAAAACTCAGGAGGAAACCGGTGTGGCGCAAACAAGTCGGTTAGGTAATCCTGAATGTGTGTCGCACTAAATAGATCGAGGGCAATCTCCTCGCACAATTGGTGCGACTGCATCTCCGCTTTGAGTCCTTTGAGAGGATGGTTGCTGCGTTCGATGTCCTCAGGTCTAAATGTACCGGTGATCAAGAGTCGTTGTTTGCTGATGCGTTGGCTCAAATGACGCAGCAGGTCAACGCTCGACGGATCGGCCCAGTGCAGATCTTCGAGCAGAAGCACCACCGGCGAAGTTGTCGAAAGGTGACCGAGGGCGTCTCCCATTTCTCGCATCATTCGTTCTTTGGTTGCGCCGATCGTTTCCTGCTGCAGTGTTTCAATACCGCCGGTTGAGGTGAAAGCCGCGGGCAGCTGCCAACACCAGGTCGGAGCTGAGGTACGCATGATCGCCGCGAGTCGATCGCGCGTGGGTCCTTCAAGTAGCGAACCAACCGCATCCAAAAATGGAAGGTAAGCTTCGCCCGTACCGTATTGCTCTACACAACGCCCGCGAGAAGTTGCTAAACCGGGAAACCGCGTGCGGGCATGCTTAAGAAATTCATCAGCAAGCGAGGTTTTGCCGATGCCGGGCTCGCCCGTAATGAACACCACGCGACCACTGCCATCAATTGCTTGCTGCAGAATTCCTTCCAGCTTACTTAACTCCGGACCGCGGCCGACAAACGGAGCGGAAGGCGCTCCCATCAAATCTTTGTCGAAGATGATAGGCCCGCCCAGCCATTCTCCGGTGACAGTCGCGCGCAGGTTCCTTAAGGCGCGGGCCATCTCGGCCGCCGACGCATAGCGTCGTTCCTTGTCTTTTGCCATTGCGCGCTCGACGATCGCATCGAACTCCTTCGGTAGTTCCGGCCGCACCTGGCTAGGCGGCGGCGGCGTATGAGTGGCGATGGCGTGCATGACAGCGAGCATGCTGGGGCCGGTAAAGGGAAGCGTCCGCGTCGCAGCTTCATAAAGGACACAGCCAAGCGAGAAAATATCCGAGCACCGATCCAGAGCCAATCCGCGCGTTTGTTCGGGAGACATGTACGCGGCAGTGCCCAACACAGTGCCTTCGTCAGTCAGATTGGTGAGAGTCGGCGCGTCGTGATCAATGCTGCTGGCTATTGTGCGAACTGTCTTCGCCAGACCAAAATCAAGCACCTTCGCGTGACCGCGCGAGGTGACCAGAATGTTTGACGATTTGATATCGCGATGAATGAGATTGATTTCGTGTGCCGCTTCCAAAGCTTCGGCGGTCTGGATGCCGACATCGAGCAGACGCATGAGTGGCAGCGCGCCTTCTCCGTAGATCAGGTTCTTTAAAGTTGTGCCTTCCACGAGCTCCATGACAATGAAGTCGCGGCCATCGACCTCTTCAATGGCATGGATGGTTATTATGTTCGGATGGTTGAGCGCGGAAGCCGATTGTGCCTCCTGGAGGAACCGGCGCCGGGCTGTCGATTTCTGGTTATCAGAAGGGAGGAGGAGTTTAATAGCGACGGTGCGTCCGAGTTTGGTGTCCTCAGCCTTGTAGACCTCGCCCATACCACCAGTGTCAATCTTGCTTACCAGGCGGTAATGCAAAAGCATCGGTTGTGGCTCAGCCTGATTCATGACGCCTCGGTGAATGCCGACACGGCTCTGCGAATGATGAAGGCGAACACTTTAATTGAATCACTTCGGTTAGGGCAATATCGGGGACGCTGAGAGGGGGAGATGGGTAGACGCGGGGATGGGGAGACGCGGGGACGCGGAGCATGGGAGATGTCGGAAACGGCGCATCCCCACCTCCGTTCACTTATCCTGTTCCCTATTGTCCGCCCATCTCCGCGTCTCCCCATCACCGCGTCCCCCTTTTCGCCGCTTCTTCCCGTCTCCGCGTCCCCGCGTCTTCCCCGTCTCCCTTTTCGCCCCGTTTCCCTTTCCCTTTCCTTCTGGCTGCCAAGTTGCTTGAGCCCTATCACCCACACGGAAGAATCTGAAAACCGTACGGGGTCAGTCATTTTTCCGCTGAGACTGTCCGGACCTGCACGTTTTCATGACAGCGGATTTTTAAGGTTTACGAGCAGATTCAACCGAGGGAAAAACAAGGTAGAGGAGATTCATAATGGGTTACGAATTTGACGAGCAAGATCAACAGTCCGTTACTAAAAGGAAATCATTTCGCCGCGTTGGCATGCGGGTTGGTATTTTCGCCGCCGGCATAGGTCTTGGTTCCGCGCTCGTGTACTTGCTTGCAAAGGCGCTGGGCGGACAAGCGCAACAATCTGCGCGCCCCGAAAATATTGTGGATGATCGCGGTACCGGTCAGGAGAAAGCTGCCCGCATGCTGCTCAAGCTCCGGGATCGCGCTTTCGATGCAAGTGACGAGAAACTAGCAGTGGCACTCGGGCGTCCGGTGGAGGAAATTGTCGGGTGGAACGCCGGCGATGAACTTATCGATGACGACGTCGTGATGAAGGTTAGAGGCATCGCGATGCATCGAGGCGTGCACATCGAGTAGATCTTGACTACGCCGGCAGGGCCGGGGCGCAGCGTGGGCCCTGGGATTTGGTCGCTGCGGCTTGCCGCCTTCCGTGCGGTAAGGCTTGCCTCACCGGCTAGCTCTTTATCAAAGTTTCGCGAGGCTCAGCCTCGCGTAATGACACAGGATAGCGTCAACGGTAAGCCCGAGGCTTACCGCACCGAAGGCGGCGGAGCCGCGCGGCATTGCCCGACGACAGCTGCGTGCGCTTAAGAGAGCCTCGCGACCCGAATTAATGACCCTCCGCATTGGCACGTCTGGTTTTGGAATCGCTAAGCCAAAATATTTTCGAGTGTTTTCCTGCGTAGAAATCCAGCAGACCTTTTATCAGCCCCCAGGACTTTCTACCCTGGAACGCTGGCGCGCAGAAGCTCCCGCTGACTTTGAGTTCGTTTTAAAAGCGTGGCAGCTAATAACTCACGACAGCAAAAGTCCCACTTATCGCCGCCTCAAGCGAAAACTTTCTGAACGAGAGAAACAGGAAGCCGGGTACTTTCGAGACTCGGCAATTGTTAGGGAAGCTTGGGAGCTCACCCTCGCAGGGGCGAAGGCCTTGAACGCAAAGACGATTCTGTTTCAGTGTCCCGCCAGCTTCAAACAGACGAAAGAAAACATTTCAAACTTGAAAGAGTTTTTCGGCAACATAGATCAACAGGAAGATTCGGCAGGCCAGTTTAGATTGGGGTGGGAACCTCGTGGCGATTGGGATCCTAAAGTCTTAAAAAGAATTTGCAAGGACCTGGGCCTCTGGCACGTAGTGGATCCTTTCGTAGCAAAGAGCGTTACTCCCGCTCGAGGTTATTTCCGGCTACACGGCAGAAATGGTTGGCGTTATGAATATGACGAAGCTGAGTTGCGAGAATTGGCCGTGATGTTAACGCCGACCTCGCCGCGAAGTGAGCCGCCTTATGTGTTCTTTAATAATGCCCGCATGACACAAGACGCCTTGAACTTTCAAGCGATCGTCCGCGAGGTGGACTAAACGGGGGAAAAGGGTAGTGGGGAACGGGGCAACAGTAGAGGTGGGGGAATAGGCGAACCGGAAAACGGGCGAAAAGGGGGAAGGCGTTCGCCCATTCACCCTTTTATCGCGTCACTGTTCCCCTGTTTCCCCTTTCTTTCCCCCCGTTACCCAATTCCCCTTTTCTCCTTTTTCCCTATCACTTCTGCAGCGAAAACTTCCCGCCCTTTTCGATTCGGAGGATGTAAACCGGCACGAGCGCGTTCCGATGAGCGTCGATAGTGATGTGGCCGGTTACACCAGGAAAGTTTGCCGTTGTGGCAAGCGCATCTCGAATTGCAAGGGCGTCGGTTGTACCCGCACGTTTGATCGCGTCGAACAACAAACGCGCGGCATCGTAGGCAGTCGCCGCTCCAGCATCGGGCGCAACTCCAAACCTGGACGAATAGTCTGTGACAAACTTTCGAACGACCGAGTTGTCACTGCCAACCCAGAAATGGTTGGCAAAGTAGACACCATCAAAAGCATCGCCCGCTCCTTTAAGCAGATCCGGTGAGTCCCAACCATCGCTTCCGATCAGTATGGCCTTACTGCCCTGTCGCTTAACTTCGCGCGCCACGAGCGCTGCTGTTGAATAGAAGCCGGGCGCAAAAATCACGTCGGGAGCGCCCGCGTTGATTGCCTTTATTTGCGCGGCAACGTCCTTATCACTGGCTTCATAGTTTTGCTGATTTACGATCTCGCCGCCGAGCTTCTTAAAAGATTCGCTGAAGAACCCTGCTAACACGACTGCGTAGTCGTTTTTGCCATCCAGAATGATGGCAGCGCGTTTGGCCTTCAGTCGGTTAGTCGCAAACCCGGCAATCGCTTCGCCTTCCGCCGGGCTGGTGAAGCACGCGCGAAAAACGTAATCGCCGATCGTCGTTAACTCCGGCTTGATCGCCGCCGGAGAAATCATCACCACCTTGTGCTGCTGAGCAATGGGAGCGGCAACCATCGCCCGCGTGCTGATCGGCTCGGCAAGCAAAGCCTGCGCCTTGTCCTGTTGGATTAGTTTCGTCACGATGCCGGCGACTTCGGACGTATTCGAGTGGTCATCTTCTACGACGAGCTCAACTTGACGCCCGGCAATTCCGCCAGCAGCATTCGTTTCTTCAGTCGCAAGTTTGAAGGCATTCAATGCAGAGACGCCGTAAGCGGCAGTCGCTCCTGTAAGGGATAGGAAGACCCCGACCTTGATCCGGTCGGTAGCGTTGTTTGAGTTAACAGACGGGTTAACAATGGGCGCATTCTCTGGCGCACACGCAGACGCGCAAATTATCAGCGCAAGAACGAGAGCCACACTTTTCTTTAGTCTTATCCTTTGCGGCGGCATTTTATTCTGAGAAACTTGTCAGAAGCCGCGCGGCGGCGGCAGAAGTAGCCCTGGGCGGCAGCCCGGGGATCCGCATTCTCAATTAGAGCCCGCGAAACGGGCTCAGACATTTTTCCACTCGGACTTTGGAGTGCGCCGGCGGAGCGCAGCGGCGACGGCGCTTTGTATTACTCTGAATAGAAATTCGGAATCGTTCACGCATCAAGAAATGCGATCCCCGCTAACAATGCGAAACGGCAGGCGGTATCCAAAGCGCCGCCCCCTCAACCCTACTTCCCGGCCGCCTGCTGGCGAATTCTTTCCTCTTGTTCTCGAAGTTCAGGAGTGAACTCGTCGCCGAAGTCGTCCATTTCAAACACCTGCCGAATCTCAACCTCTTCGCCATCCTTGAAAGGAGCTTTATTAAGCCACGCGAGCGCCTCTTCCTTCGACTTAACCTTCCACATCCAGTAGCCGGCAATTAGTTCCTTCGTCTCTGCAAAAGGTCCGTCGATAACTGTTCGCTTCGCGCCTTCGAACTTCACGCGTGTGCCCTTCAAGCTCGGTTGGAGTCCTTCACCCGCTTGCATCACACCGGCCTTAACCAGCTCTTCGTTGTAAGTCCCCATCTCGGTAAGCATTTCCTTCGTCGGCATCTCGCCTGCTTCGGATTCCGGACTAGCTTTTACAATCACCATAAATCTCATTTTCGTTGCTCCTTCAATAAATCGTGAATCGTAAATCGTGAATCGTGAATCGTAAATCGTAAATCGTGAATCGTAAACTTTGTCCTCAAAACCCATTCGCTACCGCGAACGGTACTGACCTCTCCATTGCCGATTGCCAATTGCCAATTGCCGATTAAAATTCCACTCATCCTAAACCGCCGGGCATTCAACGCTATCGGTAAGACCAATCGTCAATCGGCAATTCGGAATCACGCCGGCAGTCCTTCAATCTGTAACACCGGTCGAATTTCCACCGTGCCAAATTTGGCGGGCGGAACTCTCTCGGCAATCCCAATCGCCTCGTCGAGGTCCTTCGCCTCGACTACGTAATAGCCACCTAGTTGCTCGCGCGTTTCGGCGAACGGACCGTCGGTTATCAAACGCTTCCCTTCGCGCACGCGCACGCTCGTCGCCGTCGCCACCGGATGTAGCGGACTCGCATCCAGAAACTGTTTGCGCGTGCTGAGATCCTGAGCTAACTGCGCCGACTCGACGTAACAGTGTGTGCGCTCCTCGTCTGTCATGGCTTGTTCATCAAGATAAACCAGCAACATGTATTTCATTTGAGCCTCTCCCTTGATTTGAATCTCAGTTTGCCGCCCCTGCGCTCTCCTCGACTACGGGCCTAACCTCGATGACGCCCATACGCGCTGAAGGAATGCGGGCCGCGATACTCGTTGCCTGCTCCAGATTGTCGGCCTCAATCATGAAGAAGCCGCCGATCTGCTCACGGGTTTCGGCAAATGGCCCGTCCGTCACCATTTGCTTGCCGGCGCGAACTCGAACGCTGCTGGCCGTGGCCGCCAGCTGCAGCTGATCACCGGCTAGATACTGCCCGCCTGAGCTAAGCTCGCCAATTAACTGGCGATACTCGCCGTAGATTTCGTGACGCTCAGCCTCGCTCATTCCGGTCCAATCCTTTTCATCGTGGTAGATCAGCAACACGTATTTCATTTTTTCTGTACCTCCACTGGTTAATCGAACAAGACCGAGCCGGATCGACACTTCGCCGCAAAGTTTTTATCATCCCCTATGCTAGCTAATGCCAACGCTGCTGTAGATGCAGTGTATCACTCAGACTGGGGACTAATTGTTGCCACTCTAATTCGACAATTTGGCGATTTCGATGTGGCCGAAGAATCGGCGCAAGAGGCCTTCACATCCGCGGTCGATCAATGGCGCAAAGACGGCATTCCCGAATACCCGCGCGCCTGGATCATTCAAACAGCCAGGCACAAAGCCATCGATCGCCTGCGGCGCCAAACCCGGACCAAGGAAAAACTGGAATCGTATGTCGCGTCGGGGTTGCTGCCGACGGTCCAGAATCCTGACTACCTCACTGAAGAGATTTCCGACGATCGCCTGCGCTTGATCTTCAGTTGCTGTCACCCGGCCCTGGCACCCGAAGCGCAAGTCGCGTTAACGCTTCGAACCCTGGGTGGACTGGAAACCGACGAAATCGCCCGGGCCTTTTTGGTTCCACCAACCACCATGGCCCAGCGTTTGGTGAGAGCTAAACGAAAGATCCGCGACGCCGGGATTCCTTTTTCAGTGCCCGATACCCATGAGCTGCCGGCCAGGCTTGATGCGGTCTTAACAGTAGTCTATTTGATCTTTAACGAAGGCTACGTTGCCACTCAAGGGTACACGCTGGTAAGGACCGATCTTTGCGCCGAGGCGATTCGTTTGGCGCGGCTGATCCGCATCCTGATGTCACCGCAGCCGCCCGCTGAAGCAACAGCTTTGCTGGCGTTGATGCTGCTTCACGACTCCCGGCGCGAAGCGCGGCTGGACGCGAATGGCAATCTCGCAACGTTGGAAGAACAGGATCGTGGGCGCTGGAATTACGAACAGATCAACGAAGCGTTGCCGCTCGTGGCCGAGGCCTTTGCGAACGGTGCCGGTCCCTTTGCGATCCAGGCGGCGATCGCTGCCGTGCATTGCGGCGCGACTAGCGCCGAGGAAACGAATTGGAAAGAGATTGTCAGTCTTTATGATCTGCTCGCGCGTGTCCAACCTTCGCCCATCGTTTCGCTCAATCGAGCCGTAGCAGTGGCAATGGCTGAAGGGCCGGAAGCCGCCCTGGAAATCATCGAGGCACTCGCAGCCGATGGCAAGCTTGACGACTATCACCTACTGCACGCAGCGCGGGCGGATCTATTGCGCCGTCTGCAGTCTTATGACAAAGCAGAGCAAAGCTACGTGCGAGCGTTGGAACTGGTTACCAATGACAGTGAACGACGCTTTCTGGAAGGACGACTCGCCGAGGTCCAGGCCCAATGATTGCTGATTGGCGATTGCCAATTGGTGTTAGGTCCAAGGATCCAGCAAAAATCAGCAATAAAAAATGCCGATCTTCGCTGGCGATGCTAAGTCGCCGCCTTATGCCCTCTGCAAGGTTGCCCGTCTATTGGCTGTCTGATACTGTGCTCAACGAAAACGTGGGTTTGCTTCTCACGGTGCCCGACCTAACTCAACCAACACCGACCGGCTCTCACAACGGAAAAGCTTTTACGTATTCCGTTTCAGTATCTGGCCGTGTAGTTTCTCAACTGGAGGACAAAAATGAAAAGGCGTGGAAGGTTTCTCACCGTACTGGCGGCTACTGTGCTACTACTCGCAATAGTAGTTCTTCCTCGAATTAGTCAGGCCCGGCGCTCGAAATGGTTTAGTGCAGAAAACAAAGCCGCAGCGGAAGCCGGAACCCCGCTGGTCCAGGACCAAAGGTTTGACATCTCTGTCGTTGCCTCGTATCACAACGACACTTCAATTCCGTTACGCAATATGATGCTACCGCCGGTTGTAATCAGACCCGAGCGTGAAGCCAATCTCCGGCGCAAACTGCCGAACAATCACAAAGACACTGAAGACCCGGTAGTGCAAAGCAGGTTTCATGAATTAACAAATCTAGTGGCAGCTAATATGCCGAGTCCGATTCTCAACTTCAACGGCATCGGCTTTCCGGGTGTTGCGTGCAACTGCGCACCGCCAGACACAAATGGCGAGGTGGGCGCGACGCAGTACGTTCAGATCGTCAACGAAGGATTTCAGGTCTTCAACAAGACTAGTGGCGCTTCGGTATTTGGACCCGTCGGTATCTCGAGTATTTGGACGGGCTTTGGGGGACCTTGCGAGACAGCGGGCTCTGGCGATCCGGTGGTGCTTTACGATCAACTTGCTGACCGTTGGGTGATTAGTCAGTTTGCCGGCGTCAGCGCTAAGACGGACGAGTGCATCGCAGTCTCGACCACGAGCGACGCGGCCGGAAGTTGGCACCGCTACGGATTTCATCTTGGTAGTAACTTCTTCGACTACCCCAAGCTGGGCGTATGGCCGGATGGCTACTATATGGCCATGAATGTCTTTAATGCTTCCGGAACTGCGTTTCTCGGTCCGCAACCTTTCGCTTTCGATCGTGCAAAGATGCTCGTGGGCGACCCGGCGACGTTCGTCACCACCGGAATCACGGGTGGCTCAGGCGAAGAAACCTATCTTCCCGCCGACCTTGACGGTTCAAATTTGCCCCCGGCTGGGGCTCCGGCTTCGTTCGTCGAGTTTCCGGGAGGGGGAAGTTTTAGAGTCTTCCACTTCCACGTCGACTTTGTGACCCCTAACAACTCGACCTTCACTCTGTTTGCGAGTGTGCCTTCAGCTGGTTTCACATTTCGAAGCGGAGGGATTCCGCAGCTAGGAACCAGCTCGGTACTTGATCCGATTGGCGACCGCTTGATGTTCCGACTCGCCACTCGATTCTTTAGCGACGGTCATGAAGCAACAGTGGGCAACTTCACCGTTAATTCCAATAACATCGCCTCGCCCCGCTGGTTTGAGTTACGCAATGTTACGAGTGGGCCAGTGACAGTTGCGCAACAGGGCACTTATCAGCCTGACACAACTCATCGCTGGATGGGCGGAGCCGCGATGGATAGAGATGGGAATATAGCCGTCGGCTATAGCGCCTCCAGCTCCGCGATTAATCCGCAGATTCGCTATGCTGGCCGGCTCGCGACGGATCCGGTCAACACGCTGCCTCAAGCTGAGGTCACACTTTTTGCGGGTACCGGAAGCCAAATGGGTACAAGTAGTCGTTGGGGAGACTACAGTGACATGACCATCGATCCCGTGGACGACTGTACTTTCTGGTACACGCAGGAGTATTACGCCACGACCACGAGTTTTAACTGGCGCACGCGTATCGGCTCGTTTAAGTTCCCTGGTTGCGGTGGTTCACCAACCCCAACACCAACACCGACGCCGACGCCGACACCGACACCCTCTCCAACACCCACACCCACACCCACACCGACACCTGTGCCGGTACCCGCCGCTCCTACTAACCTGACTGCGAGCGCTGTTTCTCCAACGCAGATCAACCTGGCTTGGACGGATAATTCGAATAATGAGACCGGGTTCAGAATCGAACGTTGCGAGGGCCAGAACTGCACGAACTTCGTGGAGATTGCAGTGGTGGGTGCAAACGTCACGAGTTACCCCGATACTGGACTGACAGGCAACACGCGTTATCGCTATCGGGTGCGCGCCTTCAATGCCAGCGGCAACTCTGCTTACTCGAACATTGTGACGGAGAGAACGCCGAAACGATAAACACGGGGCCGACAAAGCCTCAATATGCTCGCAGTGATTCTCTAAGAAGAGATTGCACCGAGCATTAATCACGAACGGATGGCTGAGCTTTCAGGAGTTCAGCCGTCCGTTTCATTTTGCGAACGCCAAGTCAGCCACCATTCTTTGAGAAAGCTTTTTCCTCAAGCGGGAAAGTTCTGTCGCCCGCTCCGCGGGCTCCTGAGATTTCTGCTGCTGTATTCCCCGGGCTCACCCGGGGGCTACCTTATGCCGCCGCTCCGCGAATCATCGTGTGAGTGCTGCCGATCAAGCAATTAGTAAACCCTTCGCTCCTGAACTGTTGCTTTTGTACTTAGACTAAACCTCTGCTCAACCTCGCCGGCACCGTAAATCAAAGCAGCTACAGTCTCACCGACGGCAGGTCCATGCTTGAATCCGTGACCGGATCCACCACCTACCAGCCAGACATTTTCAAATCCGGGATGCCGGTCAATCAGAAAATCACCATTCGAAGTATTCTCATACTGGCAGACACGCGTCTCCGTTACTGGAGCATGCGCCAGCAAAGGGATTCGCTGACGCAGAAATGTTCGCACAGCCGTGAGACCCTCACTGGAAACAATCCTGTCCCCGTCGTCCGGATCAAATTGTGGTCCGTGTGCATCAATGGCTAGCTTCACACCACGATTCTCAAGATTCGGAAGTCCATAAATTAGTTTATTGAAATCGATCCAGGCCGGCATGCGGTCGGTACCAAAAAGTTCCGCACCGGCGGGAACGCCAAAGAAGAAAACTTCCTGGCGGGTAACGTGAATCAAGTCAGCGAGGAGCTCGGGAAAGAGTTTTGGTAACCAGGGACCACAGGCAAAGACGAATTGCCGCGCGCTAATTTCGCGACCGGAGCTTGTTCTTATTGAATTGAGTTTTCCCGCTACGTATTCGCCTGCGGCCGATGCTCTCCCCTGAATTTTATTAATTTCTGGTTCGAGGGGAAGTACGCCGTCTTCCAGGTAAATCGTGCCGCACTTTCTCGCTTGTTCGACAACAGCTTGCACCGCGCGCCGGGCGAGCATGACGCCGCTGTCTGGTTCAAGGATTCCCCACGCCACCGCTTCGAAATTTAACTGCGGATAGCGACGAGCAAGCTGATCGCGATCTAGATGCTCGAGCCGAAGGTTTGCTTGCCGCAGTGTTTCGAGCGTCGCCTCACAATAAGCATCATTCTCTTGCGCCAGCCACAGGACACCGGAAGCTTGAAATAGTTCTGACGATCCCAACAGTTCTTTCCAAAGCACGAGCGAGCGTTGAGCCATGCGGGTGTAGATCTGATCCGGTCCGTAGCCCATGCGGATCATTCGCGACTCGCCCCCCGAGCTGGACCGGCTATTCCCGGGACCATAAGCGTCAACTAGCGCCACGGCTGTGCCTGCACGGCTCAATTGGCAAGCGGTCCACGCACCAAAAACCCCGGCGCCAACTACGGCAACGTCGTAAGCCTGATTGCTTGTCATGAGTGGTGATTGTAACAGGCGTGTCGATTGCCGATTGATGATTGCCGATTGGCTCGCAGGGAAGTGGGTCATTACCACCAGGCGGTAGCCGGGTGGGCCGTCAGATTGCCAATTGCCGATTGCGGATTTCCGATTGGCTTCTTTCGCTACGGGCTAATTGGCAATCGCCAATCGCCAATCAATCTGGCCAGCGGCTCTTGGTGGTAGCCCGGCTAATCGGCAATTGGCAATCAGCAATCGACAATCCTAAAGCTTCCATCGTCTCCAGGTTTGAACTCCGCCACGCGGGTGACAGCGTCGTGAGCCAGCTCGCCATAAATATGCGGGAAGAGCTCCTCGCCACCCTCAAGATTCTCGTAACAGATTTCGGCCCCGACTCTGTCAGTGTCAATCGAGAGTAATAGCAGATCAGTGCGGCCGCGAAAGCGAGTGTTTGCAACCCCGAGCACTTGCCCACGTGTCGAACAGTGGATGAATCCCTCAACCGCAAACATTTCCGGCCGATAACTCCGGTTCGTCTGCGACTGGTTCCACGCCTCGCGCTCGGCGATGTGAAAGATGATGGCCATCTTATGAGTCTAACAAAACTAAAAGTCCGCGAAACTGACAGTGGGGTTTTTCTTAACTCCAGCCGTCCGTTTCGCAGACTTTGTTGTGGCCCAAATTCGGGCTCGCTATCTGTGCGTTACCGTCTTCTGTTACGGTACGGAGCCGGTGTAGTTTGAGTCGACTGCGTCAACCCGCGATTGAAGAGCATCTTCACTTCGACGCGGCGATTCTGCTGTCGGCCGGCGGCGGTTGTGTTTTCCGCTACCGATTCAGTTTTGCCAAAGCCCATTGGCGAGACAAAGCGGCGCTGCGGAATTTTATGTTGCACGGCGAGATATTGAACTACCGCATCAGCACGTTGACGACTAAGACGGAAATTCTTTGTCTCGCTGCCTGTCGAATCAGTGTGGCCGGCAACTTCGATCACATAGCCTCGTGCCTCGTTGGCTTTCAAGGCGAGCGAATCCAGCTGCGCTTTCGCCTCTGGCGAAAGGACCGCACTGTTCGTCCTGAAAGTGACTGACACAGTTTCCTGCACATCGTAGTCGTCCAGCGAAGTGACGCGTTCATTTACAGCGGTCACTTCCCTCCTGGCTTCTGCCGCAACAGCATAGAGCTCGTCCATCTGTCCGGCCATTCGTTGCTGGTTCTCTTCAACCGGAGTGACCCGCGTGTCCGAGGTGATCGCTGCGCGCATGTCCGATTCATTGAACCTAATTTTTTCGGCCAGCAGTCTCCCCTGCTGATCGCCTTTCCCTTCGACCTCAACAATCAAACCACGCAGGAGTTCGCTGGCCGGATATTTCTTGCCGCTGCGCAGGAACCCACCATTCGTTTTGATGCTGGTTCGGCCGTCGATGGCGACATGATAATCAGTACGATTTCGGTCGCGAATGGTGAGAGTGTCAGATTCCTGTCCGATCACAACTCCTTTGAACTTCAACTTAGAACCATTGGGAATTGACTGGATGTTGGAAGTGCGGGCCGGCGCCTGTGTAGTCGAAACCTGCCCGGACACCAGCGGTGTTACCGCTAAAAGTGCCGCCAAGACACAAACGAGGGTAAAAGGTCGAAACTTCTTGATCCGATAAGTGCTCATACTTCGCTCCTTCAACGGTTTTCGGGAATGCGGAGGCATTCCGCAATAATTAAAACATGTCGAGGTGAGTTACCTATTGGGGGCGGAGGAAAGAGCGTAACCCAAAACACTGAAGAATCAAAGAAAGCTTACATTGTAATTTTGTGATCGAGGCGTAATGGCCGTGACATGGGCCTTCAAGTGAAAATCTTCCGGTCAGAAAGGGAGCCTGCCCGGCGAGAAAGGAGCGGGGACAGTCGGGCAGAAGCAGAAAACGTCTTTGGTAGCAGGTCCTGCCTCCCTGCAAGTTTCATCCACTCCGACCGAAGGTTCTTTAAAAGAGAGATCC
The DNA here is from genome assembly GCA_051002415.1 of Pyrinomonadaceae bacterium. Lineage (GTDB taxonomy): Bacteria > Acidobacteriota > Blastocatellia > Pyrinomonadales > Pyrinomonadaceae > PSRF01. The sequence continues at coordinate 19,822 of JBPCMI010000114.1, forward strand.
TTGTCGCCGATCCGCGGCGCGGCGTGCCGGCTTGTCATCAAAAACGGATCTGCCGCCCAGGGAACGCGAGATTTTGTTCTCGTGAGCTACAACGGCCGCGAAATCTGCTTCCGGTTTCATATTGGTCTCAACTCCGCGCACGAATTTTTCCAGGCGGCGAAAGCCGTCCAATTTTTCGCGGCCACCAACTCGGGCGGCATCGAGCGAACTGCGGAGGAAACTAAGCGACTCGTCATAAGTCTTTAAGGGCACGGGGAATGGATGGCGATCCTTACCGCCGTGCGCAAATGAAAAGCGCGCCGGATCAGAGAACCGCGTCGGCGTGCCGTGAACCACTTCAGCAACTAAAGCCAGCGATTGCAGCGTGCGCGGACCAAGGTTTTCGAGCAAGAGCAGTTCTGCAAAATCGTGGAGGTCTTTTTCATAAGCAACTGCGAGCACCGCGCCCAGTCGCTTCAAATCAACATTCCGAGCGCGAACCTAATGATGCGCCGGCAGACTGAGATGCCTCGCCGCGCTCAATGTCTGCTCCGGTTTCTCGCGGGCAATGTCGAGCAAAGCGGTTTGCGCGGACTTAGCCTGCGCCGAAACCAGGTTCATGATCGTTCCTTGATTGTCGCCCACAATTCCGGTGTGTGGGTCTGCAACAAAGTCACGCACTGAGGCCGAGTGCCAGTGGTAACGCCGCGCCATCCCGCTGCGATCGTTCAAGCCTTGTTGCACGACGGCCCACTCGCCGTCCGCCGTCACAACAAAACTATGCAGGTAAATCTGAAAGCCGTCCGCGATCGCATTGTTATCAACGCGCGCCGTCAACCGGCTCGTGCGCACGAGAGCTTCGCCGTCAAAGCCGCGACGGTTGGCGATCGCGCGCAGTTCGTTTGGTGTGTTGCGAGAGAACCGGCCGCGTCCGCCGCACACGTAGATGCCGAGTTCCTCGGCTCGTGGCGCAAGCCCGCGCTTGAGGGCGCCCATGACTGAACTTGTGATGCCTGACGAATGCCAATCCATTCCCATCACCGCGCCCAGTGCCTGAAACCAGAATGGATCGCTCAGACGTGAGAGAAACGCGGAAGCACCGTAATCGAGAATGATGGTCTCGGTAATTGCAGTACCGAGTTTAGTCATCCGTTCGGCCAGCCAGGTCGGAACCCGGCCGCCATGAAGCGGAAGATCAGCGGTGCCTGAGCGGTTCATACATACCGATGTACTTTTAACTCTATGCTTTGAACTCTTGTGCTGTGATCTGGGTCTCGCTGCTAAGGGTTATACTTCTCAGAGAAGACATAAGAGTCTTCAAAGTTTTCGCAGAACAAAGTTTAAAGTACAAAGTTCAAAGTTCAAAAACCAGGAACCGAGAACAAGTTAGGATGTAACGACATCCGCAAACTGCTTCGTATCGGTGTATTGCTGAAAGCGCACCACTCGACCTTCCTTCAAAC
>JBPCMI010000115.1:0-13118 GCA_051002415.1 Pyrinomonadaceae bacterium
ATGCTTCACTCCTTAAAACTCCGACAGAATTGCCGGTCGACTACGAACATTTCAAGCAGACACACCCAAAATGAGACTGTCTATCTGGATTCAATTCGGCTGAGAGCTTGATCAGTCGTCCGAATCACATTTCGAAACCGGACCTTGGACCTTGGACTTGGGACTTTGGACTCTTCTAAACGCCGACATCGATCCGCCTTTTCCGCCGCGGCGTTCAGCAACTATTTCCGCAAGTATTGCTAAAGCAACTTCCTCCGGTGTAACAGCGCCGATGTCCAACCCAATTGGCGCACGCACTTTTGCTAGTTTTTCTGCCGCAGTGCCCGTTGCGCGCAAACGATCCAGAACAATATTTGTGCGACGCTTGCTGCCAATCAAGCCGACGTAGTCTGGTGTGGATTCGAGCACCGCGCGCAAGCATTCTTCGTCTTCCGCGTGTCCACGAGTGACTATAGCAACGGAAACACCTCGTCCCTTTCCTATGGCCTTGCTAGCCGCCTTCGTCCAGCTCTCGGCCGCCACTAATTCAACTAAGTCATTCGGAAAGCGCTCACGCGTAACAAACTCTGCGCGATCGTCAACGAGGGTTACGCGGTAACCAGCGAAGCTCGCGAAGGTAGCAAGAGCGGCGCCCACGTGTCCGGCGCCAAAAATGACGATCCGTGGCTCGGATTGAATTCGTTCGAACAGAATTCGCGTCGCTGCGAGCGAAGTTAACTCCGGAGCAAACTCGCCCACTATGAACGTGTGTGCTTCATCGCGGTTGGCTAAGAATTGCTGAGCGAATTTACTCACAGCCGAATTAAGTGCGGCGTCTCCAAGATTACCAGTCTCTCCGGCGCTTTCGACTAACAATTTGGCGCCAACAGGGGACGGTCCCTCGACTATAGTTGCAAGCGCCGCGATGCCGCCACGTTCCAGCAGTTGCCGGATGGCGGCGTTGACACGCGCCGATGCAGGCCTGTTCGCGGAGTCTGACATGGGGAAGAGACTAATGTGTGAGGATTATTTGGAGGATGACGCTTTTAGAAGGCCGATTGCAGCAGCGGCGCGCTTGGCCAACCAAAGCGGTCCGACCACCAGATACATCGGGTTTTTGAAAAAGGCGGGTTGATTACCTTCGATGGCATGTCCGACGAACTGCAGTATCCAACCCACGATGAAAAGCAGGACCGCCCACCGCCAGTTGAAAAAAAATAGCGGAAGCGAAAGCACGATCAACGGAATGCCAATGCTGTGCGTCAGCTTATTCAGCGGGTGCTGATGCTTGGCTTTGTAGTTTTGAATTAGTGAGTCTGGCATGTGACCTCCGGTAATTGCCGATTGCCAATTGGCAATTGCCAATTGCTCCCTGGCGGTCAGCCTAACTAATCTCGTGGAAGTGAAATTCACCAAACGCCAACAGTCAATCTTCAATCGCCAATTGGTAATTGGCAATCTATGAAGATTTCCATCGTTCCCCCGCAAACCATTCCTTCTTCGCTCGCTTCCTCTGCTGTTAGTGAAAAGTGGTGCAGCGCGGATTTCCTTGAACGCAACGCTTCACGAGCTTCCGCCCAAACTTCAGCTTCGATGCAGCCGCCTCCTACTGTTCCCACTGCCTGGCCGTCTTCGAAAAAAAGCATTTTAGCCCCGCGCCGTTGTGGCGTTGAACCACGCGTGTGCGCCACCGTCGCTACGACCACGCACTCGCCACGCTGATTGGCGGTTTCGATCAGTCTGTAAAGATCAGATTGATTGACGGTGCTCATGAAGTTGTCAGTTGTCAGTGGTCAGTGTTCGTTGTTGGTGGTTCGTTCCTTCGTTAGTGCGACTTGACTACTAATTACTGACCACTGACAACTGACGAATGACTATTCAGGCTTCTCATTACGCGCTGGGTGAGAATCAACAACAGTAGGAGCGGTGTCATTCTGCTGCAAACGCCGCCGCAACATGTCGACCTCAGCGTCGGAATTGACCACAGCAGTCTCGAGCCGAGTCCTGCTCGTTTCCAAAATTCTCATCTGCGCCTGCAATCGAACCTTCTCACTCTCGAGTTGCCGGCGCCGCGAGTCCCGCGCGTCCTCCGGGCGAGTGGTGCCATAGCCCGAAGTTACGCGTTCGATATTTTCCGGTTTCAAGGCATAGTCAATCTGATCCATTTTCGATTGCAGGTCAGCCAACTTTGTCTCAGCTTCGAGCTGCTGCGATCGCAAAGATTCCGAACGCTGCTCAGCTCGCGTCAGACGCTCCATATCCAGGAGCGAACGATCATTGCCCTGCATCTGCGTCAGCTTGTCAGTCAGCCGGTTGACCTGATTTGAGAGCGCATTGATCGTGTGCTGCATATCCTCAGCACTCGATGGGGCTTTCTTCTTCCTGGACCTGGTAGTTTCGACCGAATCAGCGGTCTCATCTGCGGTGCTAAGGACTTTGGGTTCGCCGGTCTCAGAAGTTTCATCGGTCGAGGTAATCGTCGGATTGGTAATTACGGGGCGAGTAACACGCCGCGCACGCCGCTTGCGACGCGTCTGGGCATCGGCGTCGATGAAACCCAGACCTAAGACAACAACCAGGATCACTAAAACGGCTACCGATCGAATCAATCGCTGCATACAAACTCCCTTTTATTCCTCAAAAACCTAGTCTTCAAGATACGCCCGGTGAGGAGATGCGTTCAAGCGCGGACACGCTGCTTGAGTTCGGAGCCGGGCGTCTCGAACTCCGCGCACTGACGTCCTGCGCTCGCCAATAGTAACGCGCCTAAGCGGTTAAAGGGCCAGTATTTCGCGCTTCGCGCCCTTTGCAGGCAATACATTCCTCGATTCCCCTAGTAATCATTGCGGGCGGGAGGCCCGCAGACCTCAAAAAGGCTGTACTACAAAACTGATATCCATCGCCGCGGGGGAACTCTGCAGCAAATTGATACTGATTACATTCGCACCTGCTTCGGCGTAGGCCCGAACATTCGCGACCGTAATCTTTCCCGAACATTCGAAGCCAAGCGATGGCGAAAGCGAGCGACCAACCTCGATCAATTTATCGACTTCCTCCGGTGATAAAGTGTCTAAGAGCAGGATGTCAGCGCCGTGCTCTATTGCCGTCCGCAGATCCATCTCATTCGAAACCTGAACTGCAAGCTTCTGGGCGTGTCCCAGTTTCCCTTTGGCGTTCCGCAACGCCGTCGCCAGGCCGCCGGCGACAGCAAGATGATTCGCAGAGATCAAGACACCGTCATCGAGTCCGAAACGATTATTCCGTCCTCCGCCAAGAAGCACTGCATAGCGCTCCAACATCCGCATGCCGGGAGTCGTCTCACGCGTGGCCACGATCTGAGCTCCTGTCCCGGCCACAGCACGCACAAACTGATTCGTCGAAGTAGCTACCGCGGAAAGACGTTGCATCAGGGTCAGCGCCACGCGTTCACCTGCCAGCAAGATGTCGGCAAACCCTGAAGTCCGCGCGATGACTTTCCCCGCTTCTATCTCTTCACCGTCGGAAACAAACGCCTCCAGCTGCTGTTGTGTGTCGAGCGTTAGGAAAACTTCTTCTGCGGCCTCTAGACCGGCAACGACCATTTTCTCGTTAGCCACGAAACGTCCGCGCGCGCGCGTGTTGCGTTCGATTATCGCCTGACTCGTGATATCACCGCGCCCCAAGTCCTCGCGTAACATCTCCGCGATTTGTGAGTAGAGCGCGCCTTCGTCCATCCAGTTCATGTTGAGATGTAACCAGCTGCTACTCCAGGTTAGCAATAGTCTGCTGGAGCTGTGCGGTCCGCTGTGCGATATCTGCGATTCGGGCGCGCGCTTCCTCGACCTTCTCTGATGGCGCGCGTTCGGCGAATTGTGGATTCGCTAATTGGGCTTCGAGTTTAGTCGCTTCGTTTGTGAGTTTCTCTTTTTCTTTTGCCAGCCGTTGTCGCTCCTGGGCAAAGTCGATTAAACCCTCCAGGGGAATGGCCAACTCTGCACCACCTGCCAGGACGGCGCGAGCGGATGCTCGAGGCGCCTCCAGTTGGTCGCTAATAACAATATGCGAAGCCCGCGCTAACCGGCTAATCTGATTTTGGTTGTTCTCGAAAACCGCACGTAAAGTTTTTTCGGGGACGCCGATGATCAGCTCGACCCGTTCGCCCGGCTTGATGTTCATCTCCGAGCGAATATTGCGCACGCGCGAAATCAGATCGATTACCGCTTGCATTTCACTTTCAGCGCGATCATCGATTAACTCGCTGCCGGCTTCCGGATAGGCCGCCAACATTATTGTAAGTTCGGCTCCGCGATAGGCCGGGTGCAGTGCTTGCTGACTCACTCCGGGCAATTGCAGCCAGAGTTCTTCAGTAATGTAGGGCATGAATGGATGCAGCAAGCGCAAGGCCTGCTCGAGGACCGTGAGCAACCGGCTGCGAGCTTCCGCCCGCGCCGCAGTGTCTTCCTCGGATGTCACGTCAGCCTTGGTGAGTTCAATGTACCAATCGCAGAGGTCGTCCCAGAAAAAGTGGTAAAGCGCCTGGACAGCTTCGTGAAACTGGTACCCGCCGAGGGCCTCGCGCACTGCTCCGGCAGTTCGGTTCAGGCGTGACCCGATCCAGCGGTCGTGTAGAGACAAGTTTGGTTCGACTTCCAAAAGCGTGGCATTGATCGCCGCTCCTTCAGAATTCATCAGACAGAAGCGCGCGGCGTTCCAGATCTTGTTAGCGAAGTTGCGATACGACTCAACCTGCTTCTCATTCCACCGAGTGTCTGTCGTCCCTACCTGAGCAAGTGTCAGACGCGTGGCGTCGACGCCAAACTTGTCGAAGACCTCGAGCGGGTCGATGCCGTTCTGTTTTGTCTTCGACATTCTCTGACCGTGCTTGTCCAGAATTGTTCCCGTGATAAACACATCATCGAACGGTCGCTCGTCGAGAAACTTCATTCCCATCATCACCATTCGTGAAACCCAAAGGAAGATGATGTCGCGGGCCGTTATTAGCACCGACGTTGGATAGAAGGTCTGCAAATCAGTCGTCTGTTCGGGCCAGCCGAGGGTCGAAAAAGGCCAGAGCGCCGATGAGAACCAGGTGTCGAGCACGTCTTGATCCTGCGTCAGATCGCTGGTGCCCGCTTTCGCCTGCGCCTCCTCCAGCGAATGCGCAACGACCACTTCCCCGTCTTTCGTGTACCAGGCGGGGATTTGATGTCCCCACCAAAGTTGGCGGGAGATTGTCCAGTCGCGGAGGTTCTCGAGCCAGTTTGCGTAAACGTTTTCATAAGGTACTTCGGGAACAAACTGCGGCTTCTTGTCGCGAGCCAAGAGTTCGAGCGCCAGGTCGCGCAGGTTTTCCATCCGCAGAAACCATTGCAAGGAGATCAGCGGCTCGAGGACAGTTTTGCACCGCTCGCACTTTGAGATTGAGAACTCGTAGTCGACAACTTTTTCCAGCAGGCCCAGGGCTTCGAATTCTTCCACCACCTTTTCGCGCGCTTTGTAACGATCCAAACCGGCAAAATTGGCGCCCGCCGCCGCCGTCATCTTTGCGTGTGGGTCTATGACTACAACTTGATCGAGATTGTGCCGCAAGCCTAAGTCGTAGTCATTAGGATCATGTGCGGGAGTGATCTTTACGGCGCCGGTGCCGAACTCAGGATCGACGAACTCATCAGCGACAATTGTGATCTGTCGATCGGTTAGTGGTAACAACAGAGTAGTCCCGACGAGATGGCGATAACGATCATCGTTGGGATTTACCGCGACCGCCGTATCCCCCAGCATCGTCTCCGGCCGGGTGGTTGCGACCGTCACGCCTCCGTTGCCGTTTTTGGCAGGGTAGCGTAGGTAATAGAGTTTCCCTGGTTGCGGATCCTTTATCACTTCAAGATCCGAGAGCACCGTTTGATCGTTGGGACACCAGTTCACAATCCGGTTGCCGCGATAGATCAATCCCTCTTCATACAGTTTGACGAATACATGCCGCACGGCCCGCGACAAATCGTCGTCCATCGTGAACTTCTCGCGCGACCAATCGACGGAAGCACCTTCGCGCCGCATTTGCTTTGTGATCTGACCGCCTGATTCATGCTTCCATTTCCAGACGCGCTCGACAAACATTTCGCGTCCCAGGTCGTGACGCGTGAGTCCTTCTTTCTGGAGATCGCGCGACACCATCAATTGCGTGGAGATTCCGGCATGATCCGTTCCCGGGAGCCAGAGGGTGCGATAGCCGCACATCCGTTTGTACCTGGTGAGGACATCCATCATGGTGTGCTGCAAAGCATGACCCATGTGCAGTGAGCCGGTGACGTTAGGCGGCGGAATGGAGATGGAAAACACCGGCGCCGCCGGGTCTTGATTGATCTCGGGAGCGAAATAGCCGCGCTCTTCCCAGCGAGCGTAATGATGTTCTTCAGCTTGTTTCGGATCGTATTGTTTGGGAATGTCCATTTTGTCAGGAGTCAGAAGTCAGGAGTCAGAAGATTTCAGTGGTCAGTGGTCAGTTGTCAGTTTTGGAAAGCCAGTTGTTAATCGTCAAGGGTTGGTAAGTCCTTCAATTAACGAACACAACAACTAACAACTAACATAAAAGCATTGTAAGGGAATCGCTAAGTCTTTTCACCTCACGACCAAAAAAGGGTGACTCAATTGTCAGTTGTCAGTTGTGGGTAGCCAGTTGTTAATCGCCAAGGGTCGGTAAGTCCTGTCAAGCATCGTCAACTGACTACTGACAACTGACTACGGACAACTGACAACTGACCAAAAAAAAGCAGCACGCCTAGGCATGCTGCGTCTGAGAACAGATTCGATAAGGTACAGTTACTTCGGTTGGATCTCTTTCTCTTCTAGCTTCCGTTTGATCATCAACTCAGCGAGCTGCGGCACAACTTCCCAGGCTATCTGCTGTACCACTTTCTCGGAAAGCATTTCGACCGCTCGGCGCGCGATCACGTCGATCTGTTCCGGCGTTAAATCGCTTGGAGTCGCTGCTGCAGGTGCAACCGCTTGATCAGTTGGCACTGGATCGTCGAAGACCCTTTCAAGTTTTCGCGGCGTGTCTGAAACAGCAACTGGTTCAGTTCGTGCTTCCGGAGCTGCAGGAGATTCTCGCATCCATTCGAGCGTGTCCTCAAATTGCGGCGTTGCGGCGGGAGGCGTGTTCAGTTCTCCCGTGCTGCGATTCAACATCAGATCACTGGGTTCAGTCTCGATTTGCCAGTCAACTGAAGCGGGAGCGGAGATCTGCGGCTCAACAAAAGCTGGAACTGCGGAACCTGCACCGGTGCCAAAAGAAGCTACGGGAGTCGTTTCGTCGAGGTCGATGTCCAGTACAAAATCTTCAGCGCTCGCGGAACGTGCCGCGGGTATATCACCAAGATCCAAAAGCACGTCGCCGCCTTCCAGCGCACTCTCAGTTTGCAGGTTATTCGTTTCCATTTGTTTGTCGGAGGTGGGTAGTTCAGGCTGAGATTTGAACTGCTGATCACTGACAGCTGTTTCGAAGGGGTGGGCACTGCTGAGCATTTCCGGGGCCATGCCCTCGGGAAGTGGCCTGGTGTTGGCAGTGCTAATCTCGAGTTCGCCCGTGCTCATCTTGGGCGGCTCGGGCTCATCCGCAACGTGTGGCAGCTCGGCGGTTGGCACCTGCTCCGTATCTTGCTTACCGGAAACAAGTCCTCCCACCCGGTCTATCAAGCGTCGAATCGATTGAAATGGCTTGGTCAAGATATCGTCCGCGCCAACTCTGCGCGCCTCCGCTTCGTCAAACGGCTCAAACGAGCCGACCAGAAGCATAACAGGAATGTGTTTTAACTCAGCATTTTGTTTGATGTACTCGCAGATTTCGTAGCCGCTCGGGAGGGGCATGTAAGCGTCAGCAAGGACTACATCAGGTCTGATTTCCCCAAGCTTTTCCAGCGCCTCGGCTCCGCTGCCGAAGCTAATGACTTCGACCCCTTCATCGGCAAAGGTAAGTTCGACAACTTTCTGAATCGTTGGGGAATCGTCAGCGAGTAGGAGTTTGCGCCCAGCTAACAAAGCTAATTTCCTTAGCTAAATTGAGCGCCAGTGGCGGCGTCAGGAGTAGTGCCGATTACGAGGCAGGCTCGCGTAGCTGGCAGACTGGAAAGCAGTTGCCATTGGCAACCTAACACCCGCGGCAAGACGCAGTCAAGAGTTTTGGTTTTTAACGACCCGGATGGCTAACGGCCAGGGCCGCTGACGACGATGTCGTCCGCAGTCGCATCTTTTCGGTCGGGCCCATTGGAACTCAGGGTGAACCGATCCCGTTGGCCGCTATAGGTATAGGGCTGGTTCCAGGGATCCACGCGAATCACTCGGGGCAGGTACCGGGGGCTGAGGTGGTCGATTGCGACGGAATGTTTGTCACCAACCAGGTAAGACCCGCGCTCATTGCGAAACTTTTCCAGTGCCTGGGCTATAGTCGCCAGTTCCGCGTGCGCGGTTTCGCGCTTTGCGTCGTTTAAGCTCGCCAGCACTGGTTCGAGCTTGATCCAACCGCGGTTTCCCGTGCGCAACTCTGAAACCTGCCAATCGTTTTTGCCGGCGTTTACAAGACGGGCATCAACCTGAATCCAGGCGATGACTGTTGTCGAGGGTTGCGAAGCGAGAGGAATTGCAAAGGGCGCCACTTCCTGAATACGCACTGCATCGGAAGGCATTTGAATCCCCAGCAAATTTCCCAGCAGACAACGGACGCGCTTCACGCTGGGCTGAAGCACAGTCCCGCGGATTGGCGGGTCCGCAGCCAGGCATTGTTCGCCCGGTGCGGTCGCATTAAGAACCCTCGCAATCGGACCGACAGCTTCCCACTTGTCGGGAGCGATTCTGATTTCGGCAACTCGCCAGATGCCCTGGGCGTCCTTCTCAAAACGAAACACACTTCGTACTAATGCAGTCGCCTCAGCGGTTGTCGGTCCGGTTGGCGAAACGGTTTTCACCTTGACTGCCCCGTTCGTCAGTTCAAAGCCCGCCATCCGCGTGATCGCTTTACGTGCCTGTTTCGCGTTCAGGTCGGCACGGACATTTGGAGCAGAAAGCGTGAGCAGGCCAACGACTATGAGGTTGAACAGACAAGCGGATCGTTTTGGTCGGGCGTGCATTAGACGTGTGCTACTTGGTGCTGGCCTTGCCGATTAGCATTTGCAGCATGATGTGGAGTTGTGCCGTGGTAAACGGCTTGGGCAAAAACACTACCGCTCCGGCCGCAAAGCTATCGGAAGAAAGTTTGGGATCCTGTTCCGCCGTCATCATCATTACGGGGATGCGCATCAGCCGTTTTTCAGTTTTCATGAAGCGCACCAACTCCGGTCCAGAGATGTGAGGCATTACCACATCGAAAATCCCGGCTGTAAAGTTGTGATCAGTTTGCAGGATTTTGTAAGCCTCACGTCCGTCGCGAGCGGTGACTACGTCGTAATTTTCTTTTTCAAGGATCGTCTTTACCAGGCGGAGGATTGCCGGATCATCATCGGCTACCAGGACGCGCCGGCTGTGCTGGTTTTCAAAGTTTGAGGTGTTGTCTGCCATCTGGTTCGTTACACTTCCACGGCCCGGCTACTCTCGCCAGCCCGATTTGAGAGGTCTGCTGCAAGTTTGATGGCGGCCAGCATGCTCGAATGTTCAGCGAGGCCTTTGCCGGCGATATCAAAAGCCGTCCCGTGGTCGACCGAGGTGCGAATGAACGGCAACCCGAGGGTAACATTAACCGCCTCGCCAAACGAGAGGCATTTAACGGGAATCATCGCCTGATCGTGATAACAAGCGATTACCGCATCGAATTCCCCGCGCGAGGCCCGCAGGAAAACGGTATCCGCCGAAAACGGACCCTGAACGTTTATCTCGTCGGCTCCATGACAGGCTTCAATCGCAGGAGCAATTTCCACCGCCTCTTCAATCCCAAACAGCCCGCCTTCAGCCCCATGCGGATTGAGGGCGGCGACCGCAATTCGCGGTCTTTCTATACCCCAGCGCTTCATTTCGCGGTTGGCGAGGTGAATCGTCCGGATAATTCGATCACGGGTTACCATTCGAATCGCCTCGGCTAAGGGGACATGGGTGGAAAGCAAGACGATGCGAAGGTTGGCAGCAACGAACGCCATCGCAAACTCTTCGGAGTTCGTTAGGTGTGCCAGAAATTCTGTATGACCGGGAAAACTGTACCCGCCAAGAAACAAGGCCCGCTTATTGATCGGAGCAGTAGCAATGGCATCCACGCTGCCCGCCGCGCAAAGCTCCACTGCAGCCTCGATATAGCCGCCCGCAGCCTTTCCCGCGGCCCCGGATTCAATGCCGGGTTCGATGTGACCACCGATGTTGTTCAGATGATAGATCGCCGGGCCGGAGAGATCATCGGGGATCGCCTCACCTAGCCGGATGATATCGTAGCCGCATTGCAAGTCGAGGGTGCGGGCTGTGTGGGCCAACAATTGCGCATCGCCAATGATCAAAGGCACACAGACTGCTTTGATCTCATCTTCAGCGACGGCCTTAAGCACAACTTCAGGACCGATACCGGCAGGATCGCCCATGGTAATGGCGATCCTCGGTAACGATCGCCGGCGATTACCAAAGGCATTTGAGCTATTGGCGAACTGTCTCATTAGTAGAGACGACGCGTCTGTGGCGTCTGACGAAGGTGGGGGAGATCCATCTACAAACGGGGCCGCAACTATTCGGCTGCCTGCTCTACGCGTTCATCGGCCTTGTACATGTACTTGATGTTTCTTTTGAGTACCAGAAGGTTGGGCGCTGTCTGGCGGTTGACCTTAATCGCACCGCGATCGTACCACTCCATAGTTCCTTCAATCTCTTCACCGTCGGTAAGCACGATCACCATCGGCGTGTGAGCATCAATCTGTTTCTTGTAATAGAAGATCTCCGCATTGGTTTCCATCGGCGGTGGCACTCGTTTGCGGACCGCCACGGATGCTGGCGGCGCCGGACGTTGCTGAGGTTCCCTTCCCCCTTCGCCGCCTGAGCTGCGCTGGAAACCGCCGTTAGATCTTTCTCTGGGCGGAGGAGTCTCGCGCGCCTTACCCTTAACTTCTGCTAGCGTCGTTCTTATAAGTTTACGATTCACTGAATCATTACCTCCGAAATTTGGACGGGTTTAGATCGATCGTGCCAAGCACATCATGTGAAGGGAGAGCTGACGGAGATCGATAAACAAAACTCTCGCAGGCTGCGGCCACTCGAGGAGACTTAGAAATGTTTTGCTCGTAATGGAAAAACCTGCCAGGGAATGGGCACATGCTACACAACCGCCAAAAAAAAAGCAAAGTGAAAACAAAACCGCTGGCCAATGCCGTCATGAAAAAGAAGGGAAGGCTTTTTAGCCTCCCCTGCTTTAACCTAAAACACTGCCGCGGGTTCTTAGTCTGCTTTTTTTCGGATGAAAGTGGGTACGTCGAGGTCGTCTGCGCGAGCGCTCATCATCGGTCGCGGCAGGTCGTCTAAAGGCCGCGGGATGGTGCGCGGCGCGTTTGCCGGCAGCGCCGATGTCGAACCAGCCGCGGCAACTGACACCGACTCTCGGTCGAAGCCTGTCGCGATGACCGTGATCCTCATCTGGTCGCGCATTTCGTCGTCAATCACGGCACCGAAGATGATGTTGGCATCTTCATCGGCAGCTTCGCGAATGATTGTCGCCGCGGCATTCACCTCATAAAGAGTTAAATCAGAGCCGCCAGTAATATTGATCAGAACGCCCTTAGCGCCCTGGATCGAAGCTTCCTCGAGCAGCGGCGATGAAATCGCTTGCTGCGTCGCCTCAATCGCGCGGTTTTCGCCGAACGCATGGCCGGCCCCCATCAGGGCCATTCCCATTCCGGACATGATCGCTTTCACATCAGCAAAATCCAGATTGATCAAACCGGGAACCGTGATGAGGTCGCTAATGCCCTGCACCGCTTGCCGCAAAACATCATCGGCAATGCGAAACGAGTCGGACAACGAAGCGCCCTTTTCAACAGTATGCAGTAACCGCTCGTTCGGAATTGTAATTACCGTGTCTACGCATTCGCGCAGCTCACGCAGACCGTGATCTGCCTGCTGCATGCGTCGTCGACCTTCAAACTGAAATGGTTTTGTTACTACAGCGACCGTAAGACAGTTCAACTCCGTGGCCAGCGAGGCAATGATCGGAGCTGCGCCCGTTCCGGTGCCGCCGCCCATGCCGGTCGTCACGAAGACCATGTCCGCGCCTTCCAGCACTTCAATGATCTTGTCGGTATCTTCGAGGGCCGCTTCGCGCCCTACACCCGGATCGGCACCGGCGCCGAGACCTTTGGTAAGGCGGCTGCCAAGCTGAATCTTGATCGGCGCGTGCGAACGTTTGAGCGCCTGCAAATCAGTATTGGCGACAAGAAACTCAATTCCTTCAATACCGGCTTCGATCATGCGATTGACCGCATTACCGCCGCCGCCGCCAATTCCAATCACTTTTATGCGTGCCCCGGTGATAGGGGGATCATCATCTATGAAGATATTAATGCCAGTTCCAGGTTTACGAGCGTCCGGTGCCATAGTCATTTCCTCTCTCCCAAAGCGGGAAGGCTTCCAAGGCCCTTTTCTTCTATATTGGGTAGCTCGTGCCATCGGCGTCCATATATTGCGGACAATATCTTGTGCAACCGGGGCGAGAGCATACAACAAGTTGTCAAAAAATACTACCAAAACGATTTCGAAACTTTGACACGAAGTGCGTCAACTTTCCGGTAGAACCACGCCGACTCATGCCGGCGCGTATTTCGCTCGCCTGCGCGCGCGAGGCGAGCAGTGATAATCCTGCGGCTGCGGCCCATGCAGGACTCTGAATGTCTTCAACTAGACCACCAAACCGATCGCGCTCCGGAAAACCAATGCGCACTGGCGCATCAAACACCTGCTCCGCGATCTCCGTCATACCGCTTAAGAGCGCGCCTCCTCCGGTCAGAACAATGCCGCTTGATAGCTGCCGCTCCCAGCCCGAGTCCTTAATTTCATCGGCGACGTGCATCAAGACTTCTTCGGCGCGCGGCTGCAAAATGTCGCACAAAATTTGTCTGGAGAGACGACGCGGCGGACGGCCTCCAACCGAAGGCACATCGACTAATTCGCCGCGTTCCATTTCATTCAAGCTCGCGCTCGATGCACAGCCG
>JBPCMI010000116.1:0-8220 GCA_051002415.1 Pyrinomonadaceae bacterium
AGTCTGAATCATATCTACGCGCAGGTGATCGATGACATTGAAGGACAAACACTCGCCTCAGCATCGACCACTGAAAAGGATCTTCGGGGATCGTCTGGCGGGAACGTGGATGCCGCTCGGCGTGTTGGCAAATCGATTGCAGAGCGGGCTCTCGCAAAAGGAATTAGCAGCGTCGTGTTTGATCGCGGCGGTTACTTGTATCACGGTCGCATCAAAGCCCTTACCGATGCAGCGCGCGAAGCAGGTTTAAATAAGGGCGAAGCTGTTCGGGAAGCAGAAGCTCCCGAGGCGGAGGCAGCGCCTGTTGAAGAGAAGCCACGTAAGAAAAGCAAAGAGAAGAAATGAGACAACCAAAGCAACGTATTCTGGCGCAGGGACTGGATCTTAAAGATCAGGTGATTTCGATCAACCGCGTCACCAAAGTGGTCAAGGGTGGTAAAAATATGTCCTTTGCTGCCTTGGTGATTGTCGGCGACGAGGGCGGACACGTGGGATTCGGTACTGGAAAAGCGCGTGAAGTGCCGCTTGCGATCAAGAAAGGGATTGAAGCCGCGAAGAAGAATTTGATCCGCGTGCCTTTGATCAATCATACGCTTCCGCATCAGCTGATCGGAAAGTTTGGCGCCGGCCGAGTTATGGTCAAGCCAGCTTCTGAAGGCACCGGCGTTATAGCGGGTGGGGCGGTGCGCGCGGTAATGCAGGCGGTGGGCGTGCGCGACGTGCGCACTAAAGTTTTGGGATCAACGAATCCGCACAATGTAGTGCGCGCGACTTTCGATGCGTTGTTGCGGATGAAGGATCCAATGGAGCTAGCCCGTCTGCGCGGCAAGCAAGTAGAAGAGATGTAAGGTTCGGGAATGGTGAATCGTAAATCGTGAATCGGGAATTGTGAATCGGGAATCGGGAGTGGGTGAGGGGTTATGCCGAGAAAACCAAAGAGCGAGGCCGATCAGGCAGCGGGAAAAATTAAGATTCAGTACTATCGCAGCTTTATCGCCGCGCCCAAGACTCAAAAAGAAATGGTGCGCAGTTTAGGTCTGACGAAGTTGAATCAGATTGTTGAGCGCACCGATTCGCCGTCAATGCGTGGCGCTGTCGCCAAAGTGCCGCACTTGCTGCGGATCGTTGAATAGAATTTGAGAGTCGCGAGTTGTAACCAGGAGTAGATGATGGCCATCAGTCTTAACAATGTGCATCCAGCGAAGGGTTCGACGCACAAGAAAAAGCGCGTAGGCAGAGGTCCGGGCTCCGGCCTGGGCAAGACCGCTGGTCGCGGCGAGAAAGGACAGAAGTCGCGTTCCGGTTACTCCCGCAAGATTGGTTTTGAAGGCGGCCAAATGCCTTTGCATCGCCGCCTGCCGAAGCGTGGTTTTACCAATATCTTCAAGAAGCGCTGGCTGGAAGTGAGTATCGCAGCTTTGGAGCTGCACTTTCAGGCGGATGAAGAGGTTACTCCGGAGCTATTGCATGCACGCGGCGTGATCAAAAAAGCCAAGCACGACGTCGTGGTGCTAGGCAATGGTGAATTGTCGAAAGCATTGCGCATCTCAGCCCACCGCTTTACCAAGAGCGCGCGCGAAAAAATTGAGAAGTCGGGTGGAACTGCCGTCGAATTAGGCAAGCCGGTTGAAACTGCAGCGTAAGGACTAGTATGGAAAAGTTTCTCGCCGCCGTTCGTAACATGTTTAGCGTGCCGGATCTGCGCCGGCGAATTCTGTTCACGCTATCGATGTTGGCTGTCTATCGCCTCGGGGCGCACGTTGGCGCACCGGGCATCAACCGCGAGAGGCTTGATCAAGTCTGGCAGGATGTCGCCGGCACGTTGCTTGGTGTGCTCGATCTCTTCTCCGGAGGAAACTTCCGCACGATTTCAATTTTCGCCCTGGGCGTTACTCCGTACATCACCGCTTCGATTATTCTGCAACTCATGACCGTCGTCTCGCCGCAGCTGAAAAAACTGCAGGAAGAAGGCGAGATGGGCAGACAGAAGATCAATCAGTGGACTCGCTACTTAACCGTTGGTCTCGCTGCGATTCAAACTTCGTTCGTGGCGCATTGGCTGCAGGTCAATGGCGTTGGTGCTCCCACTTGGGGTTTTCTGCTTACAACAGTTCTTACATTGACCACAGGCACGATTTTCGTCATGTGGCTCGGCGAGCAAATCACTGAGCGCGGGGTGGGCAATGGTATCTCGCTCCTGATTTTTGCCGGTATTGTGATCGGCTTGCCGAATGGCGTGCAGCAAGTCTTCGAGCGCGTGCGCGGTGGCGATACCTTGGAAACCATTGGCGTGATTGCCCTGCTCGTAGCAATCGTATTAATCATCGCTTTCATAGTTTTTGTAGAAGCCGCGCGCCGGAAGATCCCGGTTAGTTATGCAAAGCGGCACGTGGGCCGTCAGGTTGTTGGTGGTCAGCAAACCACCATGCCTTTGAAGATCAACATCGGCGGTGTGATCCCGGTGATCTTCGCTTCGTCGGTGCTGTCGATGCCCCAAAGTTTGTTCGCAGCGTTTCCCCCAGATCCAGGCAACCCCAACACACCCTGGGGCAAAGTGTGGACGTTCTTCCAGACATTCCACGCTAGCGATCCCTATTACGAGCTAATCTTTCTTTCGCTGATCGTCTTCTTCACGTTTTTCTATGTTTCGATCGTCTTCAACGTTGAAGAGGTGGCGGACAATTTACGCAAGCACGGCGGCTTTATGCCGGGCATTAGGCCGGGCCGAGCGACGGCCGAGTACTTGAACAGCATCTTGACGAGGCTAACCATAGTCGGAGCCGTCTACTTGGCTCTGGTGGCGTTCATCCCGCAATTCATGTTGAGCGGTTTCAAAGTTGCTCGGCTGCCCTTTATTGGCACCTGGCTCGATTCATTTGTGAGTAGCACTCCGGGCCTGTCATGGATCCCCACGGGCATGGGCTATCAGTTCTACTTCGGTGGCACCTCGCTGCTGATTCTGGTGGGCGTTGCGATGGATACGGTGGCGCAGATCGAAGCACAGCTGGTGATGCGCAATTATGAAGGGTTCCTCGGTAGCGGCAGTCGTTTGCGAGGACGGAGAGCGTAAGACGATTGCCGATTGCCGATTCGACATCAAATCAGACCCGCGTGGTGTAATCGAAAATTGCAATCGCCAATTGGAAATCGGCAATCGACAATTTGAACTTCCTCTATGCCGAAAACGATTGTGTTGATGGGAGCGCCTGGTGCTGGCAAAGGTACGCAGGCGCGTTTGCTTCAGGAGCGACTGCAACTCCCGCAAATTTCTACCGGAGACATCTTGCGCGCCCGGGCGCAGCAGCATGACAATCTTGCTGAAGAGATTCGCAAGGTGCAGGAAGCGGGAAAGCTTGCTTCCGACGATTTAGTAATACGAGTAGTTCAGGACCGCACGTCTCGACCTGACTGTGCGAATGGTTATGTGCTTGACGGCTTTCCGCGCACGCCGGCTCAGGCAGAGATCCTGGAACTACTTGCGGCTGAGCAAGGCAATACCCTCGCGGCGATTTTGATAGATGTGCCGGCGGAGTTTTTGGAAAAGCGGGCAATAGGTCGTCGTTCGTGCCCGGTCTGTGGCGAGATTTACAATATTTATTTCAAACCGCCGCGCCGCGAAGGATTTTGTGACCTGCATCCGGAAGCCGTTCTGGTGCAGCGGGCTGACGACACTGGAAACAAGATCAGGGTGCGTTTAGCGACCTACAACGAACAGACGAAGCCGCTAACTGATTACTACGACATGACTGCGCGGCTACATCGTGTTGACGGCACCCTGGATCAGGAAACTATTCATGGCGAAGTCAGGAACATCTTGATGAGCAGTTGATCGATTTGGTTCATGATTATCGGGAAGTCAAAAAAAGAGATCGAGAAGATGCGCGCCGCCGGCCAGCTGGTCGGTTCCGTCTTGCAGCATCTAACGACGTTGGTTGAGCCCGGCATTACCACGCTCGAGATTGACCAGGCGGCGGAGAAGATGATTCGCGATGCCGGCGCGCTGCCCACGTTCAAGGGCTATCATGGCTTTCCGTTTTCAATCTGCGCTTCCGTGAATGAACAGGTGGTTCATGGTTTTCCCTCTAACTACGAATTGAAGGAGGGCGACATTTTTTCCATCGATTGCGGTGTGACGCTGCAAGGGTTCGTCGGAGATACAGCCACTACAGTTCCCGTGGGAGAGGTTTCGCCCGAGTGCAAGCGTTTGATTAAGATCACTGAGGAGTGTCTCGAGCGGGCCATCGAACAGTGCCGGCCGGGAAAACATCTGGGAGACATCGGCTGGGCGGTGCAGGAACTGGCTGAGGCCAGCGGATATTCAGTTGTGCGAGATTATGTCGGCCACGGCATCGGGCGTCAGATGCACGAGGACCCGCAGATACCGAATTACGGAAAGCCGGGCCAGGGCACCAAGATAAAGGCGGGATACGTTTTTGCGGTGGAGCCGATGATAAATCTGGGAGGTCTTCATACCAAGGTACTGGCGGATGGTTGGACGGTCGTCACGATGGATGGCCAGCCAAGTGCCCATACCGAACAAACGATCGCGATTACCGAAGAAGGTCCGGAGGTGTTAACTCGAGTAGTTTCTATCGAGCAACCGCAGACAGCGGCGGTGTCCCTGTAACTGATGGTGGCACTCAGCTTGGCAAAATGCCACGTGGGTGCTAGTATTTGCAGTTTGTCGCTACCGGCAAATTCCCGTCTACAAAGCATGGCGCAGGAAGAGGCGATAGAAGTGATGGCAAAGGTCCTCGAGACCTTGCCGAACGCCATGTCTCGGGTCGATTTGGAACAAAGCCAAAATCAGGTTTGGCACATATTTCGGGAAAAATGCGTAAACACTTCATTCGCAATCTTCCTGGCGATCGAGTGCTGGTCGAGCTTTCGCCCTACGACTTAAATCGCGGACGAATAACATACCGGTATAAATAGCGAATTATTTGGAGAGACTTCCGGGGGTTTAGAAATGAAAGTGCGCGCTTCGGTAAAAAAGATGTGCGACAAGTGCAAGGTGATTCACCGAAAGGGCGTAGTGCGAGTGATCTGCCCTAACCCAAAGCACAAACAGCGACAGGGATAAGATTTTGAACACCGCAGCTATGACTGCGGCTTCGTAATGGAGATTCAATAGGAATGGCACGTGTAGCTGGAGTTGATCTTCCACCCAATAAGCGGTCTGAGATCGGGCTGACATACATCTATGGCATTGGCCGCTCGCGAGCGACCTCGATCCTCAAAGAAGCCGGCGTCAATGTCGACACTCGTGTGAAGGATTTGAATGAAGACGAGTTGAGCCGCATTCGTGGTGTGCTCGAAGCCCAGGGTGAAATTGAGGGCGACCTGCGCAAGCGAATTCAAATGGACATCAAGCGCTTGATGGACATTGGCTGCTATCGAGGTTTACGTCATCGTCGGGCATTGCCGGTGCGAGGACAACGCACTCATACAAACGCGCGTACCCGCAAGGGCCCACGTCGCGCGACGATCGCCAAGAAGAAGGCTCCGGGCAAGAAGTAATTTGTGTGGGCGGGCTTTGCCTTGTGCGCTCGCAGCTAAAATATCTGAACTGAAAATAAGTTTATGGCTAAAGCAGGCGGAAAGAAAAAAGTTTCTCGTAAGAAAGAGAAGAAGAACGTGCCGGTGGGCATTGCTCACATCGCAGCGTCCTTCAACAACACAATGATTTCGATTACCGATCTCGAAGGTAATCTGGTCGCGCAATCGTCGGCGGGCGCCCGTGGTTTCCGCGGATCGCGAAAAGGAACTCCCTTCGCCGCCCAGCAAGCCGCTTACGAGGCAGCTAAGAAAGCACACGAAGCAGGCATGCAACAATGCGAAGTTCGAGTGAAAGGTCCTGGTGGCGGTCGCGAATCGGCAATTCGCGCTATTGCCAATGCCGGAATCAGAGTAATGACGATTCGCGACTCAACACCGATTCCACATAACGGATGCCGTCCGCCGAAACGACGCAGAGTTTAGAGATTTTCGATTGGCGATTGCCAATCGCCGATTGCGCACTCGGCGCTGCAGTTTCGGATTTGGTTTTAGTGAGAAAACAATGACATTAGGTTCCAATCGGCAATTGCCAATTGGAAATCCACAATGTCTTGACCTAAAGGATGAAGGGCCGGCGTGCAAACGCAGCCTGTAAACTTTTCCGGCTAACTAACTGGAGGCAGAAACAAATTGGCTAGGTATAGAGATGCGGTGTGCCGTTTATGCCGCCGCGAAGGCGCAAAACTTTTTCTCAAGGGCGATCGCTGCTACAAACCATCTTGTCCCATTGAAAAGCGCGGAACTCAACCGCCCGGACAACACGGTAACTCGATGCGTCGCGGCAAGGCACTCGTTGGCTATGGCCAGCAGCTCCGCGAAAAGCAGAAGGTGAAGCGCATCTACTTTATTCTCGAAGGACAATTCCGCAACTACTTCGAACGCGCCGCGCGCATGAAGGGAATTACAGGCGAGAACCTGTTGTTCCTGCTCGAGCGTCGTTTGGATAACGCTGTCTATCGCGCCGGATTTTCGACTTCGCGTCGCCAGGCCCGCCAACTGGTTAACCATGGTCACATCACGGTTAACGAGCGCAAGGTAGACATTCCTTCATTCAAGGTAAAAGCGGGCGATCTAATTAGCGTCAAAGAGGACAGTCGCAAGAATCCACACATTGAAGGCGCCTGGCAGACTGCTGCTGGTCGCGGACGTCCGTCATGGATTTCACAGGACGGCGGCGACATGAGTGTGCGCATAAGCGGCTTGCCGTCTCGTGACGACATCGATCGCTCGATCAACGAACAACTTATTGTCGAGCTTTATAGCAAGTAAATTAATCTAGCGCGGGCCGTCTGGTAGACGGCCGCTGCGGGCTGACGGTACCGGGACTCAAATTATGGCTATGGATCAAAATAATCTTTGGACGGGATTTCAGATGCCGCGTCGTTTGGCGGCTGATTCGGAAACGCTTACAGAAAGGTACGGTCGCTTTTCCGCGCAACCTTTCGAGCGCGGTTTTGGCACGACCATCGGCAACTCGCTGCGGCGCGCGCTGCTTTCTTCAATCGAAGGAGCGGCGGTTACCGCGATTAAGATTGAGGGCGTCGAACACGAGTTTTCTTCAATCAAAGGAGTTGTCGAAGACGCGACCGACGTAATTCTCAACTTAAAGCAGGTGCCGTTTAAGTTGCACGGCAGCGAGGCAAAGACGCTGCGAATTTCCAAGGAGACTGCCGGCGAAGTTACCGCAGCTGACATCGACACCGACGCAGATGTCGAGATCCTCGATGAGAGCGTACACATTGCCACGGTCAGCGATGGCGGCTTGCTCAATGTCGAGATGAGATTGAAACGCGGACGTGGTTATGTGTCAGCGGATCGTAACTTTGATGAAGACCTCTCGCTTGGGTACATCCCCATCGATTCGGTGCACACTCCTGTTAAGAAAGTTAACTACACGGTCGAGGCTGCTCGCTTAGGTCAGAACACGGAGTTCGACAAGCTGACGATTGAAGTCTGGACCGACGGTTCAGTTAAGCCGGAAGACTCCATTGGTCTCGCAGCAAAGCTGATCAAGGACCACATGTCCATCTTCATTAATTTCGAAGAGGACGCGGACGACTTTTCCTACTCCAAAATGGAGCGCCCGCCTTTGCCTCGCAACGACCAGTTGGATCGTTCAGTCGACGAGCTCGAGTTGTCAGTTCGCTCCTATAACTGCTTGAAGAATGCCGACATTCGTACCATTCGTGATCTGGTACAGCGCTCGGAGCGCGAGATGCTGGCCACCAAGAACTTTGGCAAGAAATCGCTGAACGAGATTAAGGACATTCTCAACGGCATGGGTCTGGACTTTGGGATGGAGTTTGACGAGCAGGGCAATCCGATTCCTGGTTCAGGCGGACGCGACACGGCTGATGCTGCAGATTTTGAGGCGGAAGAAGAGCAGTAGGCTCGTCACCCATTCAGTCAGTTAGAAGATTATTAACTTAGAACTTCGAGTAAAGTCATGCGGCATCAAAAGGCACATCGGAAATTAGGTCGGACTTCAGAGCATCGCATGTCGATGCTGCGCAACCTCGCAACTTCGCTGATCAACGCCCGTGAAGAACGCATCGTCACCACGCTACCCAAAGCCAAAGAGTTGCGCCCCTTCGTCGAAAGGGCAATCACTCTTTCATGTCGCGCCCAGCAGCTTGAAGGCGACAGCGCGAAGATAAACGC
>JBPCMI010000117.1:0-11252 GCA_051002415.1 Pyrinomonadaceae bacterium
TCTGTACACCATCGAGCCCTGCTAACAACATCGCAGAAAAAGCGAGGTAAGGATTACAAGAAGGATCGGGCGGACGAAACTCTAGCCGTTTCAGTTTGGGATTGGTGGAAAACATCGGAATGCGAATCGCTGCCGAGCGATTCCGCGCCGAGTAAGCAAGGTTAACTGGGGCCTCGAATCCAGGCACGAGACGCTTGTAGCTATTCGTTGTCGGCGCGGCAAACGCCACGACCGCAGCTGCATGTTTCAGCAATCCGCCAATGTAATGGCGCGCCATCTCAGAAAGACCGGCATAACCATCACCGGAAAACAGAGGCTTGTCACTCTTCCAGAGCGATTGATGGCAATGCATGCCCGATCCGTTATCGCCATAAAGCGGTTTCGGCATGAAGGTCGCGGCTTTGCCCATTTGGTAGGCAGTATTGCGAACTACGTATTTAAAGATTTGCAGATTATCGGCAGTTCCTAACATCGTCGAAAAGCGAAAATCGATTTCACACTGACCAGCCGTGGCAACTTCATGATGATGGCATTCCACATTGATTCCACACTTCAACAACGTCAGGGAAATTTCCGAACGCAGATCATTAAGCGAGTCGAGAGGCGGCACCGGCACATAGCCTTCCTTGGGACGGATGTGGAAACCGAGATTTGAACCCGAAAATTCGTTCGCGTCGCGGCCGCTGTTCCAATGGGCCTCGTCAGAGTCAACCGTGTATCCCGCTGAGTGTGGCTCGTTATGGAACTTAACGGAGTCGAAAACAAAAAACTCTGCTTCGGGGCCGAAAAAAGCGGTATCAGCCAAGCCGGTAAACTTCAGATAACTTTCCGCTCTGACCGCCACGGACCGTGGATCGAAGGCGTATCCCTCTTTGGTAATGGGATCGACGGCATTGCCAATCACGCAGAGAGTAGGCTGTTCCGCAAAGGGATCCATCCAGACCCGACCGGCGTCGGGGACCAAAAGCATGTCCGACTCGTGAATGGCCGCCCAGCCGCGGATTGAGGAAGCGTCAAAACCGAAGCCTTCTTCGAACTTGTCTTCGTCTAACTCGCCAATGGGGAATGTTAAATGCTGCCAGGAACCGGGCAGATCCGTGAAGCGCACGGACACGAATTTGGCGCCTTCATCCGAGGCGTACTTCAAGACAGACTTTGGGTTCATGAGTTCTCCTGATTGTTAAAGGGAGTGTTAGGGGTGCTCTTCGCCCCGGCGCGGTTGATGGTGCGAAGTAACTGAAAAGCGGAAGTGATCCGTAGAAAAAGGCGAACGTCATGGAGCGACGGCGCGTAAAAAAGTTTGCATTATAGTGAGCCAGACTACTATGTCAAGATGTTTGCCGCAACTGACGAGCAGCTCAAGTCGTGAACGCTAATTAATAGGCTTAATAGTAAGGTTTTAGCTGGTTTTGGGCGCCGCGCCGCTCCAAAATAGTTATAGACCGACCCCTGGATTTCTGGTACATTGCGACGACTAAGCGTTCCATCCCATAAAGAACTTCCGCCCTCGATTCGGATGAAATACACCTGCGTATTTTTATCAGCAATTATTGGCATGGAAGGAGTTTTGCAGTTTAGTCAGGAGACCGCGAATTGACGACGGCAATCGAGCAGACGTTAGAAACTTATGGCATCGAGAATTGGGGCGCTGGTTACTTTGACGTAAATCGCAAGGGGAATCTGATCGTCCGGCCCGCCGAAGGGGACCCTCGCTCCGCCGACTTAAAAGAGATTATCGACGACCTCGCCAATCGGGGCATCGGCGCACCCGTGCTTCTCAGATTTCCGCAGTTAGTGGCCGCTCAAGTCAGAAAACTTCAACGCGCGTTCAGTAGATCGATTCGTGAATTTGAGTATCAAGGTGCGCACCTGTGTGTCTATCCCATGAAGGTGAACCAGCAGCGTTCCGTCGTCGAGGAGTACCTGCGCGAAGGTTCACGTTACGACTTCGGACTCGAGGCCGGATCCAAAGCTGAGCTTTACGCAGCACTCGCGCTGGAGCAAACCCCGGACAGCCTTTTAGTTTTGAATGGCTTCAAGGATCAGGAATTTATCGAGCTGGCTTTTGCCGGTGCACGTTGCGGGAAGCGCGTCGTGATCGTGATCGAAAAACTCAACGAGCTAGATCACGTCTTAAACATCGCTGAGGGCCAGGATGCAGATCTGCCGATCATCGGCATGCGCGTCAAGCTTTACTCCAAAGGTTCCGGCCGCTGGGAAAAATCCGGTGGCGAAGCCGCTAAGTTTGGTTTGACCACTACGGAGATGTTGGAAGTGATCCGCCGCCTGGAACAAGCCGGTCGGATCGACATGCTGCGCTTACTGCACTTTCACATCGGCTCCCAACTAACCGACATCAAGCGTATCAAGAACGCGATGAAAGAAGCCGCGCGCGTTTATGCGAAGGTTTACCAGATGAAAGTGCCGGTGGATCTGTTGGACGTCGGCGGCGGCATGGCAGTCGACTACGACGGTTCTAAGACGGCTTTCGACTCATCAGCAAATTACACCGCCCAGGAGTTTGCGAACGACGTCATCTACACGATCAAGCAAGTCTGCGACGACGAGAACGTGCCGCATCCGACAATCATCCAGGAGTCGGGCCGTTTCCTCGCTGCTTATCACGCGATCCTCGTAACGAATGTTCAGGACGAGATTGAAACTGTCGTTGAAGACATTACGCCAATCGAGATCGACAACGATGATCCCCAGGTGGTTACCGAGCTCGGAGACCTGCGCGCCTCGATTACGGTAAAGAACTATCGCGAGTACTATCACGATGCGCTCGAACATCGTGAAGAGCTGTTCACACTTTTCAATCTGGGCCTTGTGTCCCTCGAAGATCGCGCCAAGGGCGAAGTGCTGTTCTGGGATGTTTGTGAACGCGCGGATAAGTATGCACAGCAAGCCAAATATGTTTCAGAAGAGTTTGACGATCTGCGCCGCCTGCTTTGCGCGAAGTATCTGACGAACTTTTCCGTGTTTCGATCCGTTCCGGATCACTGGGCGCTGGACCAGCTATTTCCTATTGTTCCTATTCATTGGTTAAACCGCGCCCCGACCGAATACGCGACACTCTGCGACATCACCTGCGACTCCGATGGCATCATCGACAAGTTTGTAGATCTCCACGATGTGAAGCAGGTGCTGGAACTGCATGCACTCATCCCGGGACAAACTTATTATCTCGCATTCATGCTGGTCGGAGCGTACCAGGAAGTGATGGGCAATAATCACAATCTCTTTGGCGCGCCTCACGAGGCCCACATCCACATCGACGACGAAGGCTATCTGATCAAGAAAGTAATTCGCGGACGCACGGTAGGCGAAGCAGCTGAAGGCGCCCGTTACGAGCGCAGCCTGCTACACGACGGGTTCCGCCGTCTGATCAATCGCCGGGTCAAGGAGGGCGAATTAAGCGAAGCCGACGGAGCAGAGTTGGCCCAGTTCTATGAATCCCGTTACGACGCCTACACATATTTGTCAGCAAATGGCGTTTCGGCCCGGTCTCGGCGCAAAACCGACTTTTAATGGCAACCGTTTGAACATAGTTTCTCTTTAAAATTCGGACCGCAATCGTTCTTCGAACGTTCACACTGAGAGGTTAACAACCTTATGGTTACGCAACGCAAACCGAAAGCATCGAAGTATCTCATCACGCCGACACGTCCGGTCCAGGTAGATCGGGACCGTTCAGTCGCCGGTCTTCTGGAAAAAATGGAAGGCACCGGTTTCGGTGGTCGTCAGCTCGCGGAAGCCCACCGCATCTGGCTCGATATGCTGGGCGACAACACCACAATTATGGTCGCCGCCTCCGGGGCGCTAATTCCGGCAGGCATGCGCCGCTTGCTCGCTTATGTGATTAAGAATCGTTTTGTCGATGTCCTGGTGCTGTCCGGCTCAATGTTGTTTCACGACCTGCATGAAACTCTCGGTCGTTATCATTTTCAGGCGCATCCGACAATGACGGATGCTGAGCTGGATGCGTCGCAGATCAGCCGCATGTGGGATTTACTCGCGAGTGATGAGGAATACCGCGAAGCTAATGAGTGGGTCGGGGGCTTTACCAATCAGCTCGATCAATCGCGACCCTACTCGACACGCGAGTTCTTACATTTAATTGGACGAGAGCTGGCGGAGATTGCTTCGGAGGATGGTTTGCTGACCTCTGCCTATAAAGCGCGCGTGCCGATCTTTTGTCCGGCTATCGCGGACAGCGGTATCGCGGTTGGCATTGCAGCTTCCCGTTTTGAGAAGAAGAACAACTTCATGTTCGACATCGTTGAGGACGTGCTCGACATGATGAACATTACCGGTCGTGCGCGCGTTACCGGTGTGATCAATATCGGCGGCGGCACGCCCAAGAGTTTTATTCAGCAAACCGAAGTGTCTTCATTTATTTCAAAGGACCACCATCACGGACACAAGTACGCAATCCAGATCACCACCGACACGCCGCATCCCGGCGGCCGCTCCAATGCGGTCTCGTTTGATGAAGGATTGATTTACGGAAAGCTTGCGCGCGGCGCGCACACGTCTTATGTGAACTGCGATGCGACGATTGCCCTCCCGATCTTGATCACGGCGCTTTCACAAACTGCCGCGAAGTATATGAAGGGCCGGAAACGTCCAAACTTTACCTTCGGACGCGAACTGGTCGTAGAAGCGATCTGACAAAGGAAACGGGGTAAAAGGGGAAGTTACCCGTCGTCGCATTTCCTTTCTGATGCCTTCTCCGATTCCCGTCCTGTTCCACCGTTTCCCCTTTTCCCCTTTTCTTCTTTTCCTTTTGTTACGGCACACACCGCTGATCCCGGGTCGGAATTAGATCAAGACTCTTCAAACCTTTCGTTTCCGAATCCAGCGACACTCGTGCGAACAAGTTGCCGCGCTCGCACATTAGTTTTACGGAGCTGTCGACCTTACCGTCGCCCCCGACAGTATCTCCTAACTTACAAGCGCCCCAGGAACCCGCAGCTACGAACTGCCGGCGCATTCGCTCAAGGTCAAAACCAGTCCCGGCAAGGCTTTCTGCACTCTTTGCATCCCAAACTTGCAAAAGACGTAAGAGTGAATCAAACGTCTTTGCCATGTTCTCGTCCGGCGGTAGAGTCGACTGCACACCCATGAACTGAACGAGCGGCGGTGTGGTTGGCGCGAGTGTGATTCCTAAATCAAGCCAGCCACGTTCACATTTCATGCGCCAGCGTCCCCGCAACGCGTTCTCAGCGTCAATTGTTGACGCCGGCGAACAGGTTCCGTGTTTGGCCTGCAGCTCGCGGATCCGGGCTGCGCGCCGCGCCAACGTCTCATCCAAAAACAAATTGTCCGCCGCGATGCGAGTTGCAAGCGCATCATCCCACTTGAGTACTAGCTGAGTTACGTCCTTCTGCGCCGCAAGCAGGGCGTGTGACGGCTGCGGAACGCGCGGCTGCATTGCCCCGGTGCGATGCAGCGCGGCCGCAGCATCATTAAACATGCCTCCAAATCCTGCGTAGGTTTGATTGCCCATTCCGATCAAGCCGAAGCCGTATTCCGGGAACCACCGCATCAGCGAACCATAGCCCGGTAATCCGCCGCCATGTGCCACCACGTGCGTAAAGAGGCAGTCCTGGGCCACTCCGAGTCCGTAGCCATAGCTTGAAACGTTTAATTGCGTCTGTGCATCAACAGTGCCGCGCAGCGCTGAAGCCGGTTGCCAGCGAGCCGTCTGTTGCATCTCACGCGCGCTGCTGCGGCGGATTGGACCTCGCTCGGCTTCATCACGAGGAGGATAAGCCGACATGAGAAAGGCGACATAACGCGCGAGATCGTTTGCGGTCGTCCAAAGGCCACCCATCGATCCGAACGAGCCGTGCGCGAGTATCGGTTCGTCTTTCCAGGTGTTGTCTTCCCAGCGATAGGCGAGCGCCATGCGGGCGCGTGGCACGTCGGCCGCTTCCAAGGTTGAATCGCGCATTCCGAGGGGCCTGAGTATTTCGTCGCGCAGGTAGTCGGCGTAAGGCTTGCGCGCCACGGCTGCCACGATTTGACCAAGGATCGCAAAGCCGTAATTGGAATATTCAAACGCAACTCCAGGCGCATTGGAAAAAGGAATGCCCCTGCGCATGAAGTTCCTCATGGCCTCGTCGCTCTGCGCCAACTGCCGATCGCCCCAGGGGTTGTCTTCCGGAAATCCTTCTGAGTGACTCAGCAAATGACGAATCGTTAGCGCGGGCGAATCTTTCGTGGGATACGGAAGATCTGTCAGAGCCGGAACATATTTGGAAACCGGATCATCGATGGAAAGCTTGCCCTCGTCGCGCAGTTTCAGAATGGCCATCGCCGTAAAGCTTTTGGTCATTGAGGCGATGCGAAAGACTGTGTCCGCGTTAACCGGAGTGCGAGTCTTCAAGTCGGACACACCCGCGCTCTTCACCCATACAAGTTGACCATCGACGATAATTCCCAGCACCGCCCCCGGCATGTGCTGTCGCTCGACGCGCTCTCGAAACATCTTTTCGATTTCGGGAAAGGCTGCGGCAAGTTTTCGCGCCCGCTCGGGATCGCTGAAACGCGGCTCTGGCAATGTGTCAGTCGCGAACCGTTGGCGAGTTTGAGCGCGAGTAACTGGAACGGACGCGTTTGCCGTGAGAATTGAAACCAGAACGAGAACCAGCAAAGAAGTGCGAAAGGAACGCGACACAGTTGACCTCCTCTTAACTCGTCGTTTGTTGTTTGACTCGCTTTGGGGACATTCGCTTAACGGATTGGGCTATCAACTTTTTCAGCACCGGGATCTCAACATCGTCAAGCTTCTTGAGGTAGAGGCACGACTTTCCCGTTTTAAACTTTCCCAGCTTTGCCATCAATGATTCGAATTCCTGGAAGCCCGCCATGATGTAGAGGGTCAGGTCAGTCTTGCGCGGTGAGAACCCGATGATCGGCCAATCTCCCTCACGCCCACTGGCGCCGCGATAATGGTAACTTCCGAAACCAACAATACTATCGCCCCACATTTTTGGCTCTTCGCCCGTTGCCTGCGTCATAAGATCCAACACCGTCTGACAGTCTTTGCGGCGCTGTTCGTCGGTAATCTTATTGAGAAAAGCGGCGACGCTGGCTTTGGTTTTCTTAGTTTTCGGTTCAGCCATAAATTTCCTTTGCGGAGACTCTCAGTCCGCGGAAGCGGACGAAAGCGTAAAGCCTGGGGCGTAAGCCCCAGGACAGCGCCGCGAGTAAGATTGGTTAGCCCGCAAGGCGGGCGGCAGTTCTCTCGTTTGCTCTGCCGTCCGCTTCGGGGGATTCATTCGTGTTTGCTGCAACGACCGGCACCTTATTCAGAGCTATACAGACAGATCTCGGGAGCATCAGCTGAGATGCGAACCATGCGCTTGAATTTTAAGCCGATCTTTTCCAGGACTCTGATTGAGCTGGCGTTTTCAGGATTCACGATCGCCAGCAACTGCTGTTGACCCAACACTGTAAACGCGTGTCGCTTAATAGCGCTCGTCGCTTCCAGCGCATATCCTTTGCGCCAGTAATCCGGTAAGAACGCGTAACCGATGTCGGCATCGGGTAACGAGTCTCGCTTCACCAAACCGCAGATGCCGATTGGCTCGCCCGTTCCTGTCAATGCCACCAGATACAAACCGAAGCCGTGTTGTTTGTAACTCGCGATCGGCCCATTCAATGCATAGAGACAGGCGTCGTCAATCGTGCGCACTTTCTTATCACCGATATTTTGGAGGAACGAAGGCTCATTCAGAAGGCCAAGGAGAAACTCAGCGTCGTTAGTTGTTATCTCTCGCAACGTCAGCCGCTCGGTTTCGAGGACAGTCATAAGGGATCGCAACCTCTCATTCAAATACGATCACGCCAAGACGCAAAGTCGCAAAGTCGCAGAGTCGCGAGAAAATCAAACACTGGGCATTACTGCTGAACTCTTCTTAGCGTCTCTGTGCCTCTGCAGCTTGGCGGTAAGAACATTTCCAAGAGCCACTGTTTTGGCGTCACGCCCAGACGCAAAGTCGAAGAGTCGCAGAGATAATCAAACTGTGGCCATTACTGTTGAACTCTTTCTTAGCGTCTCTGTGCCTCTGCGGCTTGGCGGTTAAGAACGGTTCCAGGTCTCGCTATTAAGGCTTGAAGACCTTGCCGTTCTTCATGACAAAACTTACCTGCTTCAGTGTGTTGATATTGTCGAGTGGATTCTCAGGCGTCGCAACGATGTCGGCAAAGAGGCCAGGCTTGATTGCGCCGCGGTTTTTCTCAACGCCTAGCAACTGGGCCGCGTTGGTCGTCAGCGTCAGCAGAATCGCGCTTGGCGGAATTCCCGCTTCCACGAGGGAATCAATCTGAGAAATCGTCCAGGTGCCGCGCGTCTCATCCTCCGCAAAGAAAATCAGGTCGCTGCCGAAGGCGAGTGTGACCCCAATCTTGTAAGCTCTTTTTAGTCGATCAACGCTGCGGTCGTGGAATCGTTTGGCCAGTTCCGCCGGCATCTCGTAAGCCAGCCAGGCCTTCTCGGTAAAGTCTGTGCCCACCAGCACCACATTATTCTTCTTGGCTATCGCCAAGACTTCATCCGACATCTCGAAGCCATGTTCAATCGAAGCCACACCAGCTTCAGCAGCATTGCGTGCGCCCTGCTCTGTGACGCAGTGTGCCGCTAGCTTAAGGCCCGCCGCAGCGGCTTCCGCCACCATGAAGCGGATGTCGTCCGCTGAATAAATGTAACGCTGGTCGTCGACTACGATTTTGATGATGCGGGCGCCGTAGTGAATATTCTCGCGAATCGCCTTGCGCATTTCGTCGCGAGTGTCAGCGAAGAAATATTCCGGCGCTCCCAGGTCGCGACGTTCAGGGTTAAGGAAATACTGTCCACCGTAAGGTGCGATGATGCGCCCGGAGTTGATAATAGTCGGCCCCGGTATCAATCCCTGGTCGATGGCGCGCCTTAAGTCTGTAGCGACGTAGTTCGCGTCGTTGCCGATATCGCGAATTGTAGTGAAGCCCGATGCCAGCATGTCGCGGGAATTTACCACGCCGTGAATCGCTCGCTCGGCGTTGGTATGGGTAATGTCGTAGAAGAAAAGTGATCCGCGCTCCCGTCCCTTGCGATGAATCAGGAATGCCATGTGCTCGTGGCAGGCAAAAAGGCCAGGCAACACTGTCGACTTCGATAAATCGATAACCTTCGCCACAGCCGGAATCTGTACATCGCCGCCCACCGACTTAATCCTGGCGCCCTCAACGATAATCACCTGATTGTTGAGCGTGGTCCCCGTCTCTGGCATAACCAGCTTTCCAGCTTTGATTGCAGTAACCTGCGCAAAGGCGCTTACGGCGCAGACTGCGAGAACCAGAAACATTAAACCGAATATTCGTTTCATCGCTTGTCCTCTCGTTGATGAAGGATTGATTTCGTCACTCCTGAAACGGTCAACAGTGGTCGCTTGTTTCAATGAGATTTGGCTTTTATCCTTAACGACAACGGTCCAGACTGACATTCTTCGGAAGCGTCGTCCCTCCATTGGTACACGCTCCTTGCAGATCGGCATGAGTTGATCGCGTCGCAGACAAATCAGCTCCGGTTAGATTAGCGCCTTGCAGTAAAGGAATCCTCGTGGGCTCCGGGAGCAGCAGAAGAAGCACAAAAGCCAGCGCGATTGCTACGAGAAACCCGCCCCATAAAGCCACCATCGTGTAGCCGGATCCTGGCGCCGTGTTCTTAAGCTTCATACGCTGATTGCCTGCCCCAGGATTATCCTCGAGGGTCTTGCGCAGGGAGTAAAAGCCACTCAAGTACGCTTTCTGGCTCCTGAGAGCAAGTAACGCCAGGGCCGAAATAATTATTGTCGCTACCAGAAAAACTATTACCGCCTTTTTCTGCACGCCGCTGGGTACCGTTGTCCACGCGATTGCCGCACCGGCGCCGCCTAGTGCTAATGCGACGATACTGAAATACGCTTTCGCGGTTTCGAAAACTAATGTCTCCCAGTGGCGCGCGCTTGCGTTAATTTCTTTCCATTGATCCTTAACACTTAGCGGCATCAGATTGCCTCCTTTTAAGGCTGGTTCATCCCAGCCACTGCAGCACTTCTTCGTCACCGGTTGTGCGCGAGCCGCCGACAATATGAATAAAATATTCCTCCAATGATACCGGACCCTGGCGGCCGTCTCCTGCTACTTCAATTCCGCGTTTCAGTTCTGCAAGTGAGCCGGACGCGAGTAACTTGCCAGCGGAAATGATTGCGATATCACTGCAAAGGCGTTCTACGATCTCAAGCACGTGAGAAGTAAGAAACACAGTAAGACCGCGCTCGGTAAGCCGGGACAGCAAGTCCTTGAGCGTGCGCGAAGCAATCGCATCAACTCCCTCGAAGGGTTCATCGAGAAACAAAATCTCAGGACGATGAATCAAGGCGCAGGCGAGCGAAAGTTTCTTCTTCATCCCGTGCGAGTATTCGACAATCAACTTCTTAGGTTCATCCGTCAGCTCCATGAGCTCGAGCAACTCCGGCGCCCGTTCAGCGATCTGCGCTCGTTGCAAACCATACATCCGGCCGGTAAAGGCGAGCATCTCGGCGCCAGTCAGGCGTTCGAATAGATTTAGATCTTCTGGAACTACGCCGATGCGGCGCTTTACCTCGAGCGGCTCGACTTCCAAATCGCGACCGAGGACAAGCATCTTGCCGCTGGTCGGAGCCAGCAAGCCGGTAAGCATCTTGATGGTAGTGGATTTGCCGGCGCCGTTTGGTCCGAGGAAACCAAAAAAGCTGCCGCGCCGGACGTTGAGGTTGATGTGATCGACTGCGGTGAAATCGCCAAACTGGCGAACGAGAGCGAAAGTCTCAACGGCCAGCGAAGTACCGACACTTTCTTGCATGCCTCTCTTTGTATCGGGGAAACGATGAAAAAGCAATAAGTTGCTTATGAGGATGAAGCTAACCAGGCGGCAAGCGCTGCGGCGCGAAGCGGCTTGCCAATGTCCAATGTCCAAGGTCCGCTCTTAATCGGACCTTGTCGTTTCTCCGATTGAGCGTCGTCTACTTCTAGCCTGAAAGGCCAACGTTGGACTTAATATTTATTCACTCTCATTCTTGAAAGCTTGCCGGAGCCCCTTCTTCGCACCGTCGTGAGAATCGAAGATGTCGGGACGCGCCAGCACCTGGCGATAATGTGCTAGCGCATCGTTGCGTTTACCCATCAGGTCGAACGCGCGTGCCGCGTGCAAATGCGCCAGTGTTACCAGAGCCGGCTCGGCACGT
>JBPCMI010000118.1:0-33863 GCA_051002415.1 Pyrinomonadaceae bacterium
CATTGCAGTGGCGGTTAAGAACGTCAAAGTGGGTGGCATCAGCGACCCGCTGAAAGGCACAGACGGTTTTCAAATCTTCCGAGTCGATGAACGCACTCCCGGTCAGACGACGGCGACATTCAATGAAGATTTAGTGCGGCAGGCCATCACTGTGGAACGCGCGCCCAAAGAGCGAGATGCGTACCTGCAAACATTGCGCAATGACTCTTATGTCAACGTAGCCAAAGACTATCAGGAGTCGGTTTTACCGCTGCTGAAAATCTCTTCGGAAGCTGCTGCGACTGATACCGCCAAACCGACGGCCAAAAAGAAGAGCTAACTTTCTGACACTCTCTGTCTGATTTGTGATGAACCCGGGCCGCGGCGATTGCGCCAGCCCGGGTTTTAACTTGCCATGAGATTGGATCTGTTTCTGAAGAGTAGCCGCCTCTGTCTGCGTCGCACCCTCGCACAAAAAGTGTGTGAAGCAGGTTTGGTGCTTGTGAATGGCAAAGTTGCGAAACCTGCTACTGCCGTGAAAGCCGGCGACGAATTATCCGTGCGTCGGCGAAATCTGATAACGAGAGTGCGAGTCCGGGACCTGCCGGCTGCCCGGCAAACGTCTCGAAGCGATGCGACGTCGCTTTATGAGCTCATTGATGAAACTGAGTTGGCAGACGAAAGGCTGAGTTAGCAGAAGACAGCATCGCGGGCGTCCCACCCGCATCGAGCGCGCAGGCGCGAAAGTCGCTGTTCTAATAACTTGCGCATTGCGACGCGTATGCGGGCGAGACGCCCGCGATCACAAAAACGCGTCGCCCCCGCACCCGTTATTTGGCTTCGCTCCAGCAGCTTCGTCTTCTAAAATTGTTTTGGCGCCCGGCGCTTATTGCGGGCGAGATGTCCGCGATCGTATGAAGCAACCTTTTATGCTCGTACTCCCCTTGCTGCTAGCGGCTGGTCTGCTTGCTTGTAACTCCCGGACAAAAGCCGACGAACCCGAGGCCGCCGCGAAGGAATCCGGGCCGGCGGTACCCGCTCCGCTCGGCGATTCTCGAAGCAACAAGCAGGAACCGCTACAACTGCCATTGAGCGCTCCACGAATCGTCGTATATAAGGCTAAGCGGCGGCTGGAGCTGTATTCAGGAGACAAACTTCTACGCACTTACAAAATCGGACTGGGCTTGAATCCAGTTCCCGACAAAGAGCGTGAAGGCGATCGCGCGACGCCCGAGGGTGAGTTCTACATCTTCACCAAAAACCCTCGCAGCGCTTTTCATCTTTCCCTCGGAGTTAGCTATCCCAACATTGAAGATGCTGACAGAGGCCTGAAGAGTGGCTTGATCACGCGTGCGGAACGAGACACCATCGTCAGAGCGATCAAGAGGAAGCAGGGACCGCCGCAATACACGACCCTGGGCGGGTTAATTTACATTCACGGCAATGGCGCCAGCAGTGATTGGACATGGGGCTGTGTCGCATTGGAGAATGAAGAGATTGAGGAGTTGTACCAGGCAATCCCGGTGGGAACGCTTGTAACGATTAAGCCATGACGCCGCTCAGATCATTCAAGATTCGAAATGTGGAAATTAATCCACCGCTAATCCTCTCGCCGATGGCGGGCGTGACTGACGTGTCGTTTCGACGGTTGTTGAAACGCTGTGGTGGCGTGGGTCTAACAGTTTCCGAATTCATTTCCGTTGAAGGCCTGACCCGCAACAACCCCAAGTCGAAACGGCAGATGCGTTTTTACGAAGATGAACGGCCATTTGCGGCGCAGATTTTTGGCGGGCAGCCCGAGCGAATGGTGATGGCGGCGCAGATGGCCGAGCAAGTGGGCGCAGACATTTTGGATATCAACTGTGGGTGCCCAGCGCCGAAGGTGGTGAAGCATGGCGGCGGATCTGGGTTATTAAAAGATCATTCGCGGCTGGAAACGATTCTCAAAGAGATCAAGAAGGCGATTAAGATTCCGCTGACGATCAAGATTCGCGCCGGCTTTTACGATCACACCATCAATGCTGTGGACACGGCGAAACTTGCCGAAGCTTGCGGCGTCGAGCACATCGCTTTGCATGGACGCACAAAAGAACAGGGTTACCGCGGTTTGGCAAATTGGGACCTTGTGAAACAGATCAAGGAAACAGTAAGCGTCCCGGTTTCCGGGAGTGGCGACGTGACAACAGTTGCAGGAGCTTTTGCTCGCTTTCGCGAGACGGGATGCGATGGTGTTTTAATTGGCCGCGGCGCCATGGCGAATCCCTGGATCTTCCGGCAGATCGAAGATGCAATGAACGGCCGTGAACTATTTCAACCGACCCTCGCCGATAAACGTGCCGTGTTGCTTGATTACTTCGACATGTTGCGCGAGGACATGCCTGAGACTCCGGCCATTAACCGTATGAAACAACTAGCTGGACAGTTTACCCGTGGCCTGCAAGGCGGCGCCCTGTTCCGTACGTCGCTCTATCACTCGCATTCAGTCGA
The DNA here is from genome assembly GCA_051002415.1 of Pyrinomonadaceae bacterium. Lineage (GTDB taxonomy): Bacteria > Acidobacteriota > Blastocatellia > Pyrinomonadales > Pyrinomonadaceae > PSRF01. Next base: position 2,467 of record JBPCMI010000118.1, read on the forward strand.
GGAAATCCTGGATCGCATTGCTGAATACTTTGAAGCGATTGAGGCTGGCAAGCCTTACTTCGGCGAAGCGGGCGCTCCCATTGAAGAAGCGCCCGAGTTAGATTCCTGCGAAGCCGCGAGTGCGCGTTAGACCAGCTTTAGCCGCAAAGACAAAGTGTCGCCAAGAAGCAAAGAAAGTGTAAGAACAAAGAGATTCGTTAGACGCTCTTTTTAATTTTAGTTTTCTTTTGCGTCTTGGCGCCTCTGCGGCTTTGCCGTTATACGAGGCCTTGCTATTCGGTTTTAGCGGCCAGTTTCTTTGCCGGCTTGCCACTGCCGGTATCAAGTTCCACCGGTGCGGGATAACCCTTTCCACCCAGCGCCGCAATTTCCAATACAACTTGCTTCTGCTTTCTGCTAATAGGCTTACGCGGAGTTTTCGGCTTCTTCACGTTGGCATTCGCGACTGCTGAATCTTCATTGGCATTGTTAGCAGAAGCCGGACTGGCACTCGCATTCGCGTTTGTTTCTTTGGGAACTTGTTTTTGCGGGCGCGACGACATCGCATTCAATGCTTCCCGCACCTGATCGCGCTCTTCCGGACTGAAATCTTCAAACCGAACGTTGTTCCTGGCAAGCGTCAGTTGCAGGTTCTCTTCGGTGTTTGTGTTTTGATCGTAGACGTCTTTGTAGATATATAGCTTGCCATCCTCCACGACGATCGTTTCATAACGCAGTTCGACCGGTACCGGCGCGTCAAGTTTCACCGAGCGCGTCTTCGTGGAATCCTTCAAATAGCCGGCGATCGTTTGATCAGACACTTCTTTTCCCACCGCAGCCGTCAGGGTCCTGGCGAAGTCTTTAATCTGCGCATTCGTCAAACCAACACAACCATGCGAAGCGAAGGTGCCGATTTTGGCTAGCGGCTTACCGCCGTGAATTAATGAAGGCATGCCGATGGGAATTTTGATCGGACCGAGCGGATTCAGCGGACTACCTGCGGCCACCTTCTCGCCGACTGCAATGTCTTTCATCTTTGCCACCCAGGGCTCGTCAGGAGGGGTCCAGGTCGGATTAAAAATAATCGTTTGGGCTTTCCGTAGACCCGTCGGGAGCGGGAATTGCGGATAGCCAATGCCGACCTTGTATGACTTGATTAGTTTGCCTTCTTGAAACAAGTCCATGCGATAAGCCGGGATGTTGACGACGACGCGCGTGTCCCCAGGCACGGCATTGGGACCAGGCAGCATTGAGACTTCACCTGGCTTCCCTGACTCGTCAGTCTCACTTCCTTTCAGCCAGCGTTCCCGCGCGAGGCTAAGAAGAGCTTCAGTTTGTTGTGCGCCGACAACACCTTGGATCACCTCAGTGGCGCGATCGCGCGCTTCCGCTGCGGCGCCTTCCTCTGGTTCGGTACTAGTCTCTTGCAGTTTGCCGATTTCCTCGGCAGATGCTTTGCGCAAGGCCGCAATCTGCTCGTCGGTTAATTTGAGCTTAGACTTGAGTTCACTTTTAAAGCCTTCGTCGGCCAGTAAGGCATCAAGGACGGGCAAGGTAACCGGAACCGCTACAGCTTCAGCCACAGCGCCGGGGGCGGGAGTCGCCACGGGGGTCGGCGTAGGACTACTGACAACCACGGAGTTGGTATTGGTCGGAGTCTCTGTGGCGCAGGAAATTGCGAGAAGGGAAAGGGCCAGTACCAGGATCAGCAAAGCAAGTCTTTTATTCATAATGTTGTCAGTTGTCAGTTGTCAGTTGTCAGTTGTCAGTTGTCAGTTGTCAGTTGTCAGTTGTCAGTTGTCAGTTGTCAGTTGTCACCCGAGTCTTAAGGTTCTTCGTCACGACTTCATCACTAACACCTAACAAATAACATCTGATTACTGCCTCCTGCCTACTTCCTACCGTTACCGCCGACGCAACAGCGGAAACGGATTGATGTTCGTTCCTTCCCAATAACGCTTCGGGTCATTCACAACCATGAGCGAAAAATGTAGGTGGTAGTTTCCGGTGCCTGCGTTTCCGGTGTCCCCAACGTAGCCGATAGTCTCGCCCTGCCACACAGTCTTTCCCACAACCAATCCCTCAGCGTAACCCTGGAGGTGCGCGTAATAAAAAACCAATTTCCGGTCCTTGCTCGCCTGGTAGATAGTTGTGCCGCCGCGCTCGCTCGCAGATAGTTTGATGATCTCGCCCTCGGCAACCGCGATTACAGGAGTGCCGGCTGCAGCCGGAATGTCGATAGCGTCGTGTACGCGACCTTCAGAACGCGCGTCCTTGAACGTGTCAAGCAGTTGTTCCGGTTTCACACCTTTCACCGGCACGGCTAATTTCAAGCGGGCCACGTAGCTGGGATTCAAAGTCAGAACTTGAATGGGAGGAGTGGGTGTAGGTTGGTCTTCGGGGGACTCGTTGGGTGTCGCTAGTGCCGATAGTGACGGGGAACTTTCAGGCTGCGCCGGAGTGGGGGCCACCGCGACGACGGGACTTGTTGCAGGCACGACGTTCAGCGCTGTCAGACTTCCTCGGTTAATGCCGTAGCCCAGACGCTTCTGCAGGACCCAAACCGCAGTTACTGTTGCCGTGAATCCGAAAAGAATCAGCAGCAAAACCCGAACGCGAGCCGACTTAATCATGTGTGTGACATCCGACAGGTCTTTAATCATTCCTCTGAATTCCGAGGGGCAACAGCGGTCTTGGCTCAGTCCCGCCGAAAAACCAACTCGCGCCGACGCGCAGGCGATGATGCCAGGTGGGCAAACGCGACGTGTACATTGCGAACCGTGCCTGACGCGCAATCGGTCCGCCGAAAGCTTTGCCGCCAGCCAGAACCGCGGCCCGCTCGGTGCCCAGGCTCATTGCTTCGCCCAGCTCCTCGAAGTGCTTGCTTTGAAGTTTTTCGCCTTTGATAAGTGCGGAGATGTTTTGCGCGGCAAGTGATGCTTGCTGAAACGCCAGTTGCGCCGTGCCGGCCAGAGTTGGAGTGGCATCTTCGTAATAAGCAATGTCGCCGAGCGCAAGTACATTTTCATGACCTTGAATTTGTAACGTGGGCTCCACGATGATCAAGCCTCGTTTGGTTTTGGGCACCTCAAGTCTTTGAACAAGAGGGTTCACTTGAACACCTCCGGCCCAAACTACAGCAGCGGTTTCAATCTCGCTCTCGGTGCCGTCATGCGAGAAAGTCAGGCTCTTTTCTTTCAGTCGCACTACTCGCGTCAGCGTATGTACTTCCACCCGAGACTCCGCCAGAGCTTCGGTTACAAACTCGCGAATCTGATCGCCCATGCCGGGAACAACCTTCTCGCCCATCTCGATCACGAGGACGCGGGGCTCGCCGGTTAGGGCGCGACGCTCAAAGGCATCGCGGAGCAGATCCGCCATCTTCGTTGAGAGCTCGACGCCACTGGCGCCCGCACCGACGACAGCAAAGGTCAGGGCGCGACGCGTATCCTGTGGCGGAAGGTTTGGCGGAACGTGATCGAGCGCATTAACCATGCGCTGACGGAGCAAGTCGGCGTGGGCGATCTTACGGAAAGGAATCGCAAACTGCTCCGCTCCTTCTACACCAACGTAATTGGTGACGCCGCCGACTGCAAGGACGAGAATTTCATATGCCAGGGCCTTGTCCTGCCCATCGACGCTGACTCGCCGCTGCTCCAGATCGATATTTGTGACTGCGCCCTGGATGAGCTTGATTCGCTCATCTAGCAACTCTTTGTACTTGGGCGCTATGTGCCAAGCCTCCACTTCGCCGCTGAGGTACTCGTAGAGCATGGGCGTGAAAAGGAAATGGTCTTCATCGCTGACCAGGGTGATGTGAGCCTGTCCCGCAAGTTCTAGGGCGGTGAAGAGACCGCCAATGCCCCCGCCGATGATCACAACTCGTGTTTGGATCGCCATGTTTTCCTCAGGTTGTCGGTTTGGGGGATTCAGATGGTAGCAAATGGAGGAGTCACTAGCGATCTGGTTAAGCGTTGAGGAAAGCTGCCAGATCACGTTTAGGTCAGCTAAGTCGGAACTGGGAGCGGTAATGATCGGATCGTCCTAATTGCCAATTGACGATTGACGATTTGTAATGATTCTTTGTTAAAGGCCAATCAGCAGTCGGCAATCGGCAATCGAGAGACACCCGCGCCAAAAACACCTTGGCTGGACAGTTTTAGAAGGCGCGTGTTAAATTGAACCGCTTTTTAAGTTTAGCGGTTGCCGTCTTTAGCCGGAGTTACTGCTGCCGAGGAGGATCATTTTACGCAGTGTCGTTAGCAAAAGAGACGAAAGCACAGATTTTGACTGATTTCCGGACCCACGAGGCCGACACCGGCTCACCCCAGGTTCAAGTAGCTTTGCTGAGCAAGCGAATCAACGAACTCACAGAGCATTTCAAAACACACAAGAAAGACAATCATTCGCGGCGAGGCCTGCTTAAGATGGTCTCACAGCGCCGCAGCATGCTGGACTATTTGAAACGCACAGATATTGAACGTTACCACGAGGTAGTGAGTCGTCTGGGCCTGCGTCGTTAAGACAAGCTTTTTAGAACGAGAATCTTCGAATCTCGGGTTTTAGACTCCACGTCAATCGAAGAACTTGTGAGGGTGCCGAACGTGACGGCGAGATTCCCCAGCAGGTAGACGTGGTTAGCCTACGAGTTTTCCATCAAAGGCGGCATGAGCTCACGGTTAGGCTCGTGCCGCCTTTTTTGTTGTTCAGCTTAAGTTGCCGGGTTCACGTTAGCCGGAAACCAAGCGAAATTTTACCTTACAACGCGAGGCGGATGAGACGTCCGCGAGCCTGAAATTCAGGCACTTATCGTCCCGAAGGAGACAAAGATATGCCAGTAAAGAAGTACCTCAAAGAGTCGATCAAACTTGGTGATAAGGAGTTGACGGTCGAGACGGGCCGCGTTGCCAAACAAGCTGACGGATCGGTGATAATCCGTTACGGCGATACGATGTTGTTAGTCGCCGCCGTTAGTGCCTCCACACCAAGGGAAGGCATCGATTTCTTCCCGCTCACGGTTGAGTACCGTGAATCGCAGTTTGCCGCCGGGCGGATTCCCGGTAACTATTTCCGCCGCGAAGGCCGTCCCAACGAAAAGGAAGTGCTCACCTGCCGTTTAATCGATCGGCCGTGCCGCCCATTGTTCGCCGAAGGCTATCGTAATGAAACGCAGGTAATAGCAACTGTCATTTCAGCAGACACCGAAAACAATCCCGACGTCATTGCCATTACCGGCGCGTCCTGCGCGTTGTTCCTCTCGGATATTCCGTTTATGAATCCGATCGCCGGTGTTCGGGTTGGTCTGATCGACGGCCGTTACATTATCAATCCTACCTACGATGAAGTGCGTGAATCGCGCCTCAATCTAATCGTGGCCGGTACCGAAGAAGCCATTGTCATGGTTGAAGCGGGCGCTTCCGAGGTTTCCGAGGAAATCATGGTCGAAGCACTGATGTTGGCGCACAAAGAAATCAATCGCCTTTGTCGCTGGCAGAACGAGCTTTATAAAGCCCTGGCAATCCAGAAGCGTGAAGTTACGGCGCCGGTTCTTAACGAAGAGATGCTCGAGGAGATCAAGCGGAATTACAGCGAGCGCTTGCGTGAATCTCTCGATACTACAAACAAGGAAAAGCGCGCCAGCTATGCGGCAGTTGATGAGTTAAAGAAAGAAGTTGTCGACGCCTATCCGGCGGATTCGCTTGAGCAACGTCTGATGGCGAAGGCGATCTTCGATCATTTGAAGGAGACTATCTTCCGCGAAGACATTCTCGATAAGCGGCGTCGTCCGGATGGTCGGCGGTTCTCAGAGATCCGTCCGATCACGTGCGAAGTCGGTTGGTTGCCCCGCGTACACGGCTCGGCCCTCTTTACTCGTGGCGAAACTCAGGCAATGGTCACGGCTACGCTCGGCACGAAAGAGGACGAGCAGTACATGGACGACCTCGAGAAGGGCGAACTGAAACGTCGCTTTCTGCTGCACTACAATTTCCCACATTACTCAGTTGGCGAAGTCGGTCGCTTCGGCGGTTCCAGCCGGCGCGAAATCGGCCATGGTGCCTTAGCGCGCCGCGCGCTCGAAGCGGTGCTTCCGGAAGACGCAGATTTCCCTTACACCATTCGCATCGTTTCCGATATCACTGAGTCAAACGGTTCCTCTTCAATGGCGAGTGTGTGCGGCGGTGTGCTATCGCTGATGGACGCTGGCGTGCCGTTGAAGGCGCCGGTGGCTGGTGTGGCAATGGGACTAGTCATGGAGGGAAACAAATACGCCATCCTCTCAGACATTGCCGGAGCTGAAGACCACTACGGCGACATGGACTTTAAAGTCACGGGCACGCGCGAGGGCATCACGGCCTTGCAGATGGACATCAAGATCGGGGGCATCAATGCGCAGATCATGGCTGAGGCTTTGGAGCAGGCGAAGAAGGGTCGCATGCACATTCTGGGTGTGATGGAGCAGGCGATTGCCGCGCCCCGTCCGGACATCTCGAGTTACGCGCCCCGAATCATCCAGATCAAAATCAATCCTGACAAGATTCGCGACGTGATTGGACCAGGCGGCAAAATCATCCGCTCCCTCGTGGAAGAGACCGGAGCCAAGATTGACGTTTCAGACGACGGAACTATCTCGATAGCAACCGCCAGTGGCGCGGCAGCTGAGGCGGCTGTGGCGCGGATTCGCGGCCTGACAGCTGAGGCCGAGATTGGGCAGAGCTATTTGGGTACCGTCTCCAGAATTGTCGATTTTGGGGCTTTTGTGGAGATTTTCCCTGGAACGGATGGGCTCTTGCACATTTCAGAAATTGCCGACCGCCGCGTGAAAGACGTGCGGGATGAGCTGAAAGAAGGCCAGCAAATTTTGGTGAAGTGCATTGGTAAAGAGGGAAACAAGATTAAACTCTCTCGCAAAGCAGTACTGCGTGACGAAGAGCGAAAGGCTGAAGCGGCCAGCGCCGGCGACTCAGACTAGCGGCCAACGACGTTTGGCACTTAAGGGAGGTTTGCCAGTGGCAGACCTCCCCTTATCTTGTTTACGTCCTCGCAGAACTGGTCCTATAATGGAATCACCATCTCATTGAGCATCTCCTCTTAATACCGGGCGAAGCCGTATCTACATTTACAATCCACAGTTTCAGTCCGGTAAGTAAGAACGAAAGCCTTTTCCTGGCATTGGTGGGAAAGACCCAAAGGATCTCTAATGAGGAGTCGAGCGTTTCGCACGATAGCCGTACTACTTGGCATATTGCTTTTGACAAACACGCCAGCACAGGCTGGTCCAGTGACCATTGGCGACGTGCTGCAGATCATCGGCAGCTATCAAAATCCACCGTCACTTCGTCTGCTCGGCGTTTCGCAGAATCCCAGCACGCATGTTGTGGCGGGGGTAACTGCAACTTCTGGTGTTGATATTGGTGACGGCACAGTAGGTTCGAACTCCACTTCCTTGCTTAGCGGAATCGCTTCTAGTCAGGACCCTCAGAAAACCGTAACCATAGTTGCGCCAGGTGATGTCGAAGTAGCGGTTTGTGATTGCGGTGCGGTCACAGTGGGAGCAGGGTTTCCGAAATGGCCGCTGCTCTTCCTCGCGGCGATACCGTTGTTCTTTATTCGTGACAAGGACGGCGAGGAGGTAATCCCGAATCCGACGCCAACGCCAATTCCAAATCCAACGCCTACTCCGCCACCGATTCCGGAGCCGGCCTCGCTCCTCTTGTTCGGATCAGGACTGGCCGCGGTGGGAGCAAGCCTGCGTCGCCGTCGAATGAAAACAAAGTTGCAGCAGCATAGCGAAACGACGGAGGAGGGCTAAGAACGAATGAAACTTAGATTGGCCCCAACCAAATGCTCGACGCGTGCGAAGCTTGCCTTTGCTGCTCTTCTCGCTTTCACTTTCTGCTTCGCCTTTCCCGATTCTGCTTACGCGAAGCGAAAGCCGGCCAAGCATGGCATTATCAAGATCCAAACTACACCTGCTGGATTGCCCATCGAGATAGACGGCAAACCAGAAGGCGCGACGACAATTGACTGGCGCTCGTGGAATCGCAACCCAGGGGTGCACACAGTTGTCATGACTCTTCCAGACGGCCAACGCTGGACCCGCGAGATTAGTCTCGCTGCCGGACGCATCAAATGTGTGGCACTTAATTACCGACCGGGTGTCCCCCCAACTGTCTCTCCTTGCCCCTACCCGGTTAACCTCTCTGCTCCTGTCACTGTCAACGAAGGTGAAGTGATCACTTACACGGCGGATGTTACTTACAGTGGGAGTTCGCCGTTAAACTATACGTGGACGGTCAGTCCGGCTGGTGCGAAGGTTCTCAGCGGTGACGGCACCCCGACAATTTCCGTCGACTCAACTGGATTGGGAACTCAAACAGTTTCGGCAACATTAGTCGTCAATGACGGATCCGGCGAAGCTGCTTGCCGGCAAGTTTCTAACGCCGCGACTAACGTGGTGCGAATTCCGCGTCCGCCGCGTGAACTTCGCGAATTCGACGTCTGTTGCAGTTGCGCATTCGACGATCAGAAAGCGCGTTTAGACAATCTCGCTATTGAGCTGCAGAACGATCCATCGGCGAGCGCATACATTTTTGGTTATGGCGGACGTACGAGTCGCAGCGGAGAAGCGGATCGTCTCGTGACCCGTGCCAAAGATTACCTCGTCAACCGGCGCGGCATCGACGCGGCCAGGGTCGTTGGAGTCAATGGCGGTTACCGCGAGGACAATTGCGTCGAGATGTGGATCGTACCCAGGGGCGCTGCCGTTCCTGAACCTCGGCCGACTTTGCAACCGAGCGACGTACGCCCTGCACCAGAAGCACCTGGGCGTCGGCGACGTGGATAAAAGGAGACCCAAGTCTCAAGTCTCAAGTCTCGAATTTCGAGGCTTGAGACTTCTTTTAGGTGATGGTGTCCTGGTGCTGGGTGCCGGGTGGACATCCGATCATTGAAACAGAGCATAATGACTCAATGACTCAATGACCCGATGACTCAATCCTGCCCTTGAAGACTTCTGCATCCTTGTGGTAACTACTGATACGCAGCTTCCCCTGAAATTTCACGCCCCCCTATTTTCAGCTCATTTAACAGGAGGATGCCTTTATGGCAGACGATAATGGTGGTGGCGGCGGTAGCACCGGAGTGGTAGCGATTCTCGCGATCTTCGTGATCATAATTTTGGTGGCGCTGTTCATGTTTCGCGGACGATTGTTCGGCGGCGGCACACAGAAGATTGACGTTAACGTGCAAACGCCAAGCAGGTAGTTAACAGAGAGCTTTTCGAAAATCTGGCGAGCCGGGATTTAAATACGGTTCGACGTTTTGTCTTAGACTTCGGGAGCGCAGCGGCGCTCCCTTTCTTTGTGGTCGTTCCCGCTCTGAATCGAATCCCGGTGGCGCTACGACTAAAGCGCGCTCTGAAAAGTTGACCGCCCGTCGCTTTGTCGTCGCGACGGGCATATCCTCGCGTTTACTATTTTCAGTCGACCCTTTACGATTATCCGCCTATGTCAGCACCCAACATTGAAACCATTGTTTCCCTCGCCAAGCGGCGTGGTTTTGTTTATCCCTCGTCGGAGATTTACGGCGGACTCGGCAGCGCCTGGGACTACGGTCCGCTCGGCGTGGAACTATGTAATAACGTGAAACAGGCCTGGTGGCGCTGGATGGTCTACGAGCGTGACGACATGGAAGGGCTCGATTCGTCAATCATCTTGAATCGTCTTGCCTGGAAATACTCCGGGCATGAAGACACTTTTAGTGATCCGTTGATTGATTGCCGCAAATGCAATTCGCGTTATCGCGCCGACAAGCTGATTGAGGAGTCCGGAAAAACCGGCGCTGAAACCGGAGGCATCGCAAACATTAAATGCCCGAACTGTGGCGCTAGTGATTGGACGGAACCTCGTCCATTCAATCTAATGTTCCGCACTCACGTGGGTGCAACTTCGGAAGACGACGAGTCTTCACTGGTTTATCTGCGTCCGGAAACGGCCCAGGGTATTTTTATTAACTTCGCCAACATCCTGACGACCAGCAGGCGAAAACTTCCTTTCGGTGTCGCCCAAATTGGCAAATCGTTTCGTAACGAAGTCACGCCCGGCAATTTTATCTTTCGTACGCGCGAGTTTGAGCAGATGGAGATGGAGTACTTTGTGCGTCCCGGCGAAGACGAGCAAGTTCACCAGGAATGGATCGATAACTGCCAGCGGTGGTTTCTAAGTCTGGGAATCTCACCGGAGAACTTACGGTTGTATGAACAACCGCCGGAAGAATTGGCGCACTATGCGAAACGGACGGTAGATATCCATTATCGTTTCTTCCCAGAACGCGAGGATGCCGACCAGCAATGGGACGAGCTAATGGGGATTGCGAATCGAACTGACTTCGACTTGCGCACGCATTCGAAGAAACCGGAGAACGAGGAAGGCAAGCGCCTCAATCCTGATTCGACCGAAGATCTTTCCTATTTCGATGAAGCCACTAAGGAGCGCTTCTATCCTTATGTGATTGAACCTGCAGCGGGCGTGAATCGCACAGTGCTGGCACTGCTGATGGATGCTTACTCCGAGAGGACGAACGACAAAGGCGAGACCCGCGTAATTCTCAAACTCCATCCAGCCCTCGCACCGATTAAGGCTGCGATTCTGCCGCTCGCGAAGAACAAGCCCGAGATCGTCGGCATGGCGAAAGCGATTAAGCGTTCTCTGCAGCCTACGCTACGAGCTGTTTATGACGACACTGGTGGGATTGGAAAACTTTACGCGCGGCAGGATGAGATCGGCACGCCATTCTGCGTCACGGTAGATCACCAATCGTTGGAGGATGAGTCTGTTACGGTGCGTGATCGTGATACTTGGGAACAGGATCGAGTTAAGGTATCGGACCTGCCCGATCACTTACAGCGAAGCTTGAAAACTTAGTCTCAAGTCCCAAGTCCCAGTCGAACTTGCAATTGAGATTCTTGAACATGTGGTGCTTGAGACTTGAGACCTGAGACTTAATAGATTTATGCCTGTAGTTAAAAAGCGAAACCTGCAAACGGAAACGCGTTTGCTGCTGGAAGGCGTGGAGCCGATCGAGTTGCCGCCCGCGGAAATCGAAGACCGCAACGTCCTTGTGCAGTTTGATCAGTTCAAGCCGTTCATCGGTGAGTTGCTGGAAGAATTGCGTGAGGGAACCGTTGCTGAGCCAGTCCCCGTCATGAACGATGGCTCCACATTCGCAATTCATGGCGAGACTCGTACTTTCTGGGTCAAGCTTTGGCATGCTGCAGGAACCGGCTTGACTCAAATTGATCGGGCCCAAATTATCAGTTGCATTCCTTCCACACGCGGAATTCAAGTCACTGTAGAACCGCTTGAAGACTAAGTCTCAGGTCTCATGACTCGAGTCTCAATTTTGAAACTTGAGACATGAGACCCCAAGACTTGAGACTCCATGTTTAATCCCCCGGAAAAAGTAATTGATCTTGCTAAGGCTATTCGCGCTGCAGGTGGGCGTGCCTTGCTGGTTGGCGGATGCGTGCGCGATGTGCTCATGGGTGGCGCGCCTAAGGATTGGGATCTTGAAGTCTACGGTTTGCAACCGGCGAGACTACGGGAAGTCCTCGATCAGTTTGGAACTGTAAACGTCGTTGGTGAAGCCTTCAGCGTTTATAAGCTTGAGCGCGATATCGACGTTTCCATTCCCCGGCGCGACCGTAAGTCCGGGAAAGGCCACCGCGGGTTTGTGATTGAAGGCAATCCCGAAATGGATCCGGCCGAAGCTGCCAGTCGGCGTGATTTCACCATCAACGCCATCATGCAGGACCCGTTAACCGAAGAGATTATCGATCCGCATCACGGCCGGGCAGATCTTGATAACAGAATCCTGCGCGCTGTTTCAGCCGACACATTTGCCGAGGATAGTTTGCGAGTGCTACGCGCCGCCCAGTTTGCTGCACGTTTTGAATTTGAGGTTGAGGCTGAAACCGAAAGCCTTTGTCGTAATACTGACTTGAGCGATCTGCCGTCGGAAAGAATTTGGGGTGAAATTGAAAAACTGTTGCTGCGAGCCCAGCGCCCCTCGATTGGGTTTACATATCTGCGTAAGTTTGGAGCTTTGGAAAAGCTCTTTCCGGAAATAGCTGCACTCATTGACGTGCCCCAGGATCCCGAGTGGCATCCGGAGGGCGAAGTCTTTACGCACACAATGTTGGTGCTTGATCGCGCGCGCGAATTGATCGATGACTTGCCATATGCCAAACAGGCGAGCGTAATGCTCGCGGCGCTTGCTCATGATTTTGGTAAACCAGCAACTACAGAGTTCATCGAAGGGCGCTGGCGCTCGCGCGGACACGAAGAAGCGGGGATGGCGCCAACAGAGATCTTTCTGGATCGTTTAAACCTGCATTCGCTTGCCGGCTATGACGTTCGGTCTCAAGTGATCGCGATCGTGCGCGACCATTTGAAGCCGGGTGAGTTTTACAAAAAGCGCGCTGAAGTTGGTGATGGTGCATTCCGCCGTCTGGCGCGCAAGTGTGAGCCCGATTTACTCTACCGCGTAGCTCGCGCTGACTCGCTCGGCCGCAATAGCGACGACGTGCCGCGAGAAAAATGGTACGGCGCGGAAGCTCAGGAATGGTTTATTGAGCGCGTGCGTGAGTTGAACATTGAACAGGGACCACCACCGCCGTTGTTGATGGGACGGCATCTCTTGGAGTTGGGACTACCACCCGGTCCCCGGATCGGCGAGATCACGCAGACTGTTTACGAGATGCAATTAAATAATTCTGTACGCAATCTTGATGAGGCTAAAGCGGCCGCCCAAAAACTAATGCGTTTCGTTAAGCCAGATAACTAGGTGAGAGTTTTGGTAGTGCCCTGGTTAGGCCTTTGTAACGCAAACTGTTAGTTTGCGTGCGCCTTGAATGCCATTGATTCAGCGCAAACTAACAGGTTGCGCTACAAATTAGGGCACTACCAGAGTTATCTACCTCGGGGTTGGGAAGGGCCTGCCCGAGCTCCAGCGAGGGACCAACGGCATGTGCGCAACGTCGCTATTGACTTACTCTGGTGAAGCTACTATTTAAGCAAGTATCGCAGCACGACCTCGCGCAACTTTCAAGTTCAAGAACATCGACCCGCAGTTTATTCCGCCGAACTGAAGGAGTGTCATGACCACGAAATCGACAAAGAAACGGGGGAAAAAATCTCCCAAGTCTGCAGCAAAAAAGCGAACCACTAAGAGCAGCAGCAAGAGAAGCGAGCTTGCGACCAGCGCGGCTCCTGATTCTTTTCGCAAAACCGAAGTCAGTAGAAACGGCCTGCGCTCATTTGCCTTTCATCGCCAGGACAGAGGCGCGGCCACGATTCTGGGCAATATTCGTCCTAAGGCGCAACGCGCGCGACCGGGTGCAAGGCCAGGCGCCGCAGCAGCGCGGGCGCCGATTACTGGGATGGATGCTGAGACCGCAGCGCGTCAGTATCTAACCAACGCACTTGCCAGCGAGGCCCTGCCGACGTTCACCGCTGGAGATCCGGGCGCCGAAAAAAGTGAGTTCAAATTAATTGCGGTGGAGGCGGTGCCACTTACGGGCACGCAAATGGTGAAGTTCTGCCAATACTACCGGCGCATTCCGGTGTACGGGTCGCTCGTGGCGGTGGAACTTGATAAGAAGAACGAATTGATTTCAATCAACTCCACGCTCACCGAACCGACGAATGTCGACGCAGTAGCAACTGTAGCTCCTGCCGATGTCTTGCAGACGGTGGTACGGGCATCTGGTGCGGATCCGCAGGTCTTGGAAGCGACACCGAGTGTTTATTACTACTTCGATCGGGAAGCGCAACGTTGGCGACTGGTCTACATCATGCGGGACGTCACTAAAACAAAAGGCTCGCAGGACGCGGAAGCGGCGACCGAGGGTGTCTATAACAGGCGCGCGCAATTGTCCGGCTCGCCGAAGGCCTTTGACTATGTTGTAGACGCGCATTCGGGAGATCTCGTAGCCGAGTTGCCGCGCTCGCATAACGTGAGTGTCAGGGCCCTGGATGGCCTCAAGAAGATGCGCACCATTAATTGTACGAAGAACAGCACTGGATCATTTCTTCACGACTCCGACCTCAATATGCACACGTACGATTTTGGTTTCGGGAACGTCGACGCGTTGGTGAGCAAGCTACCGGGAGATTACGTGGGCAATCCGCCCGATTGGGACGGTGCCGCAGTCAGCGCCCATGCAAACACCGCGGATGTGTTGAAGTTTATCAGCACAGTCTTGAAACGAAACGGCATCGACAACATGGGCGGCGCCGTTCGTTCCAGCATCAACTGCGTTGAAGAAGACGGCACCAGGGAATGGGACAATGCGACCTGGTGGCGCAAGCAGATGATGTACGGCCAAAGCAAGAAGAACGGCAAGCTGATTTCGTGGGCGGTGGCGAAAGACATCGTCGGGCACGAGCTTACTCATGGGATTACGGATTACACGGCGCGCATTGAGTATCTCGGCGAATCAGGAGCGTTGAATGAATCCCTGTCAGATATCCTCGGAGTGATAATCGCTAACGCTAACCAGGCTGACATTAAGAAGTGGAACTGGCTCATAGGTGAAGGCCTAATGGACGACGAACCTGCCTTGCGCGATATGCGAAGTCCCGGGAAATTCGATCAGCCTTCGCACATGGATAATTACTTGAAACTTCCCAAGACGGAAAACGGTGACTGGGGCGGCGTACATACCAACAGCGGCATACACAACAAGGCCGCGTACAACATGCTTACGACCAAGGATGCGAAGGGGAAATACTTGTTGAAGCCTTGGGAAGTGGCCGCGCTGTTCTATCTCGCTCTGACGCAAAACCTCTCGCGAACGTCACGGTTTGGGGACAGCCGGCGTGGCGTCGAACTCGCCGCTCGAAGTTTATTTGCGAACAAGACCAACAAGCAGGCTCGCTTTCAAGCCGTAGCGAAGGCGTTTGATAAAGTTGGGATTGTTTAGGGAATTGCCCATTGCCAATTGCCGAATGCCGATTGGAATTTGAGCTATCGCTAAATTGCCTGCGAATGAGAGCTGGAATACGAACAAGCGGAGATGGGGAAAGGTCTCCCGTCTCTCCACGTTGGCTAGAATAAGTCCAATCAGGAATTGGCAATTGGCAATCGGAAATCGCCAATCCCGCCGGCTTTGGACATTGGACGTTGGACTACGCGCTTGAGGGTTGTTGCTGGGTGACGCAGTGAATGGTCCCCATGCCCCAGACGAGCGGCTCGCAATTAATCCCTACAATGCGTCGAGTGGGAAATACTCTTTGTAGAGTATCCAACGCGCGCTTGTCGTTCTCGTGACCAAAGATTGGAGCCAGCACGACGTTGTTCGCGATATAGAAGTTGGCATAGCTCGCCGGCAGACGATCCAGCGCACGAGGGCTGTCGTCGTTTGAAGCAGCAACGACTCCCGGCATCGGGAGCGTGACGATTTCAAAATTCTTACCTGCAATATCTGTTGCCTTCTGCAGCCGCCGCAGGTTGTCCTGTAGCAACTCATAGTTAGCATCGGCCGGCTCATCTTCCAATGCGCAAACGATCGTGTCTGGAGCTACAAACCGGGCGATGTCGTCGATGTGGCCGTCAGTATCATCCCCGACAATTCCTTCTCCCAGCCACAACACTTGCTGAACTCCCAGATAATTTTTCAGATACACTTCGATGGCGACTTGATCAAGGTCGGGGTTGCGGTTGGGATTGAGAAGACACTGTTCGGTAGTCATCACAATTCCGTCGCCATTCACCTCAATTGAACCACCCTCCATGACGATCCCCGGCTCAAAGCGTCGCCCGCCAAGGGTCGCTTCAAGTTGTGCTGGGATTGCGTTGTCGCGCTTGAGCTCCTCGTACTTGTTGCCCCAGGCGTTAAAGATCCAATCGTTGTAAGCCAGGGTTTTCGTTCCCCGGTTTAGCAGAAAGCTTGGGCCATAATCGCGAATCCAGGAGTCGACAGTTTGCAGTCGCTGGAAACGAATGTTATGCGCGCCGGGAAAGTCACAGCGCCGCCGTACGAGAGCTTCAGTATCCGCGTCGTCCACGAGCAGGTTTACGATCTCGTGAGGCGCAAGCGCTGCCATCATCTGAAGGAACACTGCCTCAACCTGCGGGACGCGATCCGGCCAGGTGAGCGGATCCTTGGGCCAACTCAACCAGGTTGCGGTGTGGCGTTGCCACTCGGCAGGCATGTAATAACCGAGTGCAGCAGGCGTCGCTTGGTTCATCACTTGGTGCTGGCGGGCTCGAGGAAACGAGTAGAGATTGGGGTGTAGGAATCAATACGGCGGTCGCGCAGAAACGGCCAGTTCTGTCGCGTCTCTTCGATCTTATCCAGGTCGCAGTCTACGACAAGGACCTCTTCCTGGTCGGCCGAAGCTTTAGCGATGATGCGTCCGAAAGGATCGGCAACAAATGACTGGCCCCAGAATGTCAGCTTGCCCTCACGCCCCACGCGATTCACAGCGACAACATAAAGTCCGTTGGCGATCGCATGAGCGCGCTGGATGGTCTCCCAGGCGGAGTGTTGCGCGAGATTCATCTCTTCGTCTTCGTCAGGCAACCAGCCAATCGCGGTGGGATAAAAAAGAAACTGGGCCCCACCTAAAGCAGTCAAGCGTGCGGCTTCAGGAAACCACTGGTCCCAACAAATAAGGGTGCCAATCTTACCGGCGGCTGTGTCGTGGGTTTGAAAACCAAGATCTCCAGGAGTGAAATAAAACTTCTCGTAATAAAGCGGGTCGTCGGGAATGTGCATCTTGCGATACTTGCCGGCGAGCTTGCCATTATCATCGATAACTATTGCGGTGTTGTGGTAAATGCCGGCGGTGCGCTTCTCAAATAGCGAAGCCACGATCACGACTTTGTGTTGCTTAGCTACTTTTGCCAGCGCTTCTGACGAAGGGCCGGGAATTGTTTCG
The DNA here is from genome assembly GCA_051002415.1 of Pyrinomonadaceae bacterium. Lineage (GTDB taxonomy): Bacteria > Acidobacteriota > Blastocatellia > Pyrinomonadales > Pyrinomonadaceae > PSRF01. The sequence goes on from JBPCMI010000118.1 coordinate 19,389, forward strand.
GCGAGTTTGAAGAGTGCCGTATCTTCCGTCTGGCAGAAATATTTGGAACGGAAAAGCTCCTGCAGACAGATGACTTGCGCACCCTTTTTTGCGGCCTCGCCGATACGCGCGACGGCTTTTTTAAAATTTGCTTCGGGACGCTCGCCGCAACTCATCTGAATCAGTCCTACGCGAACTGTGTTTGAATTCCTTTTCTTCGGCATGGCGGAAAGTATAGGAAGTCCTATGTCCAATGTCCAAAGACCCTACAATTGCCAAATGGATGGTGGAGCGTCTCGCCCGTGATCCAATTGGCAATCGGCAATTGGCAATTGGCAATGTTAAGATGGCGCTTCTTTAAATACCCCACATCAAAAAGCGAGATTCAAGATGATCGATTTTGAACTAACCGAAGACCATAAAGCGCTGGTGCAAACTGTGAAGGAGTTTGGCCAAAAAGAAGTCGCGCCTTTCATCAAAGAGTGGGACGAAAAACAGGAATATCAGCCCGCAATTCTGAAGAAGATGGGCGAGCTCAACCTGCTCGGAGTCTGCATTCCAGAACAATCTTGCGGCGCGGGTTTCGATTACATTTCGCTTGGCCTCGTCTGCGAAGAATTGGAAGCAGTCGATACTTTTCTGCGCGTCGTGATGTCAGTTCACACCGGGCTCAATTCGTTAACCCTCTACTCCTGGGGCACCGAAGCACAAAAGCAAAAATATCTCGTGCCGCAGGCGAAGGGCGAAAAGTTGGCAACTTATGGTTTGACTGAGCCCGGCGCTGGCTCGGATGTGGTGGGCTCTCGCTCAACCGCGCGGCGTGAAGGCGATGAGTATGTGCTCAACGGCGAAAAGATGTGGATCAGTTTGGCAGACATGGCGGACAACTTTCTTTTCTTCTGCTGGACGGATGAAGAGAAGCGCCGCAAACGAGATCACAGTGGCATGTCGTGCTTTATCGTCGAACGCACGATGAAAGGATTCTCATCCGGCACGATTCACGGCAAGCTCGGCATTCGCGCCGGCAACACCGGCTATTTCTCTTTACAGGATGTTCGCGTGCCGAAAGAAAATCTTGTTGGTGAGGAAGGCGAGGGTTTCAAGATTGCGATGTTTGCGCTCGAGCAAGGACGTTACACCGTGGCTGCGGGCGCCACTGGCGTCATTCGCGCTTCCCGCGACGCCTCAGTCGACTATGCGAACACACGCGAAACGTTTGGCACCAAGATAGGAAACCACCAACTGGTAAAACAGAAAATTGCTGAGATGGAAGCCGACTATCAGATGTCGCATCTGCTGTGGTTGCGTGCCGGTTACTTGAAGAACGAAGGCAAACCCAATGGGAAAGCGACAAGCCTAGCTAAGTGGCAGGCTACAGTGCGCAGCGAGAAAGCGGCGTCAATGGCGATTGAAGTTCACGGGGCGAATGGGTACTCAAACGATTATCCGGTTGAGCGTTACCTGCGCAACTGCAAAGCAGCGATCATTTACGAGGGCACCCGCGACATTCATACGCTCATGCAAGCTGACTGGGCTTTGGGGTTGAAGAGTGAAAAAGCGGCGCGCGTGACGCTGCCAACGTGGCAGCCCGCGACCTCTCACGTTGCATCCGGAGATTGAGGAGCCGAAGGATTTTCGCGTGGGCTACGCTAAGCTGAGGTGTCAGATCCAACGAGCCGCGAAGCGGCGGCAGATGCTAGCCCCGGGTGAGCGAGTCCCGAGCTACCGGGACGAGCGAACCCGGAAATCACGTGCTTCACATTCCGAGTTGAATCATTACTCCGTTCGCGATTCCGGTCATCCGCATTACCCTACTGCGCGACCAAGCTACTCTACTTATCTTCAGTGCCGGCCGCTTTCAACTCCTGGTTACGAGCGATGGCCCGCACCACTGCCAATTCCACGTCTTCAAGCTTGAAAGGTTTCGAGATGTAGGCGAACGCTCCGAGGTTCAGCAAGTTTCTCGCGGCGTCTTCATCAGAATTCCCCGAAATCACGATCACGGGCGTATGTGGATGTTGGATTTGAACGCGCTTCAGAAGCTCGTCGCCCGTTAGTCCGGGCATGGCGATGTCGGTGAGCACGACGTCGTAGCTCTCAAACTCAAGATAAGCAAGAGCCTGTTCTGCCCGATCAGCAGTGTGACACTCGTGCGACTCGCTGAGAAGATCGTTAAGAGTTTCGCGGATGTTGTTATCGTCGTCGACGATTAACAGCGTGGCCATTGAGGTTCTCCTGATCACTACCAAAGCAAATGAGGATTTGAAATACGCCAGGAGACATGTTGCCCTGAAAAACCATGCGGCGCAACATTGAGAGAACCAAAGACAGGGAGAAGGCAGGGACGCTGAGAGAGAAGTTCATCCCGCCGCTCGTTTCCGTTCAACCACTCGGCTCAGTCACGAGCACAAGCTTTGCTGCGGTATCATCTAAAGCTCTAGGCTCGGTAAGAACTAATATTGGCCGGTCCGCGAGCGTTGGTTGCTTTGGCTTAGCCTCGTTCTCCGCCTCGAGAATCACGTGCGTAGTTTGCAACACCGTGTCTGGATTCAGCGAAATCGAAGTAATCCCTTTCTCAACGAGGAAACGAGCGAACTCGGGATAGTCAGACGGCGCCTGGCCGCAGATGCCGATCTTCTTTCCGGCCCGGTGCGCAGCCTCAATGGCAATCGTCACCATCTTTTCAACTGCGCCATCGCGTTCGTCAAACAAGTGCGCCACCATCTCCGAATCGCGATCGAGGCCAAGCGTCAATTGCGTGAGATCGTTTGAGCCAATCGAGTAGCCGTCAAAGATGCGCAGGAATTCATCAGCATAAATCACGTTCGCCGGGAGCTCGCACATCGCGTAAATCTCGAGCTCGTGCTCGCCTTGTTTCAAACCAAATTCGGCCATCAGCGCCACCACACGTTCGGCTTCCGCGACCGTCCGGCAGAAGGGAATCATTGTCTTCACATTAACGAGACCCATGTCATCGCGTACGCGCTGCAGCGCTAGACATTCGAGCTCGAAGCCCTCGCGATAACGGTCGTCGTAATAGCGCGAGGCGCCGCGGAATCCGAGCATGGGATTTTCTTCCGTGGGTTCAAACTCTTCGCCGCCGATGAGCATGGCGTATTCGTTTGATTTGAAATCCGACATTCGCACAATTACCGGCTTTGGATAAAACGCCGCGGCAATGCGGGCAATGCCTTCTGACAAACGGCGGATGAAGAACTCGCGGGGATCTTCCTCGCCAACCCGCCTGGCAATCTCTTTTACGACATCAGGACTTTGCAATGCGGGATAACGGACGAGGGCCATCGGGTGAATTCCGATGTGGTTGTTGATGATGAACTCCAGGCGTGCGAGGCCCACTCCGTCGTTTGGCAATGACGCCACGGCGAAAGCGTGATCGGGATCCCCCACATTCATCATCACCTGTGTCCGGGGTCGTGCTTCTTCCGCAACAGCTCGGCGATCAACTTCAAATTCAACCAGTCCTTCATAAATGTTGCCGTGCGCGCCCTCTGAGCAGGACACGGTGACGTCAGTTCCGCTCTGCAGGAGCTGTGTTGCGTTGCCGGTGCCGACGATGCAAGGCAGGCCGAGCTCGCGGCTGATGATCGCGCTGTGACACGTGCGGCCACCGCGGTCAGTCACGATTGCCGCAGCTTTTTTCATGATCGGTTCCCAGGCGGGGTCGGTCATGGAAGTAACCAGCACGTCGCCGGCTTTGAATTCCATCAGATGATCGGGATCTTTAAGCACATGCACCCGGCCGTGACTGATCTTTTCGCCTACGGCAATACCGGAAACGAGTGGATCACCATGCTCTCCCGTGAGTCGGTAAGTCTCGATATAGTTTTCGCGATTGCTGGCGTGAACAGTCTCAGGACGTGCCTGGAGGATGAAGAGCTCGCCCGTGTAGCCATCTTTCGCCCATTCGATATCCATAGGTGCGTGCTTACCGGCAAGCTCCGAATAATGCTCTTCAATGATGCAGGCCCAGCGCGCCAGCTCCAACACCTCGTAGTCGTCGAGCACGAACCGATTTCGCTGTGCCTCAACTACTTCCCGAGTTCGCGTGCCACGCCCGTCCAGGCCGTAAACCATCTTCACTTCTTTGCCGCCTAGTCGCCGGCTAACGATCGGACGAGCGCCCGTTTTTAGGGTTGGCTTGAAAACCACCCACTCGTCAGGAGTCGCCATGCCTTGCACAATGGCTTCACCCAAACCCCAGGCGCCGTTGATCACCACCACGTCACGAAAACCGGATTCCGTGTCGAGACTAAACATCACGCCAGAACAGGCCTGGTCAGAACGCACCATGGGCTGCACACCGATTGAAAGCGCCACCTCGAAGTGATCGAACCCGCGCGCTGCTCGATACGAAATGGCGCGGTCGGTCCACAGGGAAGCAAAGCAACGATGGCAGGCTTCGATGAGCTGTGCCTCGCCGCGTACATTTAGAATCGTGTCTTGCTGTCCGGCGAAAGAAGCATCCGGAAGATCTTCGGCTGTGGCTGAAGAGCGGACGGCAACTTCAGGAGTTCGTCCCAGGCGTTCGCAAAGTTCGCGATACTCATTGAGGATCGCATCTTTAACTTCCTGCGGGAGGTGTGTATCGAGCATTAAAGCGCGCGCTTCCTTGCCCGCTTCGTTCAAAGCTTTGATGTCGTTGTGATCGAGACCTGCCATCAACTCGCGCAGTCGATTACCTAAACCATTCGTGTTGACCAGCAGCCGGTAAGCCTCACTGGTAGTCGCAAAGCCGTCCACAGAGCGCACGCCGCGGGGCACGAGCGCGCGAAACAGTTCGCCCAGGCTGGCGCATTTGCCACCCACGAGTTCAACGTCACCAGCACCAACTTCGCTCAGTTTGAGGACGAGAGGTTTGGACGTCTTGGCCATTGGCTTGTCTCCATGCGCAATCAAAGTTGCGGGCTGTTGCAGGTTAGCAAGCGAGTGCTTGCTGATAGTTGAAGCAACGCGATTCTAGCTGACACGCTGTAACGCGTCGATACTTTGAATAGGTACGGCGATGCTATCGAAGACTTTTTATTGCAAGAAGAGAGCTAATACGGAAGGAATTTCAGCTTTCACGGGGTCTCGGCTAAAAAAAGGGGACCGCTCGTTCCTTCTATATTTACACCGCAAAGAAGAAAGGCAAATTTTGATAACTTCACTGACTTGCTGTCGCAGAACGCGTTCCGCGAAGGGTACGCAGCTACAAATTCCAGCACCGCTCTGTTAGTATAAACCCGCACTTCTTACATCTGCGAGCAGCGCACCTATTAACTGTTTCGCGGTCAATTTTCCGAATCAGGAGAGCTACGTTATGGGTAACGAGATAAGGACAGATCGCGAACTGTCTCTGGATTTCCTGCGCGTTTGTGAAGCGGCGGCGATTGCCTCCGCACGCACGATGGGCCAGGGAGATCGTAAGTATTCTGACCATGTCGCCGTCGAAGCAATGCGCGAGACCATGGATACCGTCCCGATGCGCGGCCGCATCGTGATAGGCGAAGGCGAGCGCGATGAAGCACCTATGCTTTATATCGGTGAGGAAGTCGGCGGTGGCTTTGGCGTTGGTGAAGAGCTAGCCGACTCGTGCCCGGAAGTTGATATCGCAGTCGATCCACTTGAAGGAACAAATCTGTGCGCACTCGGCGCAAACAACGCGATTGCGGTGCTCGCGGCCGCTGAACGTGGTGGTTTGCTGAATGCTCCCGACATTTACATGGACAAAATTGTTGTCGGTCCCTCGTCGCGCGGTGTCGTCGATCTTGATGCTCCCGTGAAAGACAATCTCAAGAACATTGCCCGGCGCTTGGGACGTGATGTGGAGGACTTGACGGTAATTGTGCTCGATCGCTCGCGACATAAAAAATTGATCACCGATGTGCGCGAAGCCGGTGCTCGCATTCGCCTGATTGGTGATGGTGATTTGTCTGCGGGAATTTCAGCGGCGGTCGCTGGCACCAACATTCACGCCCTGCTGGGAATTGGCGGCGCACCGGAAGGGGTGATCACGGCGGCAGCCATGAAATGTCTGAACGGCGAGATCCAGGCGCGTTTGGTTTTTGATGCTGAACGTTTGGGCGTTGATAAAAACAAGGTACCGGCCAAGGAAGAGGTGCTTGAGCGCCTGAAGTCGATGGGCATCAACGATCCCGACAAGATTTACGACACTAATGATCTTGCTCCGGGAAAGAAAATCATTTTCGCTGCCACAGGTGTCACCGATGGCGCATTACTTAAGGGCGTGAGATTCTTTGGCTCGGGCAAGCGCACGCATTCAGTGGTTATGACAACCGAATCGCGTCACATCAGATTCGTAGATACGCTGCATATCGAAGGTGGCCCGGACACGGTCATCCGATTTTAGATTGCCAATTGCGGATTGCCGATTTTTAGATGCAACCGCCAAGTCACCAAAAGCCCAGAGAACCAAGGAAAAATAAGCGTCAGAACAACGCCAACTGGCAATCGGCAATCGGCAATCGCCAATGTCGTCAATCGGCAATTGGCAATCGGCAATCCTCAATGAGTTACCATCCTCAATGCGTTTCCGATCGTCGTCCGCTGGTCATGTGGGCGATCCTTTTCACAGGTTCACTGCTCCTCCTCGCCTTCATCGCCGGTGCGCCTTTGGCACGCGCAAGTCAACTCGGCATCATCAGCGGAATTCTTTATCAAGCCTTTAGCTACGTTTGTCACCAGCAGCCGGAGCGATCGTTTTTCATCGCGGGACAGCCACTCGCGGTTTGCGCGCGTTGCACCGGTGTCTACGCCGGTTTTGCCTTAACAACCCTGCTCTACCCCTTGTTCACCTCGTTGCGTCGGACGAACCCTCCCGAGCGCAAATGGCTGTTCATTGCTGTGGCGCCATTGGCCATTGATTTTGGCCTCGGCTTTCTTGGCATTTGGGAAAACACCCATTGGTCGCGGTTCATTACGGGAGCGCTCTTTGGATCAGTCGTCGTCTTTTACGTATTGCCTGCTCTTGCGGAGCTAGGTTATCGCTTTGGCGCCAGAGCGGTTTCAGAAACGAAGAGATTTCAGCCCGAAGCTATCCCAAATCAGACTGCATCCGCGCCGAGCGATTACAGCGCCCCTTTCCGTCGTATCTAGTTCGCATCTATTCTCGGCTACAGCAACATCAAAAGCGCGGCCCAGAGGCGCAGGTTTCTGTTCATGAGCGCCATGAGTTAGAATCCGTTGCCCAGATTTTTGCCAGAGCGGGAAGCTGCCAAGACTTTTGATGATAATTTTTCAAGACGGCCCAGTCGCCACCCCTGACCAGCTCTTCGAGCAGTACTTCAGTGAGTCCGTCTATAAGACCTGGGGGAACATCAGCCCTCTCTATCGTCTTGATGCCTTCGATTGGACCATTCTGATCCTCTATTTCACGATCCTGACAGTACTGGCCATCTACGGTGGATATCGCGTCAAGCAGGTGATCGACTTTTGGCGCTATCGCAAATTCATCCCACAACCAAAAGCAAGATTCGCTGAAGCTGATCTGCCTTTCATTACAGTCCAACTGCCGCTGTTCAACGAGATGTACGTAGTTGAGCGTCTGGTGAAATCTGTTACTGAGATCGACTATCCCCGAGAGAAGTTCGAGATCCAGGTGCTCGATGATTCGACGGATGAAACAGTGAGGCTGGCACAGGCGACGGTTCAGAAGTACGCCGAGCTGGGATTCGACATTAGCTATATTCACCGCACCGATCGCACGGGCTTCAAGGCTGGGGCGCTCGAGGCTGGGTTGAAAGTGGCGAAGGGCGAACTGCTTGCCATCTTCGACGCGGACTTCGTCCCCAAACCGGATTGTCTACGGAAGCTGGTCGACTACTTCACTGATCCGATGGTTGGTTGTGCGCAGATGCGCTGGTCTCACATTAACGGCACCTACAACCTGTTGACGCGACTCCAAACAATCATGCTCGACGGCCACTTTGTGGTTGAGCAGACGACGCGAAATCGCACAGGGGGGTTCTTCAACTTTAACGGCACCGCGGGAATTTGGCGACGCCGCGCGATTGCTACGAGCGGTGGCTGGCAACACGACACGCTCACCGAAGATACGGATCTAAGTTTTCGCGCGCAGCTGATGGGCTGGAAGTTTGTTTACCTGCTCGACGAAGACGCGCCCGCTGAGATTCCTGTGGAGATCAACGCGTTCAAGGCGCAACAGCGGCGCTGGGCCAAAGGCGTGATGCAGGTGGGAATCAAACTGTATCCGCGTATCTGGCGCGCGCGTTTGCCGCTCCGCGTGAAGTTGGAAATGTTCTTCCGTCTGACGGGAAACATCAGTTACCCGCTGATGATTGTGGCCAGCTTTCTACAGTTTCCGTTGCTGCTCGTTCGCTACAACCAGCCGTTTTATCACCTGATGATTCTCGACTTGCCGCTGCTGTTCTTTTCATCCATCTCGGTTTTCATGTTCTACGGAACAGCAGTCTGGTATCTCGATGAGAAACGCGCGCCGCGCCTTGCTCACCTGCCGCTCGTGATGGCGTTGGGCATAGGCCTGGCTTTCTCTAATGCCAAGGCCGTGATCGAAGCGCTCCTGGGAGTTAAGTCAGAATTCGTTCGTACGCCAAAGTACAGCGTCGAAAACACGACTGATGAAACGTGGAAAGCGAAGAAGTACAAACGCAAACGCGGCTTCCTTCCAATCCTGGAGTTGGGCTTTGCACTTTATTTCGCGCTGGCCATTCTCTACGCCGCACGCTTGCACATGTGGGGCACGATTCCGTTTCTCTCTTTGTTTTTCCTGGGTTTCGGTTACATGGGCGTTATGAGCATCATGCAGACCGCGAGCGGCAAGCGAATCCTCTCTCTGTGGCGGCCCCTGGCGGTGGGGCGTCGCAGTTGAGCGGCTTTGGCGTCGCACGTTCGGCATGTTTTTTTTTCTGTTTTCTTGCTTTGATTCCGTTCGTGAAATAGTTAGTATCCGCACGTCCGACATGTACCTTTGCAATAAACTCTGTCTCTCCTGAAAGCCTTAAAGTTTTTAAATGCTAATCACTGAATCCATTACTGTGAGCAAAACATGACCTCAACCTTATTAGTAAGAGAATGCCTGCTTCTCATCTGCCTTTTTCTCCTGGCGACTGGGACCTTCGCTCAATCGCAGGCAACCACTGGAAATATTGAGGGTCGCGTGACAGATCCCAGCGGCGCCGTGGTTACGGGAGTTACCATTACGGCTCGAAATTCAAATACGGGTCTTGTCAGGAGTTCCACCACCGATGATGAAGGGAACTACCGCATTATTGTTTTACCGCCCGGCAGGTACAGTGTTACAGCGAGCGGGGCGCAAGGTTTCTCCGACGGCACATTCGAGAACGTAGACGTCACAGTCGGCGGCCAGACCCCGCTCAACATTCAATTAAGCGTTGCCGGTATCGCAACCAGGGTGGATGTGGAAGCTGAAGGCCAGATCGTCGAAACCACTCGCAGTTCAATCGCGACTACCGTCAATGCACGCGCCATTGAAAATCTTCCAGTTAACGGCCGCAACTTTTTGGATTTTGCCACTCTGACACCAAGTGTTGTGCGCGATCCAACTCGCGCGGGAGATCTGGCAGTCGGTGGCCAAAAGGGAACGCTCAACAGCCTGCAAGTTGACGGAGCCGATAACAATAATACTTTCTTCGGCCAATCGTTTGGTCGTACCGGCACACGCCCGCCCTATCAATTCTCGGAAGAGTCAGTGCAAGAGTTCCAAGTGAATCAGAATGGCTTCTCGGCTGAGTTTGGACGGGCAGGGGGCGCAGTTATCAACGTCGTTACCAAATCAGGTACGAACAACTGGCATGGCAGTGCGTTTGGGTACTTCCGTGATGAGTCCTTAAACTCCAACACTCCCATCCTGACTGCGCGCGGAGCAAAACGGCCTAAGTCGCAGATTAAGCAATTCGGGGGCACCTTGGGTGGACCTATAAAGAGGGATCGGGCGTTCTTTTTCTTTGCCTACGACGGACAGCGCTCAAACATTCCGAACGTCGTGGACCCGCCGAACTTCTTCGCCCAGCCCGCTAATATCCGGGCGCTATTAGGTCCGAAGGTCACTACCTACCCGATCGGCCGTAATCAGGACGTGTACATGCTGAAAACGGACATCAGGCTTAATGATGCCAACCACATGACCGTTCGTTTCAATCAGCAAAATTTCACGGGCAATAACAATGAAAATGGTGGACCGCTGAGCGCTGAAGAACACTCTGGTAACAGTGTCGCGCGGACAACTACGCTTTCCGGCTCGCTCACTTCTACACTCAGTAATACCGTTATCAACGAGTTCCGTTTGCAATACGGTCGGGACCGGGAACCAGGCGAGGCGAACAGCGATGTAACAGAGGCCCGCATTCAGACCGGCGGCGGGTTTTTCCAATTGGGTCGCAACAACTTCAGCCCGCGCGAAACGACTATCAAGCGCTTCCAAGTCATAGACAGCATCAGCGTCACGCGCGGCGCGCACAGTCTGAAGTTTGGAGCTGATTTAAACTTTGATCGTATCTTCAACTTCTTCCCCGGGTTGTTCTCAGGGCAATACACCTTCAATACTTACGCGGCCTTCGCAGCAAACACACCCTCAGGGTTTACGCAAAATTTTGGCGGTGCAGGCACGTCGGGCGCAGTAACAAATCCTGATATGAACGAATACGCATTCTTTGTGCAGGATGATTGGCGTGTCAGTCCCAGGCTAACCCTGAATCTTGGTCTGCGTTATGACTTGCAGGACCTGGCCGAACCTGGGGTGAAAAATCCCAGTGCAGCGTTGGCGGCCGCTGGTATAGACACGACAACGCCCATTCGTGACGGTAACAACTTCGCCCCGCGCGCTGGTTTTAGTTTTGCCTTTGACGAGAAGACAGTGCTGCGTGGCGGGTACGGAATCTTCTTTGGACGTACGCCGGCGATCATGGTCGGCACCTCGCATTCACAAAACGGAATTCAGGTTACCGGCGTAACCCTGACCTGCACGACACTTCCTACTAATCCCTGTCCTACTTATCCGAACACTTTCACTGCGCCGCCGGGCGTCGGGGCACAAACACCAAGTCTCTATCTGTTTGCCAGAGACTATGCGCAGCCCTACGTGCAACAAGGACGACTGGGAATTGAACGGGAATTGTTGTCGAACACGAGTTTGGCAGTTACTTACTTGTACTTCCGGGGCGTACATCTTTCGCGGACCAGGGACATTAATCTGGGCGCGCCTGTTCTGACCACTGTGACAGATCCGTCCGGCCAGCCTCTCACCGTCTTGCGTCACCCCTCTGCGCGACCAATTCCAGGCTTTACGCGCATCAGTTTGTTTGAGAGCACTGCTAGCTCGCGTTACAACGGACTCGCAGTCGAACTCAAGAGAAGGTTTGCGCGCGGCTTCCAGTTCATCGCTGCTTATACTTTTTCCAGCGCTAAAGACGACCGCCCGGATCAGACGATGGTCGTAGTTGGCACTGACGACTTCAAGGGATTGCAGAACAATTTGGACATCGCTTCAGACTGGGGACGCAGCGATCTCGATATCCGGCATCGTTTCGTTTTTAGCCCGGTGTATGAGATCGGTCGAGTCAATAACGAGAATGCTTTTGCACGAGGGTTGTTGAGCAATTGGACGTTCTCCGGAATCGTTACCTTGCAGAGTGGATTTGCTTATTCGGCCCTGATTTCCGGTGATGCTAATCGCGATGGCAACGCGAGTACCGATCGCGTACCGGGCACCGTACGTAACGAATTTACAACGCCGAGTATCTATGTTTTTGATACTCGCGTGACAAAGTCCTTCAAGTTTGGGGAGAGGTACAAACTTAGTCTGGTTGCTGAGGCCTTCAACCTCTTCAATCGATCTAACCTGGCCACTGTCAACACCGGGCGTTATGGCATCGCGAGTTCGTCTGCCGTTGTGCTGACCAACCCCGCCCCGTCCACGCCTTTCGGCGGGCCACGCACTTTCCTGGGTGAGCGACAGATTCAGCTGGCAGCTAAGTTCATATTCTGAGCTGAGCAATTAGTCACGATGAATCAAAACGCCGGGGGCCCTTTTAGAACCCGTAACACTTAAAACAAAGAGAACTGGCAGACTAAACGATTCTTCGGTGTCACTTAGCGAAGGGCGCAGACCTTAGTTAAGAATAATTTTCGCTCATCGCAGACTCGCAAGCGGCACCTTTCCACGACCTGCTATCTACGGTTCTGCAGGCATATCGTGTTATAGTCCCCCGCGAACCGATTTTCTGTGACATTGGACTGAGTTCTTTCCGCTCCTCCTTCTGTTGCTTTTAACTAATCCTGCTAAGACTATCCATCGGGCACCCCCAGTCCGTTTGGAGGAAGCGAAAAATGAAAATCCTTCTTTATAACCCTGACAATGGGGTGACGCGTAATTTCATGCCTCACCTGTGGATGTTCCTATTGCAAGCCCTCACGCCTCCCGAACATGAGGTGCTGTTGATCGATGGTAATGCGAAGCCGATGACTGAAGCCGAATTGGTTCGCTTCATCCGCGAAGAACAAGTCGGCCTTGTCGGCATTGGCGCTATGACGAGAATGGTGGCCCGCGCCTATCGCATGGCTGATGCGATCCGCGCGATCGGCGTTCCGGTTGTAATGGGTGGCCCGCACGTGACCGAAGCGGCCGACGAAGCATTGGGAAAAGATGGCGGGAAGCAGCACGCCGATGCAGTGGCTTTAGGTGAAGCTGATGAGACTTGGCCGCAGATCGTTAACGACGCTGCCGCCGGCACCTTGAAAGAGATTTACGCACCCGTCGATGAAACTGGAAAAGAGCGCAAGCCGAGCCTAAGTCCTTATCCAAACATTCCCTGGGACAAACTTGATCTTGATCAATTCAACCTTGTTCCGCGAGTAGTCCGTTCACTCCTCGAGCGACGTGGAGCCGGATGGGGCACATTTCACATGGTGCCGATCGAATCCGGCCGCGGCTGCCCTTACGGCTGCGAGTTTTGCACAGTGACTGGATTCTTTGGCGACTCGATCCGCTTCCGCACAAATGAGAGCGTAGTCGAAGAAATGCTGCGTCTGAAAGACCGCGCTCGCAGTCACCGCGGACAGATTGGTGTTTTCTTTATCGACGATAACTTCGCCATCAATTGCAAACGCACCAAGTCTTTGTTGCGCGATATCATTGCCGCGGGGGCTCAGCTGCCCTGGACAGCGCAGATCAGCGCCAATCTCTTGCGCGATGAGGAGCTCGTAGACTTGATAGCGGAATCGGGCGGTCGTTGGATCTTCATCGGAATGGAATCGATCGATCCGGCAAATCTGGCAGATGTTAATAAAAACTTTAATAAGCCCGGCGAGTATGCGGCAGTTTTAAGCCGGCTCGCTAAGCGCGACATTTACGCGATTACCTCTTTTATCTTCGGCATGGACAACGATACCCCTGGCGTTGCTGACCGGACACTTGAAGCGATTGCCAGCTGGCCGCCCGTGCTGCCGGTCTTCGGCCAACTTACAGCTTTCCCGGGGACGCCCTTGTACGCTCGGCTCGGGGCGGCCGGCCGCATGACTCGCCCGAAACATTGGATGGATTTTGCGCCCTTCAAAATGGCGCACACGCCATTGAAGATGACCATTGAGCAGGCCCAGGATGAAGTGGACAAGGCCTGGAGAACATCTTACAGCGCCGAAGCGAACCAGCAGGCACTCGAGTCAATTGCTGACAGACGCATTGACTACCGCTTGATGCATTTGATAGCGCGACTCTTCTTCCGCGGCATCTACTTCCCACAGCTCACCAAGCGTGATTGGACAATGTTGGTTGCTCGAAATCACCGGCCCGTTTTCAAGCTGGCTAAAGAAGCAGTCAGTCTCTACCGCACAGCAAAAAAGAACAAAGTAAGAGTGCAGACGGTTACTCCGCCGTTGGAATCTTAGGCGAGGAGCCCAGCTCTTCTCTTAATTGTTCGTGGGACTTTCCCTGCAACGTGCGAATGGATGAGGCTTTGCGTGCCAATCGCAGGGCGGGATCGCCACTCACAACTTTTTGATGTAATGGTTTTTTGACAGGCAGACCGTGATCTTGTTTTTGCTTATCACTTTTCCGTAAACCTCGATCTTGTCACCTGCTTTAAGGCTGGCGCCCACATCGTTATGGCAAAGCCGAAATGCTGAATACACTACGGTGACCATGCCGTAATCAGCAGTTGAAACCTTCAGCGCAAACTCCCCATCATTCAGATCCTCAGGACGTTCCACTCGGCCCTTTACTTTTCCCTGGATAATACTTTCGCAGCCCTCAGTTAGAACGCTGGGCTTCTGGTCGGCGGTCGATGCCAGGCTGACGGCCTCTGGTTGAGTAACGAAACACCCAATAGCGGTTAACAGGGCCGCGCCGAGTAGTGCAATCATTTTTCCCTTCCTTGCCATTTCGTGGTCAAGACTGCGTCAGACGATCGCAGATTAGCATTATTCTTAAGCTCGCAACACGCAGCCAGTTGCTTAACCTCGGCTCGGCAGAGGACACGAATT
>JBPCMI010000119.1:0-3798 GCA_051002415.1 Pyrinomonadaceae bacterium
AAACGCTTCTTCAAGTCGGTTGAATAAAGGGCATATATCTCGCCGGCTCGTCGTTTGAATTCCGTCTCGGATTGCGGTAACTCGTCCTCTCTAAGGCCCTCTCCGTTTTCTGCCTCTTCATAGGCGAAGGACAAAAGTCCTTCTGCGTCCTCGTCAGTTGTCCGAGTATCGAGCGCGGCCACATCTTGCGTGCCGATAGGCAGTGGCTGTCCATGCTCTATTGCGAAGAGAAAGACAAAGTTGCGCAGGATGTGGCGCTCAACCGAAAGCAGGAAGGCCTCGCCGCTGCTCTCAAGGCGCTTAAATAGGTTTGTTCGAGAAAAGCCCATTAAGCGCCTACCCGCCCTGGAGAGCGCTCTCAATTGCTCCACCTCTAACTGAGTTGGAGGATGTTCGGGATCTATCGCTTCGTAGTTGCCCAAGCCGTAACGAGGCAGCTTGAGTCCGTTAATGATGTCAACAACATCGTCCGCATAAAGTCGAGCGTACTGATCGTCCGGATCAGATTCATCAATCTTAAATTTCACCGTTTTAGGAACTCGTGTCGGGAAATAATTTCGAGTGCCGTCCTCGAACGTTAAGAACTTTCGACCCGTGTCATCGTCAACCTTCGCATAGTTATTCTGAATAAAACTGCGTGTGCGGCGGACCATGTATAACCGCATTAGCTCTCGCCAGTCATCGGGGTGTTCACTTTTTTCGAAAGCCGCGAGCGAATCCAGAGGACATTGATGCTGAGCCAAGAAATCATCCGGTTCAATCTCGCGTAGTTTGTGTTCAGGCCTTATGCCCAGGTGCTTATCGTCAGGCACGAAGAGGCGCAGTTGGTTTGAGAGATCAAGATATGTTTTGTTGTAAGGCGTCGCCGATAGCAATATGCACTTGCTTTCATTCTTCTGGATATACTCTTGAAGGGCCCGATAGATTCGACCCTCGCGGTTTCTCAGGTTGTGGCTTTCATCAATCAGAACCAGTCGATAGCGTCGGAGATCCGCCAGCTTCCTTCTGGCCTGACTGATCGGTATCACGCGGCCACGCATTCGATATTGGTCGCGATAGTCCTCCCACATCTTGACAAGATTCTTAGGACAAATAATAAGCGTCTCTAGGTCCTGATCGTCTTCGAAGATCCGGGCCAGAGCTGTCGCCATCAAAGTCTTCCCTAAGCCAACCACGTCTCCAATGAGTACGCCTCCACGCTTGTTTAGATGGTGGGCTGCGATCTTTACCGCAGCTTTTTGGAATTCAAACAGCTTGTTGCCAAACTCTTTGGGAATCTTAAATTCGGCAAGTCCCGCCCGCGCTTCCTGCGACAGGTGGTAAGCCATCTTTATGTAGATATGGTAGGGAAGGATCAGATCTTCGCGTGCCCAGCTCTCTTCGATGATCTGCGCTAACTCTTCGGAAATATCAAAACACCACTTGTCATTCCAGCGATCCTCGAACCACTTCGACAGCTTCTCGCAGGCGTCATGGTCCATTACATCTACGTTCAGCTCACCCTGCCTCGAGAGGCCGGCAAGAGTTAAGTTGCTGCTGCCTACAAAACCCGTTGTCGGATTAACGGGATCTGGTCGAAACAGAAGATAAAGCTTCGCGTGTAGGGGGTGCCTGAGAAAGAGTTTGACGACAACTTTCTTCGACCTGATCTGATGGGCCAGCCGACGCAGCCCGCTCTCGTCGTCGTTTGTCGGTAAGCCAATCGTGAGTTGAGTTCTGAATTCGTCAGCTAGTGTTTTCTTGAGACGAATTGCAGTTTGATTGTCGATACCGTTTTCGTGGTGAACGAGGCTCAGTGCACTTCGTAGTTCCTCATCCGGCGATTGGTGCATCCCAACTAACAACCGGCAGCAATTACCGTCACCGCCTGACCAACGTTCCACGAACGAATCGATTTGCTTCCACCCGCGCAGATTGAAATATCCGACGCAGAAATCCGCACGGTCTGAGACTTCCAGAGTTTCACGCAACGAGGGAAGCAGTTGCTTGTCGATGTTGTCGAAGATTCGAGGCATCTACTTGTGTGAGAGGAAGCAGTGAATTGTATGAACACTTACCATCATACACGAAGGTGCTAAACGCGATGTCAGGCGAGTTGATGGGAAAACTCCTTTGTCGGAAGGATTACCTGCCATTTGAAGTCCAAAGACCGTTGTGTTTGAGCGCACCGAAGGTGCGGCGGCCGTTGGGTTTGAAGCGCACCGGAGGTGCGGGCGGCCGTTTCTTTGAGACGCGTGTAGTTTGCCTTAGTTGATGAAAGAATTCTAGCTAAGAAAGACGGTCTTTGTACTTTGAGCTTTGATCTTTGATGTCTTTTGAACCATGGTCTTTGGACTTTGGTCTTTGATGTCTCTGCCCAGTTGGACGGGAAATTCAGAGCGGTTGGCGACTGCAAGCCCAGACGTGGAAGCGAAGGCTGAAAATTCAGGCTCCGAAAGGTGTGGTTATCGCGCCGGCTCAAAAAACCTTGCATTGAAGTCGAGACGGCTACAGCGACTTCTTGATGTACTGGCTAGTCATTTTGCCAACGATGCGATCGGCAACTTTTCTCTGGCCGCCCTTCTTCCAGGCCCCAAACCAGAATGAACGATCGCCAGCCTCCCCAGCCCACACGACAGTTCTGTCCTTCACGCGGACCACTTTGATGCTGCCCTGGTTCCGGTCGCGCTCGTAGCTGCCAAAGACTGTGTCATACCATTTGTGCACACCTTTGTTTGTGGCTCCAGTGATTATGAAATCCGCCGCTCGCTCGTCGTCCACGATCGTCAGCCGCAATTTCCTCTTTACTAATTCCGCGGCGATAAATCCGTCGAACCCTTCCGGCATCGGTGCAACATAAAACTTGGCCCCGATCGGCGACGAAGCGCGATCTGATGCCGGAATTGCCAGGAGGGGAGTGGACACGTTTATCATTTCCTCGAGTACAGACTTGCTTACGCCCTGCGACTTCAATTCCGCTATCGCTTCCGCGGAGATATCGAATCGGCATTCAGATCCTTTGATTTTGCGAATAATCAAATCGTCGGATATCTCCGCCTCAAGGAGACTCAGAATTGATTCGTTGGTGAGCGCCTTAGCGACAGAGGAGGTTTTCTTAGTAGAACGGGCGAGGTTATTAGGCAATCCACCGTATTGAGCAAAGATTGCCGGGGACGCAAATAACAGCATAGCGGTCAACAGTGTGGCGCGGGCAAATAGTGACATTTCGTTTTCCTTTCGCGGGCTAATTGAGGTGAGTCGAAGACGAAAATACGCTCGCTTGAGAGCATATGCGCGCTGGCGCGCACTAGTGCGCAAGCAAATCTTCGTTATTGTTGGGTTCGTGAGAACCTAAAGGGAATGGTAGCAATTCGATTGCCGCAATACCCTCCAATAGAGTCTCTGACTGCAATTTAGGAACGATCGCGGTATGTTGAACGGACTTGAATCGCCGACCCATCGAGAGTCGGCGAACGTGTTTTTTGGGGCCTGATTCCCGGGGCGCTACCACCCCAGCGGGGCTGCCCCAACGGGAACCCCGGTTTGCCCCGGGCTACCTTATTGCGCCCCGACAGGTCGGAGCTTCGACTCGATGCGCTGCGCGCGCGGAATAATTACCTTCAGACGTTTCACGCGCTTTCGCTCATGTCTTTTCGATGAGCCGCAGCAGCGGCAGCAGTATCCATGTATTCGTGGAATTTTACGACTTTACCGTCGTGTAATGTGAACACGTGCGAAAAGTCGCCCCCGAACTCCCTACCTGTAGATTTAACACGCCAAGCATAATGACCCAGAGCCACGACCTTATCACCTCGAGCG
>JBPCMI010000120.1:0-4862 GCA_051002415.1 Pyrinomonadaceae bacterium
CAGTTGGTAGCTACTTAGGCGCTGACGCCCGAGATGGACTTTGCGTATGCCGGCAGCTCGGATAACGGCGCTGGCAATCACGTATTTGCTCCAGCTGTCCCGGAAACAAAAGGCATCGATGCTGGATTGGCTGAAGTCTTTGAAGAGTTTCGCCAGGCTGCCGAAGACGAGCCGGAAGCCAGAGAAGATTTTGAAACCCACTACAATATGGGAACGGCTTACAAAGAGATGGACTTGCTGGATGAAGCGATCATGGAGTTTCAAACGGCAGCCGGTCTAACAGTGTCCAGCGACGGCACCTCGCGTTACCTGCAGTGCTGTAACATGCTGGGCCATTGCTTCATGCAAAAAGATCTGCCGCGCGCGGCTGTGCTCTGGTTCAAGAAGGGACTGGATGCACCCGGGCACGGCGAAGAAGAATACAAAGCATTGCGTTACGAGCTTGGTTCAGCTTACGAGCAAATGGGCGATTTCAGTCGTGCCCGCGACCTCTTTACGGAAGTTTACGGGATGGACGTTGCGTATCGAGGCGTCGGAGAAAAGCTCCAGGAATTAGAACAGAAGCGAGCGTCGAAGAAACGGAAGAAGTGACGATACAGGAGTCAGGAGTCAGGAGTCAGTAAGCGGAAGGCAGAAGGCGCAGTAGCATTTGGCGCTGGCAGCAAGGCGGAAGGCAATGGCCGCTTCGCCAGTGGGCACTCCAGCATTGCTCGTGGTAAGTTATTGCCGACCGCTGACCACTGACTACTAACAACTGACTACCGACACTGACTCCTGATCCATGTCCGCCAAACTGAGCGTCATTTTCTACATCATCCTTTGCCTGGAAATTGGCATTGTTCTTACTTTGCTACCTTGGATTCCGCAGAACTTTCTCGGCTTAAGCGATTGGGGCAACAACTATTTTCTCCTCTACGCCGCGCGCAAAACCGGATTCTATGGTTTACAAACTGTGGTCGCCTCTGGCTGGGTGCGCGGCGCCGTTACCGGCCTCGGATTACTGAATCTCGGGATAGCGTTTTGGGAGATTTTCAATTTCAAACACACGCTCCACGCCTTGCAGGAAAATGCGGGCACAGTGCAGCGCAAGCGAGATGTCGCCACACGTGCAGCCAGTCATCTACCTGATCACGAGCGGAGCAACGAACGTCCAAACGACACCGTCGAGTAAAGAGTTTGTAGACGTTCTTAAAATTGTCACCGCCGCCGTTGCCGCCAAAGTTTCCCTCATTCAACTTCGCGAAAAACAGCTTAACGCCCGAGTTCTTTTTGAACTGACTGTTCAGGCGGCGAAAATTACCCGCAACAGCGAGACTCGTTTACTCGTTAGCGACCGCGCCGATATCGCTCGCGCTGCGGGAGCCGCGGGTGTGCACCTTAGCACGCGCTCGTTAGGAGGAGAGGTCATTCGTCGGACTTTTGGACCGGACTTTTTAATAGGTGTTTCAACTCATTCGATCGCCGAGGCGCGTGCCGCCCGCGATCATGCTGACTTTGCAGTCTTTGGCCCAGTCTTCAAAACGGAATCGAAGAAGAATTACGGCGCGCCTCAGGGTGTAGCAAAACTAGCTGAAGTCGCGCGCGAAGTGGCGCCGTTTCCTATCGTCGCCCTTGGGGGCATTGGTTTAGATCAAGTAGTAGAGTGTCGTGAGGCTGGGGCCTGTGGAATCGCGGGGATCGGTATCTACCAGCTTCGGGAAGCTCTGCCGCTTACTGTGGAGTTTATTCGCGATCTCTTTGAACGAAATGCGAAGTAACAAAAACTCTGAGTCACCGCCGATCGCTTTGTCCATCGCCGGTCTCGATCCCTCTGGCGGCGCGGGCGTGTTGGCGGACGTCAGGACGTTCGCCGCGTTTGCCTGCTTTCCGACCGCCGCAATTACCTCCCTGACTTTTCAAAACACAACCGGTGTCAGCGGCGCATTACACCAATCAGCAGAAACTGTGCGTGCTCAAGTGCTGCCAATCCTTGCAGATTTTTTTGTCGCGGGTGCAAAGACCGGGATGTTGCCGACGCGTGAAGTGATCGGCGAAGTGGCCCGACTTTTTCGAGAGACTAATCTGCCGGCCCCGGTTGTCGATCCGGTAATGCGCGCTACTTCCGGCGACGATCTCATCGATGACAATGCTGTTGCATGCGTAATCTCCGATCTGTTTCCTATCGCTGTCCTGGTGACGCCCAACATTCCGGAAGCCGAGCGGCTAACCGGGCTCAGCATCGCGGATGAACAGACCATGCGCGAGGCAGCGGAACGAATTCGCGAGTTAGGCGCGCGTTCGGTATTGGTAAAAGGCGGTCACTTGTTGACGCAGCGGTCAGCGAAGGGGGGAGTTGAAGATGAGCGCCTGGAAGCAATTGACGTTTTAAATGAAGAAGGAATAGTTACCATTCTGCGCGCAGAACTCGTGAGCGGCGGCGAGGTTCATGGCTCTGGCTGCACTTTGTCAGCAGCAATTGCAGCCTGTCTGGCCCGAGGAATGAGTTTAGGGGAAGCAGTAGAGGCGGCGAAGCAATACATCACGAATGCAATCAAGAACGCGCCCGCCATCGGACATGGTTCACGCCCGCTGTTTTTATAACCTAAGACGTCTTTTGGAGTGCGGTGACAATCCCGATGACATCGGGAGACACCGCTTTGGGTTGAGTTTGAATTGATTTACAACTGATTCAAAGCGCCGTCGTCGCTTCGCTTTGCCGGCCCACTCGGGGTCCCTACGCTTCGATCGTCACCTTTTCCATTTTTACGTCGGAGCTGGGCCGATCATTTCGATCAGTCGCCGAGGTGGCGATTGTATTGACTATATCCTGGCCTTCCGTCACGCGTCCAAAGATCGTGTAGTTCGGCGGCAGAGGATAATCGGAGTGCATAATGAAGAATTGCGAACCGTTAGTATTTGGTCCTGCGTTAGCCATCGCTACTGTTCCCGTTTTGTAACCACGTTTATAAACCGCTGAGGCAGAATCAATCTCGTCCTTAAACTTACCCCCAGCCGCAGCTTCGCCGCCCCGACCTGTTCCCGTGGGGTCGCCGCCCTGAATCATGAAGCCCTTGATGACGCGGTGAAAAATTACTCCATTGTAATAGCCGCGTTCGGCGAGCTGAATAAAGTTGTCAGTTGTTCTCGGAGCATCGTCTTCGAGAAGCTCGAAACGAATGGTGCCCTTGTTTGTTTCAATTACTGCTATGCGATTTCCCATCTTGTAATGTCTCCTTCAGATGTGCGCCCGTGCGCCTGCAATTGTCATTATGATTGAATCATGGCTTCGACTATCACGGTGTCGTTAAGAATAAACCTTTCAATCGCCTTAGCCACGCCGTCAGCATCGTTTGTCTCAGTCGCATGAAGGCCGGGAAGCTTGTGCAAAGCGGATTCAGCGTTGCCCATCACCACGCCCGTGCCGGCAAACTCCAACATCTCAAGATCGTTTAGGTTGTCGCCGACGGCCATCACTTCGGCACTCGTGAGTTCGAGTTCAGCGGCCACGGCAGCGACTCCTACTCCCTTCGAAGCGTCCGGATGAACGATATCGAGCAGGGCAAAATCTTTGCTGGCGTAAGAAGTACAAAAAATCTTAACCGTATCTTTTAGTTCGCTGCGCAGCTCTGCTTCGAGCCGCTTCATACTCTCGTAAGCGCCAGAGAATGCGAGATGGACGGGCTCGTGATCCAAATACGCTTCCACAGCGTCAACTTTGCGAACCGACGCGCCAGACTCTTCGCCATGGATGCGCTGTGCCCAGGCGACATATTTCTGTAGCGGCAAATTGTCGCCGCTCAGATGATCGTAAATCATTATGCCTAACCCTTCGTGATCATCGCTGACAAGGGGATCCGCGCCCGCAGCTCGTCCGACTTTGATGGCCTTGTGAGCGGCGGCAAGCGGTAACGGAAGGACGGCGACGGTTTCCAGGGTCTCGGCATGTTTAGTCAAGGCACCGTTGTGCGCGATCACGGGCACGTCGAGTCCCAGTTCGAGAGCAATCGGTCTCGCATCGCGAAAGCGCCGGCCCGTAACGATGGCGACGCGCACCCCACGCTCGCGGGCTGCGGCAAGAGCATTCCGATTTCGTTCTGACACATGGCCGCGAGAATTTAGTAAGGTCCCGTCAAGATCAAGTGCGAGTAGACGAATAGTCATAATGATCGAAGCTCATAAAGAGATTTGTGAAGTGACAAGATAGAGTGTTGTTTGTAATTACTCAACAGTCCGCGAAGCGGACGAATGACAATAGCCAGCCTCGACACCTCGGGACGGGGCTACTGTCAGCCGTCCGCTGCGCGGACTAGTTTTATGCCCTGCCGTATCTATCGGACGCCTGACGCCGTAAAATTCCTCCTGCGTTCGCTTGTAGAATCACTTTATCTCGGAGACTAGTTAAAACCATGAACATTACTCATCTTGAATGTGCTGCCTGCGGTCTGCGCCACGAGGCACAACGGTTGCTCAACCTCTGTCGCGAGTGCAGTAAGCCACTGTTGGTTCGCTACGATCTCGAACAAGCAGGACGCTCATTGAAAAAGGAATCGCTCAGTGGACGCCGCCCCGATCTCTGGCGTTACCGTGAGGTCTTGCCCGTCGAAAATGAGACGAACATCGTCTCGCTCGGC
The DNA here is from genome assembly GCA_051002415.1 of Pyrinomonadaceae bacterium. GTDB lineage: Bacteria > Acidobacteriota > Blastocatellia > Pyrinomonadales > Pyrinomonadaceae > PSRF01. The sequence goes on from JBPCMI010000120.1 coordinate 4,611, forward strand.
GAAGGCTGGACTCCTTTGCTGCCGGCAGAACGTTTGGGGCGGAAGCTTGGTCTTAATGCGCTGTTCATCAAGGATGAGTCGCAGAATCCGACGCAAAGTTTTAAAGCGCGGGGGATGACGGCGGCAGTCTCGATGGCGAAGGAGCTCGGCGCCGAAAAGCTTGCCGTCCCTTCTGCAGGCAATGCGGCGGGAGCGCTCGCAGCTTATGCGGCCCGCGCCGGGCTGGAGTGTTTCATCTTCATGCCGCGCGAC
>JBPCMI010000121.1:0-6867 GCA_051002415.1 Pyrinomonadaceae bacterium
GCCGACTATCGAACCCATTGATGCCGCGGTAAACGGGCTCACCGTTTAGAAATACCGTCACATCGTCTGAATACCCGATTTCAAGTAACACCAAACGCGCCTCTGAAGCCGGCAACATTGTCCTGGCAAAGGCGGTGGAGCGTCCGGGACTTCGCCGCAAAGCTCGATTGATGTTGACCAGTCCTGACTCCTCGGTCCCGACTGGTTGCCATTCTTTCAGTTCCGGCAAACTGGTTACTTCCGCGCCTTCAGTTTTCACTGGCCCGGCCAATTCCCATGAAGTTAGCGTGCCCGCCGGTGGTGCTGGACGCCCGCCAGGCTCGGTCTTCGAAAAGGTCGCAGGGCGAATGGAAACATTCGAGACCGCGACCGCCCATTCAGCAGGTTTGTCATTTACTCGCCCCCAGAACGATACAGCGCCTTTTTCCGTGACGCCGCGCAGGCGAGCCACCGCAAGGACTGGCTTCAACTGATTGTTCAAATACATTTCCATGCTTGTGGCATGGACCTCGAGCCTTACATGTGTCCATTGATTTCTCGGGAAGTCGCCGACCGCGTTGAACTCGGGATAGAGTTGCCAGGTCGGACTGAAGTTCATGCGAGGTGCATACTGGATCGCGTTATAGAGTCCTGAACGGTGCAGGCGCAAGTAGATGTTTTCGTGGTTTCCAAATGAGACGCGACGAAAAATTACGCCGAGAAAATTGCCGTTCGTCATTGGCGCGAAATCGAATTCAATCGTGCCGCCAACGAATTCGAGGTCGGACCTCATCACTTGCGTGCCGTTTTTGAGCCATAGAGCCTGGCGTCCCAAAAATTCCGCGATGCGAGCGTCGCCGGCGCGTTCCTTGCCCTCCGCATACCATTGCCCATCCGAACCCGCGACCGCGACCCGCTCACCAACCTCCTGAGCTTTAATTGGAAAGGAAATAGCCAGCAGGAAGACTAAACAGACCAACGGCTTCGGCGTCCTGAAGTAAGGGTGAAGCGCCTTCCAAAGATATAGACAGATTACGTTCATAAGTTGACCACGCCTCCGATTAAGCTTGAGGGGCAATCTAACTCGTCGCTTGAAGCTCCGTATAGAACGTTCTTGCTTAGTTGTTCAGATAATCGCCGGGAGTGATCTTCATGAGGTGTTTGAAGTGGCGGATGAAGTGGCTTTGGTCAGCAAACCCTGTCAGCGCTGCCACGTCAGAGAGTGGTAAGCCGATTCTGATCAGGTTCTTCGCGCGAGCAATTCGAACTTGCGTTTGAAACGCATGAGGCGGCATGCCGACTGTCGCAGCGAAGATCCGCGTCAAATAGAACGGACTCAGGTTAGCGAGGTGGGCCAATTCTTGAAGCGAGATGTTGCGCGAATGGAATTCGATGATGTAGTCGCGGACCTCCGCGACAGCGCGGCGCGCTTTCTTTGGAGTTGGTGGTTGAAATGGGTCCTGGGCGTGACGCGCTAGTAGCTGCGTGAGCAGGTCGAGTAACAGTGATTCTCGTTCCAGAGTAGTGGCCGAATGCTCAAGCGAAAGATGCAGTGTGTTGTAGCGACTCGTAATTTCTCGATCCAGTACCAACGGATTGGGAAAGAAGGGAAGGCTTTGTGCTCGTCCTGTTGCTCCGGCAATGGTTTTACTGATCAATTCGGAGTCGACATACATTGATCGGAACGAGCAACCAGTCTTTGTTTGATTCGAATGAACTTCGCCCGGGTGAACGATGAATAAACTTGTCTGAGGCGTATCGTGGTGCGCTCCGCGATAAAAAAGTTCGCCTCCGCCGGCCTGGATGAAACAGAACTGATACTCCTCATGCCAGTGTCGAGGGTAAGGCTCCTTCACGGCTGTACCACTGCGCAGCTCGATTCCAGGCACATCGTTCGGCCGCCACACTGAGATCTGCTCTTTTTTAGTTCGCTTGCTCATACATCCGAGAGAACCGTTTGTTCGCGTTGTTTGATGCTTGATAGCAGCAGACAGTTAGCTCGAGTCGGTAGTTGCCTAAAAGCTTGCTGAATGAGCGCTCATTCAGTATCATGACGGCTCCAAAATGGGTGCGCTGACGCGCCGTTTGCTTAAAAGTTGGTTTCAATATCCCACAAACATTCCTGAGAGGTTCTCCTTGTCGATGATGCGTATTGAAAAAGCGGCAGTCTTGGGTGCAGGGACCATGGGGGCGCAGATTGCCGCGCACCTGGCCAATGCCGGCATCCCTACGGTTCTGTTAGATATCGCCCCGCGCGAGCTAACACCCGAAGAAGCAGGTAAGGCTCTCACCCTCGAATCCAAGGACGTGCGCAACCGGATTGCGCGCGCTGGATTTGAGGCGGCTAAAAAGGCGAAGCCCGCAGCTTTTTTCACTCCCGACAAGGCAGCGAACGTTAGCATCGGAAACTTTGAAGACGATCTTGCGCAACTTAAGAACTGCGATCTGATCATCGAGGCTGTCGTTGAGAATCTCGAGATCAAGCGGGGACTCTACGAACGCGTTGACCAAAAACGTAAGCCAGGCTCAATCGTTGCTTCCAACACGAGTGGCATTCCCATTCGGTTACTGGCCGAAGGTCGCTCGGAAGATTTTCGCGCCCACTTCTGCGGAATCCACTTCTTCAATCCACCGCGCTATCTGCATCTCGTCGAAGTGATTCGCACCGAGTGGACCAAACCGGAAGTCTCCTGCTTCCTGTTTGGCTTTCTCGATCAGCGTCTCGGCAAAGGCGTCGTCGCGGCAAAGGATCGCCCGAACTTCATTGCTAATCGCATCGGCACGTTCGGCGCTCTTCATACGATTAAGACGATGCTGGAAGACGGATACTCGATTGAAGAAGTCGATAAGATCACGGGTCCAGCAGTTGGTCGACCTAAGTCGGCGACATTTCGCACGTTTGACTTGGTTGGGCTCGATGTCTTTTCTCATGTGATCAAGAACCTGTACGACGCCCTACCGGAAGATCCCGAGCGCGACATGTTTGTCGCTCCGGAATTCCTCGGCCAAATGGTTTCGAAAGGGATGCTCGGCAATAAAACCAAGGCAGGTTTCTACAAAAAGCAAAAAGCTGAGGGGGGAGCGAAGCCCGAAATCTGGACGCTGGAAACAGCGTCGCTTGAATATCGGCCGGCGCAAAAGGTGAAGCTTCCGGCGCTTGATGTCGCAAAGAATATTGAGGACACGGGCGAGCGCCTCAAGGGTTTGGTGTGGGGAAAGGATCGCGTCGGTGCATTTCTCTGGAAGACGCTGACGCGCACCCTCGCTTATTCGGCGAACTGCATTCCCGAGATTGCCGACACGATTGTGGAAGTAGATCGCGCGATGCGCTGGGGATTTGGTTGGGAGCTGGGTCCGTTTGAAGTCTGGGACGCGATCGGGGTTGAGAAGTCGGTGGCGCGAATGAAAGAGGAAGGCCAGGCGATTCCTGACAACGTCCAGAAACTTCTCGCTGCCGGCGGCAAATCGTTTTACAAAAAGGAAGATGGCCAGCAGTTTTACTTTGATTTCGGCTCCGATAAATATCTTCCTCTCGCTGATCCAGTCGGCACCGTCATCCTGAAGTCAGTCAAAGATCGCACGGGAGTAATCAAGAAGAATTCGGGTGCTTCTTTGATCGATATCGGCGATGGTGTCGCGTGTCTCGAGTTTCATTCGAAGATGAATGCGATTGGCGGCGACACCCTCCAGATGTTGAAACAGTCGCTCGCTGAAGTGGAGAAGAATTTTGTTGGTCTGGTGGTCGGCAATCAAGGACAGAACTTTTGCGTGGGCGCGAACATTATGCTGATGCTGATGGAAGCGCAGGAAGAAAACTGGGAAGAGCTCGATATGATGACGCGCGCTTTCCAGGCTTCCACGATGAGCTTGCGCTATTCGCCCAAGCCAGTGGTTGTTGCCCCTTTCAATCTGGTGTTCGGCGGTGGCTGCGAGATGGTGTTGCATGGCGACCGCGTGCGCGCGGCGGCGGAAACTTATATTGGTTTGGTGGAAGTTGGTGTGGGCATCATTCCCGCCGGGGGCGGCACCAAAGAATTGCTGCTGCGCACACTCGATTCGATTCCCAGGAATGTTGACGATGCCGATCCGTTTCCGTTTGTGAAGCGCGCGTTTGAAACAATTGCGCTGGCTAAGGTGGCGACTTCTGCTGAAGAAGCGCGGGCGTTGGGATTTCTTGCTGAAGACGACACCATTTCGATGAACAGTGATCGCGTGATTGCGGATGCGAAAAAGGAAGTGTTGGCGTTGGCTGCTTCTGGATATGTGCAGCCACAGCAGCGAACGGACATTCGCGCGTTAGGTAATCCGGCTTTGGCGACTTTGAAACTGGGAATACATCAGATGAAACGCGGCGGCTACATTTCCGATCACGATGCGATCATCGGCGAGAAGCTGGCGAAGATTTTGACTGGTGGTGATTTGAATCACGAGACGCGGGTGTCTGAGCAGTATTTGTTGGATCTCGAGCGGGAAGCGTTTTTGTCCCTGGCGGGAATGCGAAAGACGCAGGAACGTTTAGGGCATATGCTTAAGACAGGAAAACCTCTCCGTAACTAAGGATTTCACCGCCAAGACGCCAAGGCGCAGAGACGCCAAGAAAGCTTTGGCAGTTAGCTAAAGTGATTAAACTTAAGAAGACCGTTCAGAATTAAAAGAGTTAGGACACGTTAAAGCGCCCATGTTTTTGCCTATCATTCTCTGCGACTTGGCGACTTGGCGTTGAATTGGAACTTGAGACCTGAGACTTGAGACCTGAGACCTGAGACTTAGAAAAGACCTGATTGAGGAAAATATGAAAGAGGCGTTGATTGTATCTGCAGTTCGCACGGCGGTGGGCAAAGCGCCCAAAGGTACTTTGCGAAACACGCGTCCCGATGAAATGGGCGCCGCCGTCATCAAGGAAGCGCTCGCGCGCGTTCCCGGTCTGGAAGTGTCTGAGATTGAAGACGTGATCATGGGCTGCGCGATGCCGGAAGCTGAGCAGGGCATGAATGTGGCCCGCGCGGCAGCGATTCGTGCGGGTCTGCCGGTTGAGACGAGCGCCATGACGATTAATCGTTTTTGTTCTTCGGGACTGCAGTCGATCGCCATGGCAGCCGATCGCATTCGCTCCGGCGGCGCCGACACAATTGTCGCCGGTGGACTCGAAACGATGTCGATGATTCCGATGGGTGGTCATACTATCCGGCCCAATCCATATCTCGTCGAACACTATCCCGACTTTTATTTGAACATGGGCCTGGCAACCGAAAACGTGGCCCAGAAATACAAGGTCACGCGCGAGGAACAGGATGAGTTTTCTTTGCGCTCACACCAGCGCGCGGCGGCAGCGCTCGATGCTGACAAGTTCACGGACGAGACTGTTGCTTTGACAGTCACACTCGAAGAGCTGGATGCAAAAGGTAAGGTACAGCGGCGTGAATTTGTATTTGATAGGGATGAAGGTGTGCGGCGCGACAGCTCGATTGAAGGTCTCGCGAAGTTGAAGCCGGCATTCAATGCGAAGGGGACAATCACGGCTGGCAATGCGTCGCAGATGTCTGATGGGGCGGCGGCAGCAGTTGTAATGTCGGCAGAACGCGCGCAGAGTCTGGGTGCGAAACCCCTCGCGCGCTTCGTTGCGTATGCTACGGCGGGTTGTCCGCCTGAAGAGATGGGCATCGGGCCGGTTTTCGCAATTCCAAAAGTGCTGAAGCTTGCTGGATTGACTCTTGATCAAATTGACGTGATCGAATTGAACGAAGCCTTTGCTGCGCAGTCCCTGGCAGTTATCAAAACGCTCGGTCTCGATCCCGACAGAGTAAACGTCAACGGTGGCGCCATCGCGCTCGGGCATCCGCTCGGTTGTACCGGAGCGAAACTGACCGCCTCGATCCTGCGAGAGCTGGAGCGTCGCAACGGTCGTTATGGAATGGTGACGATGTGTGTTGGCGGTGGGATGGGAGCTGCTGGGATATTTGAACGATTGTGAACGGTTGTGGCACGGCCAAGCTCTTCGGTTTTGAACTTTGTTCTTAGAGCTTTGTGCTTAGTTCGTTGTCGGGTCAAGTGCTTTCTTTGAGTCGTAGAGTGTCGTTAAACAAACAAAGAACAAAGCACAAAGCTCCAAGTTCAAAAAGGGCAACAATAGAGGTTGAGATTACGAAGGAGAATGAATTATGTCAGCCGTAGTCGAACAGAAAAAAGTGGTTCAGGGTGGTGCATTTCTCATCGAACAGACAACTCCCGAAGAGATCTTCACGCCCGAAGATTTCACTGAAGAGCATCGCATGATTGCCGAGACGACCCGGCAGTTTATGGACAATGAAGTTCTCCCGCGCATTGACGAGCTCGAGCACCACGATTGGAAACTTTCGCGCGAACTTGTGAAGAAGGCGGCTGATCTTGGTTTGATTGGCGCAAATATTCCCGAGGAATACGGCGGACTGGGCTTGGATCAGACGAGTGGCGCGCTTGTAGGCGAGAACATTGGCCGCTCCGCTTCGTTCGCCACAACACTCGGCGCCGAAAGCGGTATTGGCCTCCTCCCAATCATTTATTTCGGCACTGAGGCGGCGAAACAGAATTATCTGCCCCGCATTGCAACCGGCGAGTTGATTACCGCCTATGCTTTGACGGAGGCGGGCTCAGGCTCCGACGCGATGGCGGCGAAAGCGACGGCGCGGCTTAGCGCCGATGGCACGCATTACATTCTCAACGGCGAAAAGATGTTCATTACCAACGGCGGGTTCGCCGACATCTTCATCGTCTTTGCGAAAGTTGATGGCGACAAGTTTTCTGCGTTCATCGTGGAGAAGCAGGATGGGGTGACGCCCGGCGCTGAAGAGCACAAGATGGGCATCAAGGGTTCCAGCACTACGCCGCTCGTGCTTACTGATGCGAAAGCCC
>JBPCMI010000122.1:0-5880 GCA_051002415.1 Pyrinomonadaceae bacterium
GTTTGATCTTGTCTAACTCGACGCGCGCGTTCTCCCAGAAGTCGGTAGGTACTTCTTCGGCAACATCGCAACGAAAGCCATCGAGATCAAATTCGCGCACCCAGTACTTCAACATCTCCGTCATGTATTGACGCAGCTCCGGGTTGCGATAGTTCAACTCTGCAACGTCGCTCCAATCATGCGGGTAAGTGACGCGTCCGGAGGCATCGTGCTCATAAAAGTCCGGATTCTTCATCATGACGTTGTCCCAGGATGTGTGGTTTGCCACGATGTCGATCATCACTTTCATCCCGCGACGATGGGCTTCAGCGATTAGTCTTTTGAAGTCGTCTTTAGTGCCGTAATTGGGATTGATGCCGTAGTAATCGCGGACCGCATACGGACTCCCAATGCTTCCTTTCTTTTTCTCCTGACCGAGCGGATGAATCGGCATCAGCCAGAGAATGTTCACTCCGAGGTCTTTGAGTTGATCAAGTCGGGCAGTAACTCCATTAAAGTCTCCCGACGCCGAAAACGCTCGCGGATAGATTTCGTAAACTACGCCATCGCGAACCCAGTCCCGCGCTGATCGAGCCGGCAGCTTCGAGATGTTGCGGGATTCCTGGGAAAAGCCTTCCGCGCAGCAAACGATTAAGAGGAGCGAAAGGAGAAGAGCAGCCCGCGTCTTTTTTCTCAGAACCTCAGTTACCATTGGTGTAGTCCCTCCATGCTCACTCCAGGTTGAATTGCAGGTAAGGAAGGGGGCCTGCCCCCGCCCAAGATTGATGCCATTCAGCAGAAAAGAACCGACAAAAGAGAAACATTAAGAGCGGGGGGCAAGGCCCCCTTGCTGACCTGCAATTTACCGTTCCTGCTCGCTCACTTCTCATCAATCAGCCCCGTGCTGGGAACCGGCTGTACCGACTCAGGAACAGAAAGCAGTTCATGTTCGTCAGCGTCAATGACAGCCGCTGCCGGCACATCCTTGTCAGCGACATCTTGAACCAGCAAGACACTAAGCGCGGCGATCGCTAAGAAAACTCCACCCGCCATGACTACGTACATCGGCGCATTTGGATTGTCGCGTCCAAATACCACGCGAATCACGGGACCAAAACAAAAGGAAGCAATGATCTCCGGAATTACTATGAAAAAGTTAAAGATACCCATGTAGACACCCATGCGCGCTCCGGGCAAAGCGCCGGAAAGAATTGCATAAGGCATCGAAAGGATCGACGCCCACGCAATGCCGACACCCACCATGCTAAGCAACAGGATGTTTTTATCCCCGATGAAGTAAACCGAGAGGAGCCCAAGCGCGCCACATAACAGTGAAACAGCATGCACTGTCTTCCTTGTCGTCGCGCGTGCCAGGGGCGGCAGGAGAAAGGCCACGAGGAAGCAAGTGATCGAATAAATCGCAAAGGCCCAACCACCCCATGCCTGGCCATCAGTAAAGCGTGGATCTCTTTCGTTAGTGGCGCCGAAGATGTGATATGAGGTCATTAAGCCAAAGAACATCCACATACAAAACAGTCCCAGCCAGGTAAAGAACTGGACAACTGCAAGCTGCTTCATAGTCTTGGGCATTTTCCGAAAAGCATCGGCAACTTCTGCGAGCGCCGCGCCAATACCTTTTCGCTCGCGCTTCTTGCGCTCAAACTCAGCCATGTTTTCCGGCGGAAGCTCTTTGGTGGTAATAACGGTCCAGAGCACACAGACAAGAAAAACCACCGCTCCGATCTTGAACGCATAGTTGACGCTGGTTGGAATAGCACGAACGGCCTCGTCGGCTGCGTTCACTCCGCGTTCGTCGACACCAAGCCGCCGAAAGATCAGGGGGAGGGCATTCGCGAGGGTGGCGCCAATCCCAATAAAAAAACTCTGCATCGCGAATCCGGCCGTCCGTTGGTCGACATTCAATTTGTCGGCAACGAAGGCGCGGAACGGTTCCATGCTCACGTTGATGCTGGCATCCAGAATCCAAAGCAGACCTGCAGCCATCCATAACGTTCCAGAGTCGGGCATGAAGAACAAAGCGATGCTCGCGAGAATTGCACCAGCGAGAAAATAAGGACGGCGGCGGCCGAGTCGATTCCAGGTGCGGTCGCTCATCGACCCAACGATTGGCTGCACCAGCAAACCCGTGACCGGTCCGGCAAGCCAGAGAATCGGCACATCCTCCGGTTTCGCGCCGAGGTAGGTATAGATACCGCTCATGTTGGCGAGTTGCAGTCCCCAACCGAATTGGATTCCGAGGAAACCAAAACTCATATTGAAGATTTGCCAGAAACTGAGACGTGGCTTGTTCATTTGTGATTCTCCATCGGGGCCCTCATTTGAAAGCACCTGCTCGTTGAAGCAGTGAAAGCCGGTGTTGATTTCGACGCGTCGCGTCGAGATGATTTTAGCCCGGCCTTTCAAGGCCAGGTGAAGGAGCCTGAACTCTCCGTCGCGTAGCGACGAATGAGGTCGACGGCCTATCCATGTGTCGCTGACGCGACACGGCCCAATCGCAATCTCGATCTCGGCCTTGAAAGGCAGGGCTAAAATCCTTCGACGCTACGCGTCGCAAGGTTTCCTTAAGCTATCTGCTAAAGATGTTGATATCTTCCAGTATCACGTTGCGATCGAGCGACAAGGCATACATCAGCGTGCGCGCCAGGTTGGAAACGTGGATGAATCCCGCACGTGGCTGCTGATCGGGCCGCGTGTTTTCCACGTCTACCAGCCCCGGGCAAAAATTGAAGACGCGAATATTTGCCCCCGTCTTGCGTACCTCGTCACGCAATGCTTCTGCATAACCTAGTAATCCGAATTTGGACGCGCAGTAGGACGGCACGTCGGCATAACCATGCTTACCTGCCTGCGAAGAGACGTTCACCATGTCACCGAAATCATTCTGTCGCATGTATGGCAACACCGCGCGCACCAGCTGCATGACGCCACGCAGATTCGTTTCCATTACCGTGTCCCATCCTTCGTCAGTTATCGCCTCAACAGTTTCCGGAACTGCCAGGCCCGAGTTGTTGATGAGCACATCGATCGCCTGCCAGCGCTCAAACACATTGCGCGCCAGCTCATCGATCTGTGCGCGATCGCGGATGTCACATTCATAAGGAAAAACTCTCTCGGCAGAAAAATTGGCATTCAACTCGTCCGCCGTAGCGCGCAGGAATTCCACGCGACGCGAGGCAATCACCACCCGAACACCCGCGAGCGCGAGCGCCTCGGCAAAAGCGCGGCCGATCCCGCTTCCGCCCCCAGTGATAATCGCGACCTGGTCCGTTAGAGCTTTGCTCTTCATCGGCGGACAAAGATTGCTGCTGATCGTTCCGGAAGCCTTACCTTCAGCCGGCGCCCGCTAACTCGCACCTGCTCGCTGACGCCTAAGCGATCGACAAGCACCTCACCATCTGCCAAGCCAACCGGCATTACGTTTATTTCAATCTCGGCAGCCTGCGTATGATTGTTGATGACGGTAATCACCGTTCTTGCTCTAGACGTTCGGGCGTAAGCGTACTGCTGTTCGCTAACATAGAGATTTACCAATTGCCCGCGCTGGAGCGGCTCCAACTCGGCGCGGAGACGCGTCAATTTCTGAATGTGCGCAAAGACTTCCTGCTCATCCTTAGTGCGCCCTGCGCGCGTGAAGGCGTTGCGTTTGTCGCCGGGAAAGCCCCCGGGAAAATCCCCGCGAGTGGTTGGCTCATCCGGGCCAGTCATTGCTATCTCATCCCCGTAGTAGAGTTGCGGCACTCCACGCGTGGTGAGCAGAAAGGTGTTTGCCAATTTCAAGCCGGTTAAGGTGGCGTCCTTTTCACTCATGAAGCGGCCATCGTCGTGCCCGCCAAGTAGCGTTACCAGTATCTCCGGGGTGTTGTAGAGATAATCCTTCGCCAGTGTTTTGGGAATTTCATCGAGATGCTTGCCTTCCGCAAAAGCATGACGAATGGGATAGAAGAGCGGGAAATCGAGGAGGGAATCGAGGCCGGAATCTATCCCGTCGAATCGTTTGCGGCCACCCTGAAAAAACGAAGTGTGAACCACATCGCCATCCTTCACTTCGCCTACGACTGTGAAGTTGGGAAACTCTTTTTTCAAAGCTGCATTCCAATCGCGCCAGAAGCTATTGGGCACATACTGCCAGGTATCCATGCGAATACCGTCAAGACCGGTGGTGCCGATCCACCACAAGGTGTTCTGAATCAGGTAGCGTGAAACTTCCGTGTCCTCCTGATTGAGATCGGGAAGGAAGTCCAGGAACCAACCCTGCATAGTCTCCAGATACAAGTCGGCCACCGGGCGCGGATCGTGGAGCACCCAGGTTTGAAACACGTTCTTGCGATGATGCTCCTTAGTGCCGTTGAACCAAGTGGGCGTCGGAGGATCGTCGACCCATGGATGATACGGTCCGGTATGATTGACCACTTCGTCTTGAATGATCTTTATGCCTGAGCGGTGTGCGGCCTCGACCAACTCTCGCAACTTCGCGAGGGAGCCGAAGTGTTCATCAACCGCGTAAAAGTCCTGAGGGTTGTAACCATGAAAGCCGGTGCTGGGTTTGCCTTCCTTCAATTCAATCTGATTAGGCTTGTCATAGTTGTCGTACCAGGGAGTGAGCCAAACGGCGGTAACGCCTAGCTCTTTGAGGTAGGGCAAGCGATCGATTACACCTTGAAGATCGCCACCGTGATAGTAAAACTTGTTCTTGCGATCGTAGATGCCGCGGGATTGTGGTGGATCGTTGTTAGATGGATCGCCGTCACTAAAGCGGTCGAGCATGATCAGATACAGCACATCAGCGGGAGAGAAGCCCTGGAAACGACCAACACGTCGTAAAAAGGGAAGTACGTCAAACTTCGCGGACGCTGTGCCGGCTGTCGTGCTGATTCTCAAGTCGCGCGCGCCGGGCGACGCTTGAGGCGCAATCGCCACATCGACAAACAAACAAGTGCCTTGTTCATTACTGACCGGGGCCTTGACTACGCGCACTCCGGGAGCGGAAACGCTCATACGCGCGCCCTTGAGTCCCTCGCCACGAATCATTAGACGAACAGGATTGATCGAACTCCCAGCCCACCAACTGGGTGGTTCTACCTTGAACACTTTCGGAGCGCCCTGCGCCTGACATGAAATCGCTGTCGCCAGGACAATCAAAAAGGAATAAGCGACTGTTTTGAGCGCCGAGCTTTTCATGAGATTAGACCAGTTCGTTTCGTTCGTTGGGTTTGGATTTAGCCCGACCATACCAGGCGGTCAAATCTTTTAGCCGGCTGCCAATCTTCTCCGCGAGCTGGCCGCTCTTGTAGCGCCAGGCCCAGTTGCCTTCGGTGCTATTGGGAAGATTCATGCGCGCTTCGGTTCCCAACCCCAGTACGTCCTGCAAAGGGACAATCGCTGTGTTGGCGACGGAGGCCCAGACAGCCCGAATCAGGTCCCAGTGGATTTCCTTGCCGTTGCCGCTTAGGTAGTTCAGACAGAATTTGCGCTCGCGGTTGATTTGCTCAGCGGTGCGCGTTGAGCCTTCGCCAGCCACACTTTGAAACCACCCGACGGTAGTGTCGTTATCGTGAGTGCCGGTATAAGCGACTACGTTGTTCGCATAGTTGTGCGGCAAATCGATGTTCTTCGTATCGCTGCCAAAACCAAATTGCAAAATTCGCATTCCCGGAAAACCAAACTCTTCACGCAAGGCGATTACGTCCGGAGTTATCACTCCCAGATCTTCCGCTATCAGTGGTAATTCGCCGAGCGCTTTCCGAATGGCCGTGAATAGCTGCCGACCTGGCGCCTCCACCCATTGACCGCGCTCTGCTGTCTGAGCACCTCCGGGAATTTCCCAACACGCAGCAAAACCGCGGAAGTGATCGACGCGCACGATATCGACAACACTAAGCG
>JBPCMI010000123.1:0-15379 GCA_051002415.1 Pyrinomonadaceae bacterium
CGCCCGGACTGTGCGGACGGCGTCAGCAAGCGAGATAGCTCCGGCTGCGACCAGGGCTGAATACTCGCCGAGACTATGACCGGCAACGAAGTCTGGCTGCTCGACTTCCAGGGATTCGAGCGCACGCAACGCCGCGACTGAGACACTCAAAATTGCCGGCTGTGTATTCTCAGTCAGTTGCAGCGCTTCAGCCGAACCAGCAAAACAAAGATCCGAGATTGAAAAGCCCAACGCGTCGTCTGCTTCTTCAAAGACCTGTCGCGCGGCGGGGAAATTGTCCGCAAGATCCTTTCCCATCCCGGGGTACTGCGAACCCTGACCGGGAAAGAGAAAGGCACTCATTGCCGATTGCCGATTGCCGATTGCCGATTGCTCTTTCTCAGACACGGTAGTTCAACGAAAGTAGAGACGGTGTTTTTCGGTGCGCGTTCATTTCAAATCGGCAATTGGCAATCGCCAATCGGCAATCCACAGAGCGGCCAAGTGTAACCACGCTACCAACGTATCAGGACTCCGCCCCATGTAACGCCGCCACCAAACGAAGCGAGCAGCACTAGATCACCAGCCTTGACGCGTCCAGCTTCCACACACTCGTCCAACGCAATAGGGATCGATGCTGACGAAGTGTTCCCGTGCATGCTGATGTTTGAATAAACGAGCGACTCGTCTACGTTCAACTTATTAGCCACCGCGTCCGTTATTCGCTGGTTCGCTTGATGTGGGATGAACAGCTTTACATCTTTGGCGTCGACTCCGGCTTCTTCTAAAACCTCGCGCGAGACCTCAGCCATTGAGCGTACCGCGACCTTGAACAACTCATTACCCTTCATCTTAAAAAAGTGATCACCGGCCGCGAGGGTTTCGGGAGTTGGGGGACGGCGCGTCCCGCCACCCGGAGAAAACAGCTGTTCCTGATACCTGCCGTCAGACCTGATGCGGCTCGACAGAATGCCTCTTTCTCCGTCAACCGCCCCGAGTACTGCCGCGCCCGCGCCATCGCCAAACAGAACGCAGGTATGTCGATCGGTATAGTCGACGTACTGCGTCAGAATTTCCGCACCGATAACCAAAGCATACTTTGACTGGCCGCTTTGGATCATTGTGTTGGCGAGCGTCACGCCGTACAGAAATCCAGAACAAGCAGCGACGACATCCATCGCCGCGGCCCGGTTAGCGCCGAGCTCCGCCTGGATAATGCAACCAGTGGAGGGCAGGATTTGATCGGGACTAACGGTGGCGCACAGGATTAGATCGATATCAGCAGGAGTCAGTCCGGCTCGTTCGATGGCCTGACGCGCAGCCTTGACTGCGAAAAGCGAAGTGTATTCTCCGGGAGCTGCTTTGCGGCGCTGTTTGATTCCAGTGCGAGTGGTGATCCACTCGTCGGAAGTATCTACCATGTTGGCGAGTTCGGCATTCGTTAAGATGCCTTCCGGATATGCATGACCGGTGCCCAGAATACCGGCGCGTTGAGTTGCCATCTATTTCCTCAGTTGCCCAAAAGAACGGCCATAGTAGCGGCTTAAAAACGAAAAGCCAACTCACTATCCCGCGGCCGCTTCGGCAATGCTGTGCAAAGCGTTTGTTTCCGCAATTCCCTTTTCGATCCGCTCGCTAGCGCGGTTTTCAGAAAACTCTTTTACGCTGCGAATCGCGTTACGAATCGCGCGCGCGTTTGAGCTTCCGTGGCCAATCACCACGATCTGGCGCACCCCGAAGAGGGGCGCGCCGCCGTATTCCGAGTAATCAAGACGCCTTTTGATATTGCGAAATGCAGGTTTGGCTAACATGGCGCCGGCTTTGGTGACTGCGGAAGCCGTCAGCTCGCGCTTGATCATCCACAGCATGGCATCCGTCAGCCCTTCGGAAAGCTTTAACATTACGTTGCCTGTGGAGCCGTCTGTAACGATCACATCGACGGCGCCAGAAAAGACGTCCCGGCCCTCCACGTTACCGACAAAATTCAAGCCCGCCATTTCACGCAGAAGCGGAAAAGCTTCCTTTGTTAGGTCGTTGCCTTTGGCTTCCTCTTCGCCGATGCTCATCAGCCCAACCGCAGGCCTTATGGTTCCCAGCACCGCCCGCGAATATGCGTCGCCCATGACGGCAAACTGCGCCAGATGATGTGGTTTGCATTCGGAGTTTGCGCCAACATCGAGGAGTAGAGTTGGCTTTGCAGATCGGGTAGGAATTAATGCCGCTAACGCGGGCCGGTCAACACCAGGCAGCATCCCAATGACCATCTTGGCGGTGGCCATTGCTGCTCCGGTATTTCCGGCAGAGACAAAACCATCGGCACGACCTTCGGTAACCAACTTAGTGCCGATTCTCAATGAGCTTTTCTTCTTACGTCTTACGGAAATCATGACCGGGTCGTCCATCCCGATCACTTCCGCTGCTTCTACGAATTCAATTCCCTTGTCGCCGTCGCGGCGCCAGCCACAGCGTCGCAGTTCTGGCTCGACTATCTCAATCTGGCCAACAAGGATTACACCAACCCCCAGATCACGAGTAGCGGCGAGGGCTCCGTCGATCTCGGCATGCGGCGCATGATCGCTGCCCATTGCATCGAGGACGACTTTACCGGTCAACAGGCCGCCATTCTTCGACTGGTTTCGCACAGGAGAGTAACTGTCTGGCTAGGCCTGTTCGACTTGCACTACTTCGCGGTCTTTGTAGTAGCCACACTTCGGACAGACGCGATGCTGCAAACGAGGTTCCTGACAATTAGGGCAGAGGGTGGTCTGTGGCGCGAGCAGCGCATCGTGTGCCCGGCGTTTTCCGCGGCGGGCCTTGGAATGTCTTCTTTTTGGATTTGGCATGATTATTCCGTTTGTAAATCGTGAATCGTAAATTGTGAATCGTGAATCGTGAATCGTGAATCGTAAATCGGGAATCGTAAATAGCGAATCAGTAATAAGTCTATCGTTGGCGTCCGATTCACGATTAACTATTCACGATTTACGGTTGCCGATCTCTTTAAGTCCGGCCCAGCGCGGATCGATTTGCGCGTCCTCGCATTTGCAATCGGCATCATTCCGATCGCCACCACATTCCTGACATAGACCTTTGCACTCCTGCTGGCAAAGAATCTGAGCCGGAAGTTCGAGCAACAACTGCTCGCGGACCAGTTCGTCGATATCAAGTACCTCCCCATTAAATACCGAGAGGGACAGGTCTTCGTCGAGAAGCTCAGCTGCCGAGTCCGCTTGATACGTGTCTGGGGTAACGTATCCGACCTCAAAGCTGCTGAAGACTGGGACCGACAATGGCTTCAAACACCGATCGCACTCCAGCTGTAGTTCCGCGGCCGCTTCGCCCTTCACTGTTACTTTCGAGTCTGACTGTTGAACCCGGCCAGTGACTCTTGGCGGCGCCATTAACGTGACCCGCTCTTCATTTAAATCGAGCTCGCCTGGTCGGTAGTTATGGGCAAATTTGCCCCCATGACGCTCCAGACTTGCAAGCTCGACCTGCATGATGCACTACCCTGATACGAATGCCTCTTTTTTCAGCTAATGCGCAAAAGGATTCATTATAGCGGCGAAGGGCGGGCTGTCAACGCGCCAAAAGACTAACTTGTTGCTACATTGCTGGCAGTTGGGTCTGTGGGAGGCGTCACGTCACGGCAACAGATCTTGCCGCCAACACGATGCCGGACTCGCCGGAAATTTGAGTTCTACACTTTGAGCACTGGGTTTGAGAGTCGGAGCGCATTCGGACATCCGTCCCATTGACTTCCGCCCCTACCAAGCCTTCCTGGACATTTAAGATTTACTCCCGGTGGCAACAGGTGTATAAGCCCCGTCCAACGAACTCTAATGGTTAGCGACTCTTATCATTAGGAGGCTGTTTTATGGACAAACCCCGGAAGCGTTGTCCGACTTGTAATGGATTGGGAAGACAGAATTGTATCTTTTGTTTTGGGGTGGGTAGGAAATCAGTGATGGTAACGAAGCAGGTATGGCAATTTGGCAAGTATGTATCGCAAACGGCGTATGAATCTCAGGTGTGCGGGCCTTGCAACGCGACTGGGAAAAGGACGTGCGCAGGGTGTCAGGGCAAAGGTTGGCAAGTATAAGTCAACCTACACGGGAAACCTCACTCGATTTCACCAATACTTTTAAGGACATTATTACTGACTAGGTGCCTTCGACATCTGCGGCGACGAAAACATTTAATGCGTCCTGCCGGAGTAGTCGGGCGAGACGCTGATCGCCGCCAGTCATCAGGTGGAGATTGGAGGTTGGTTCCTGACAAAACAAGACCGGCGTTATCGCAGTTCGTCCGTTCCTGGCTTTGGGGGTGTTAGCTGTTTGAGGTTCAGTGCGCTGGGCTTTGGCGAGTGACTCGGCGGCCAGCTTCGCCTGTCCGGTTCGCTGGTAGATTAAACCCAAAACATAAAACGCCTCGCCGTACTCGGAATCCATTTCAGTTGCTTTGCGCAGATGACGAGCCGCGAGTGCATCGCGGGTGAGCTGGTAATACAGGCAACCGAGAGCGTAATGCGCCTCGGGAGAAGGCTTACTCGCCAGGGCCCGCTTAAATTCACGAAGAGCTTTCTGCCAATTCTCCTCAGCAATGAAAAGCCTCCCGAGTCCGTAATGAGCTGCGAAGGAGGATGCCCCTCGTCGCGTAGCACTATTCAGAAGTTCTTTGGCCCGCTCAGTATCGCCTTCATCAGCGCACGTCAAACCGAGCAGGAGCGACACGCGAATGTCTCCGGGAGCGAGGTCATAGGCGCGGCCGAGGTAATCGCGGGCAAGCCGAGTCTTGCCATTACGGAAAAAATGTTCGCCTACAAAAGCGAGAAGAGGAGCGTTCTCAAGCTCAAGCTCTGTCGCGCGCTGTAGCGAGCGGATACCACGAGCAACCTGCTCGTCTTCGATTAGCAGGAACCCCTCGTTTACAAATTGCTCGAAGGTGCGGCGGTGGTCGCCACGACAACCTGACAGAATCCTTACCCGGAGCTCTTCCCGCCGCGCGCTTTCCTCCTGCTCCTCGGCATCTTTTTGACAGCGATCATTCCAAAGCTTTTCCAGTCGCGTGCCTTCAACGATCTTGTCTTCCGTCAGGAGGGCGATCAGCGCTTTCACGAGTGAGCGATCGAAGTAAGAATTTTGGGCTTGCCGCAGCAACAAATCGAGCCCGCGCTCGAGTCGTTCGGTTAGGCGCGCCAACCGGTTTTCCAGGGCAGAAATGCGTTCCAGTAGATGTTCATCACTGGACGGCCCAGCCTCCGCCACTTCGTAACGCGAAGCTGGGGGCTGCACAATGATCATGAGTCGGGTGCCGCAGCGTGCGCAGAAATCATGACCCAGCGGATTTGCCGCAAGGCATTTTTGGCAGTAATGGGAAACTTGGGGCATGAAACAGGATTCAGGAGTCAGGAGTCAGTATAAGTGGTCAGTATGGTTTAGTAGCCTATGTAAGTGTTAGTGATCAAGTCGTATCGTAGAATTCTGTACACCCTAATCAAAGACCAAGTCCAGAGTCCAAAGACGACTACTGACAACTAACCACTGACCACTGACACTTTTCAAGCATATTCATAAAACCCGCGGCCGGACTTTCGGCCCAGCCAGCCCGCATCCACATAACGTTTCAATAAAGGACAAGGTCGATACTTCGGATCGCCAAACCCATCGTGCAACACATTCATAATGGCGAGGCAAACATCCAGGCCAATAAAGTCGGCAAGCGTTAACGGACCCATTGGATGGTTCATCCCCAGCTTCATAATTCCATCGATACTCTCCCGGGTCGCGACACCTTCATAGAGGGTAAAGATGGCTTCGTTGATCATCGGCATCAGAACCCGGTTGGAAATGAAGCCGGGTGAATCCTGACAATCAAGCGCTGTCTTTCCCAGTCGCTCTGTCAAACCGCGAACTTTCTCGTAGGTGTCATCGGAAGTGGCCATGCCACGAATCACTTCCACAAGTTTCATGATCGGCACCGGATTCATGAAATGCATGCCGATGACCTTGTCGGGACGCTTCGTGGCCGCTGCTAGTTTCGTGATGGAAATCGACGACGTATTCGAAGCGAGAATCGCATCCGCCCCAACAATCTGATCCAATGCCTGAAAGACTTCGGTCTTCACGCCCAGATTTTCTGTAACTGCTTCAATTACGATGGCTGCGTCACTCAAGGATTCAAGAGCAGTATCAGTTCGTATTCGCCCGATGATTGCGCTTTTCTCCTCACCGCCTATACGCTCCTTATCCACATCGCGCTGTAAACTCTTATCGATCGCCGCAATGCCACGCTGCAGAAATTCGTTACTAACATCCCGGATCACCACGTCGTAACCGGCGCGCGCTGCGACCTGAGCAATTCCATTGCCCATCGTGCCCGCACCGACCACGCCGATAATTTCGCTCACTTATCTTTGACTCCGTTAGAAGTTGATTAGCGCCAATCCGGCGGTGACGTCGGTGGCACATATGGCTCGGATGCTCGTAGCAGCTTCTTTAGTTTGCGACGTGGTTCCGGAGGTTGCGGCGGCAAAGCGTAAGCGGCCTTGTGGTATAGAAACTTCCCTTTTTCGCCAAACATAAACCAGAGGGTGTAGACGCAAAGAGCCGTGCCGAACGGGAAGGTTAAACCGGCAAGCACGCCCGCAAGGATTCCGATGCGCCGCGCCCACCGCTTTCGCTTCAGTAACGCATACGCCGTGATAAAAGACGGCGTGATCAAAAGTAGGCTGACGAACACTCCGCTGACAATTAAGACGGCAAACGTCGCCACGGGCACAGCCTCACCACGAACTGCCATCGCGTCAATGGTTCCCGAGATGAAGAACGTGAGCAGGACCATTAGTGCGATGCAGAACACACCGTAGAGCAAGTGTAACAATCCCAGCGTCCTGTTGTGACCAGTCGGTGTCATTAGTTTATCTTTCCACTGCCAACGCCACCGCATTGCCGCCGCCCAGACACAGCGCCACTAAACCGCGATGCGCATCACGCCGCTTCATCTCATAAAGCATTGTTGTCAACAGTCGCGAACCGGACTGGCCAATGGCATGACCGAGCGCCACGGCGCCTCCGTTCACATTCAACCGTTCCGGATCAAGGTCCAGCTCCCGTGTAATTGCCACGGCCTGGACCGCAAAAGCTTCATTCAATTCGATCAAGTCGACGTCACTTGTCGACCAGTTAGCTTTCTTCAATACTCTTTTGATCGCTTCCACCGGCGCCATCATGACGAGCTGGGGTTCGGTGCCCGACGTAGCCTGAGCGACGATGCGAGCCAAGGGCTCGACGCCAAGCTCGTTAGCGCGCTCAAGCGAAGTGACTACTAACGCCGATGCGCCATCGTTGACTCCGGGAGCATTCCCGGCTGTAACCGTCCCACCTTCTTTAAAGGCCGGCTTGAGTTTTCCCAATACTTCCATCGAAGTGTCTTCGCGAACAGTCTCGTCTGTATCAAATATTGTTGCCGCGCCCTTCTTCTGCCGAATTTCAACCGGAACAATCTCTTCCTTAAATCGACCGGCCTTAATCGCTGTGGCTGCTTTGCGGTGCGACTGCAGGGCATAGTTGTCCTGCTCGGTCCGATTTACATTGAAGCGTTCAGCAACGACTTCCCCAGTGCAACCCATATGTTGATTATCGAAAGCGCACCAAAGGCCATCGTTAATCATGGAATCGATGAGCGTGCCATTTCCCAGGCGATATCCTTCGCGCGCTTTGTCGAGCAGGTAGGGAGCATTGCTCATTGACTCCATGCCGCCGGCTACGACGATTTCCGTGTCGCCAAGTTGAATTCCCTGGGCCGCCATCATGACTGCCTTCAATCCGGAACCGCAGACTTTATTGATCGTGACCGCAGAAACGGTGTTGGGAAGACCGCCATTCAAGGCCGCCTGCCGCGCCGGGTTTTGACCCAGCCCCGCCTGAATCACGCAGCCCATGATCACTTCGTTGACCATTTCCGGGGCAATGCCCGTTCGCTTCACAACTTCACGGACCACAATCGCGCCGAGCTCAGTCGCCTTGAATCCTTTAAGAGACCCCTGGAACTTTCCTACAGGTGTTCTGACTGCCCCGATGATTACCGCTTCCTTAATAACCGACATTAGTTCTCCAGTTACAAATATGTCCTAGCGCAAAGACTGACCATTGCTAACCATTTACTAATTTAACCAAAAGAGTGTCAAGTGATTGCCATTGGCGATTGCCAATTGCCAATTGCCGATTCCTGATTTTCAATCGTTAGTCAACATGACAACAAGTGCTGGCTTCAAGAGCAAACGGCTTTGACTGATAGAGATCAATCGGCAATCGCCAATCGGCAATCGCCAATCCGTCGTGCTAGACTCAGTTGTTATTCAACCCCGCGCAGTAGTCGGTATCAAGCATGCAGGCTCTCATTCTCGCAGGTGGCAAAGGCACCCGCCTTCGGCCGCTAACTGTTTACACACCAAAACCAATCGTTCCGATTTGCAATCGTCCCTTTCTGCTTTATCAGATCGACACGTTGCGTCGGGCCGGTATTACAGACATCACGCTTTCGCTTTCCTATCAGCCTAATAAGATTGAACACCTCCTCGGCGACGGTTCCGAGTACGGAGTCAATCTGAAATACACCGTCGAGCCACAGCCGATGGGTACTGCGGGCGCCTACAAGTTTGCCGAAGATCTTATTCGCGAACGCACGGTGGTCTTCAACGGCGACATCCTTACCGATCTCGATCTCAAAGCGGTGATCCGCGAACACAACAAACGCAAAGCCACGGCAACGATCGTCCTGCAGCCCGTGGCTAATCCGCGCGCATACGGCCTGGTGGAAACGGAAACCGATGGACGAGTGCATCGCTTCCTCGAGAAACCAAAGGAAGAAGAAATCACTTGCAACAATATCAACGCCGGCACTTACATTCTTGAACCCAACGTCCTCGACTTCATTCCTGTGGGGGAGAACTATTCTTTTGAGTACGGACTCTTCCCGGACTTGCTGAAACGCAAAGAAGCTTTTTACGCGCATGTGCCACCGCGGACTTATTGGATAGACATTGGCACGCCCGAGCGTTATCTCGAGGCTCATCAAGATCTACTGGCGAATCGCGTGCAGCGCATTCACATCAAGGAACGGCGCGGCTCTTTCGACTCAGCGACGGTTGCTGAGATCGATGAACGCTCGATCATTGGTGACGATTGTCAGGTTAAGCCGGGCGCGCAGATTGTTAACTCGGTATTGGGTGCCGGATGTTTTGTGGAAGAGCGAGCGCGTGTTGAGAACTCGGTTGTATGGCCCCACACGCGAATCGGAACAGCAGCCACCGTCATGGGAGCGATCATCGGGCGCGGCTGCCATATCGGCCGTTCCGCCGTGGTTGGCAGCGGATCAGTGTTAGGTGACAAGACTTCAGTTACCGATTACACGATTACGGGTCAAGCTTGAAGATATATTAAATTGCTTGTAGGGGCGGCACTCCGGGGCCGCCCCGCGCTTTAGTATGGGGCGCCCACGGAGGAACGCCCCTACGGTTTCCCGATTGCATGAGCGCTTTGAACGAGATCAAGTTTGGAACAGACGGCTGGCGAGCGCTTATCGCTCGCGAATACACCTTCGCGAATCTGGAACGAGTGAGCCAGGCTTACGCGGATTTTCTCTTAAGGGAAAACCCCTCCTCTCCATTTGTCGTTGTTGGGTACGACCGCCGCTTCATGTCGGAGAACTTCGCTGAACGCGCCGCCGAAGTTCTCACAGGGAATGGCCTTCAGGTCGCCATGTTCGCTGAAGCGCAGCCAACACCGCTGATTTCGTGGGCCGTTAAGGACCTGCAAGCGCTCGGTGGCGTTGTAATTACCGCTTCCCACAATCCCCCAGACTTCAACGGTTTCAAGATTAAAGCTCCGTGGGGCGGAAGCGCGCCTCCAGAGACAACAACCGCGGTTGAGCAATTGGTGGATGCGAATCCGCCTAAGCGCGCCTCCTATTCAAGCGACTCGAGCCAACTCGACAAGTCGATTGAGAGTTATCGCAAACAGATTAAGTCTTACTTCGATCTCGATCGGCTGCGAAGTTTGAACGGAACGGTTGTGATCGATCCCATGCATGGATCGGGTGGGCACTGGGTTGAGAGTTTTCTAACTGGCAGCAGGCTAAAAGTTGAAACGATTCGGGGCAACCGCGATCCGCTCTTCGGCGGAGTCAACCCGGAGCCAATCGACAGCAATCTAGGAGCACTCAAACAGCGCGTAGCGGAAACAAAGGCCCTCGTCGGCCTGGCCACTGACGGTGATGCTGATCGTGTTGGGGCAGTTAACGAACTTGGCGAAACGTTGACAATGCACGACGTCGTGCCTTTGGTGTTGTTGCATCTGGCTCGCAATCGTGGAATGAGTGGGGGTGTAGTGCGGACCTTTTCGCAGTCGGTCCTACTTAAACGCATTGCCACAGCCCATGATCTCAAACTCTACGAAACGGCGATCGGGTTCAAGTACATCGCCGATCTGATGCTGAATGACGACATTCTGATTGGCGCCGAGGAATCGGGAGGCATTGGCGTGAAGAACCACATCCCGGAGCGCGACGGCATCTTAAATTCCCTCCTCTTCTTGGAGGCAATCGCAGCGGCCGGCCAGACGCCGGCTGAAATGCTGCAGGCACTGCACCGCGAGTTTGGCGAGTTTCACTTTGGCAGACGTGATCAGAAGGTTGAGGTGAATGTCGGTCAAGCCCTCGTGGCCCGGCTGGCGAGTGCACCTCCCGCGCACGTTGCCGGAGACAAAGTGATCGAGGTGCAGACTACTGATGGCACCAAGCTTCTCTTTGCCGATGAGTCGTGGTTGCTTTTCCGGCAGTCCGGAACGGAGCCGATGCTGCGCTTCTACGCGGAAGCTACTTCCGTGGCGAAGATGAATCGGCTGCTGGATGAGGGAGTTCGAATTTCAATTTAGAATTCTGAACTTGGAACTTTGTACTTAGTTATTTGCTCCTGTTCCCAGTTTTCTGATCCCCTCCATCATTCCAAAATACCAAAATTCAAAGCTCAAAGTACCAAATTCAAAGGTCCAGTTTCTAAGTACCAAGCACATCGTTCAAAGGTTTCATGCCAGAACTTCCAGAAGTTGAGCACGTCGTTCGCGCGCTTCGATCGGCAGTCACTGGGCGGACGATTGTCGCCGCACAGTTAAGACTGCCCCGCACGGCGCCGCTCATCACCGGGAGAAGCTTTGCGCGGAGACTGAAAGGCGCGCGAATCGAGGGAGTCAACCGGCGCGGCAAGTACATTCTGATCGAATTGAATCACGGGCTTGTCCTGCTTGTGCACCTGCGCATGACCGGAAAGTTCGTCCGCATCCCCAGCGAACAAAAGCTTCCTCCCTACAGTCACGCTGTTTTCTATCTCGATGACGATTCCGTATTGGTGTTTTGTGACATGCGCCAGTTTGGTCGCATGAACCTGGTTCCGGCAGCACAACTTGGGGAGAGCGCCGAACTCAAAATCCTCGCGCCTGAACCGTTCTCCGAAACATTCACGGTCCCACACCTGCGGGAAATTCTTTCTCGGTCGCACCGCAGCTTGAAACAACTCCTGCTGGATCAGACGAAGGTTCTGGGCCTGGGAAACATCTATGCCTCCGAAGGTTTGTTTCTCGCGCGCATCAGCCCATTTGCAGAAGCAGCGAAACTTTCGAAAGCGCGCGTGATCAGGCTGCACGAAGCGATAAGACGGATTTTAGAAGAAGCGATTGCGGAAGGTTCGACCTTGAGAATAGATCTCGAAGACAAAGGCAGCAGTTACATCGGCAGCTCAGAGAGATTTTGGCGAGTGTATGAACGTGAAGGCGTACCTTGTGTCAGATGCGGAACTCGCATCCGTCGAGTTGTGCAGGGCGGAAGATCAACCTACTACTGTCCAAAGTGTCAGAGGCACTAACAATCTTTGGAGTGCGGTGGCAATCCCGATGTATCGGGAGACACCGCTTTGGTTTCTTTGCCGAAGCTTGTCGTAGTCGAAATAAGTTAAGCAATCCTAAGCGCCGTAGCCGCTACGCCCTGCCGGCGCACTCCAAAATCATAAATTCGCCAGGATAAAATCAGTCATCATGGTGCGCATGTGTTTCACCAGTTGCGGGTCATTCACGCCGTGACGTGACTTCGGATAAAGCATTAACTCAAACTGCTTCCCGGCTTTCTGTAATTCATAGACAAACTGAATCGTGTTCTGCATGTGGACGTTGTCGTCGATTGCCCCGTGAATCAACAACAACTTCCCGTGTAGATCCTTTGCTGCCGCCCGCGGAGCGCTTTTCTCGTAACCCTCGGGATTATTCTGAGGCGTTTTCATGTACCGTTCGGTATAGATCGAATCGTAGTCACGCCAATCAGAAACAGTACCGCCCGCTATTCCAATCTTGAAGCTCTTGCTGTGTGTGAGAGCGTAACTAGTCATGTAGCCACCATAGCTCCAGCCCCACAGTCCGATCCGCGAATCATCAACGTACGGCTGGCTCTTCAGCCACGTGAGACCGTCCTCCAGATCACGCAATTCCAGCTCGCCCAAATTTCCGTAGCCGGGCCACGCGGTGATAACGCCTTTGCCGCTCGCGGTCCGGTTGTCACAAATCCAAAAAATGTATCCCTTCTGCACCAGCATTTGATTCCACATATTGGCGACGCCGCCCCATGCGTTACGCACGCTGGGAGCCTGGGGACCGCCATAGGTGAACGACATCACCGGATACTTCTTCTTCGGATCAAAGTCAGGAGGCTTAATCATCATCGCCTCCATCGGAAATCCATCGCGCGTCTTTACCTGCAGGAACTCCACGGTTCCCAGCTTGTACTGCTTTAGCGCCTCGATCTTGTTTTCTTCGATCACGCGGACGAGTTTCCCATCCGCGTCGTGAAGACGCGTTTGAGTGGGCGTGTTTATATCGCTCCAACGGTCGAGGAAAGCAGTGAAGCTAGGATTGAATTCCACTGAATGACTTCCCGCCGTGCTCGTTAATCGAGTGAAGCCGCTTCCGTCCAACTTCACACGATAAGCGTGCGGAGCGATGGGGCTATGTTCGATGGCCTGAAAATAAACAAAGCCCTTGTCTTCATCCACGCCCTTGAATCCACGTAAATCCCAATTGCCATCAGTCACTTGTCGCACCAGTTTGCCCACAGGGTTGTACAAATAGAGATGCTCGTAGCCAGAGCGCTCGCTTTGCCAGATGAATGATCCATCTTTCAACCAATGAGGATTGTCCAGGACCTGCACCCAGGCTTTGGTCGTTTCGCGAAAGGCGGTGGTGGACTTTCCGTCCTTCGCATCCGCAAAGTTCAAATCCAGATAGGTCTGTTCGCGGTTCT
The DNA here is from genome assembly GCA_051002415.1 of Pyrinomonadaceae bacterium. Classification (GTDB taxonomy): domain Bacteria; phylum Acidobacteriota; class Blastocatellia; order Pyrinomonadales; family Pyrinomonadaceae; genus PSRF01. Next base: position 13,321 of record JBPCMI010000123.1, read on the forward strand.
GAGCCTGATAGACAACCTTCTTGCTGTCTGGAGTCCACGAGACGCGCACGATCAGAAAATCACTCGGGTGATATTTGAAGGTATCAACCCAACGCGTGGCGCCTCCAGAGGCGTTGATAACGCCGAGCTGCACGATAGGATTCGGATCGCCGACCTTGGGATAAGGCGTGACTTCCACTGTCTGGCGGTAAGGGATGTGGTCAACGACGGTAAACTCATGCACCGGGTTCTCGTCGAGCCGCAGATAAGCGAGCATCGACGAATCGGGACTCCACCAGTAAGCCTCGAAATTCCCGCGACCATAAAGTTCTTCCTGGTAAACCCAATCTAGCCGGCCATTCAGAATCTTTGGACCGCCATCAGTCGTCAGTCGACGCTCGCGTTCGGTGCCGAGGTCATACACATACATGTTGCCGCTGCGCACAAAACCGATCATGCGGCCATCGGGACTGAAAGTTTCGCCGACTTCCTCTTCGGCTGAGTTAGTAACTCGCAAGGCTTTGTTGCTGCCCAGTTCGTAATAGAAAAGGTCATTTACGAAGTTGATGAGAACAGCGGTCTCGGCCGGGTTAAAATCATACGAACCGCGACTCGCTAGTTGTTTGGCGTCCGCAGTAGTTATTCCGCCAAGCGCATTGAAGGCGTTTTCCATCTTTGCGGAATCAAGAAAGGCAGTGGCTTCACCGGTCGTGGCGTTAACTTTCTGAAGCCGCGGTACCGTTTTCTTACTCGCATCGTTGGCGAGCAAGTAGTGCTTCCCGTCTTTGAGCCAACGAATGTTGGGCACAGTCCCGCTGAAATTAACCTTCTTGACCGGATCGTAAAGGTCGTCGATGGTTATTTGCTTTTGCTGCGCAACAACGGCTGAGCTGAGTGCCAGGATCAAGGCGATGAGGGCAAAGATGGGTTGACGTAAATGCACTTTGATTACTCCCGTAGTCTTTCGATAGCTTGAATGGAATCGAAGGAGTTTGGTCTTTGGTCTTTGTACTTTGGTCTTTGGACTTTACTCTCTTAAACTTTGATCTTGTTTTTGTGGCGCTTCCCAAAAATCAAATTAAAGGAAGAGCAAACATGCCGCATACAAACAAGACCAAAGTCCAAAGACCAAAGTCCGTGTGTCGCGCGTCAGACTCCCGGCATCGCTTTCTTCAGCGGCTTCAGCAGAACTGCCAGCACAACGGCCATAAACAACGCCATTAGCGCCAGGATTAGGAAGAACTGCGACTGCAGCCAAATGTCCCAGTAGACGCCGATCTGCGTCAGCTTGTTTCCCATGGCGGTAGCGACAAACCACCCACCCATCATCAGACCGCGGATACTTATCGGGGCAACCTTCGAGACCAGCGACAGACCCATCGGCGAAAGCATCAGCTCGCCAAGCGTCACGATCGCGTAAGCAAAAACCAACCAGAAAGGAGAGACGCGGAACAGGTGCGCGTTCTGAAGGATCGCCGCCCGGTTCGCATCACCGGCACCCGGCGAAGCGGCGTTGACAGCGGCAATTAATTGTTGCTCGCCAGATGTTTCCACCTTCGTCGCCTCATCCGTCTTCTTAGAAAACTTCACACCGAAGACACTGTTCTTGCCGTCGGCTGCTTTCGCATTCTGGATCTGGTCCAGCACGTCTTTCGAAACACCGGACCCGGCGAGGTTCTTGAGAACGCGCTCGTTGATGCGAAACTCTCCCACCGCAAGCTGCTCCGGCGTTTTCGTCATTTGCTCGCCGATCGACGCGCCGTACCAAAGCACCAGAAACGAGAGTCCAGTGAGCGTCATGCCGATCGCCATCTTGGTCGGCGTTGAGGGCTCTTTACCGCGCCGATCCAGAAACCCCCAAAACCAAACCAGCGGGAAGGTCAGGGTCAGGACCCAAAACGCGTTGATGGAATTCGAGATCGTACCTGTGACGTTCCAGTCAGTATTGTCATCCGCAAAATAGGTCAGCGTCGAGCCGTTCTGGTGAAAGACCATCCAGAAGACTATGACGATCAGGAATATTACGATGAGCGCCATGACGCGTTTCCAGTTCGGAACCGCCAACATGTCGGCGCTCCGC
>JBPCMI010000124.1:0-8661 GCA_051002415.1 Pyrinomonadaceae bacterium
GTGTCATAAATCCCCGCTTACCTTTTCTGAGGACCAGCGATACTTAGCTGATGCGACTATGGCCCGAAATATTCCGTGGGCCGTGACCGGCGCGGGATTGCCAGAGCGCTCTGCCAAGCCAAACACATGCTTTGTTTCCAGAGAGACGAATCCCATGTCCGCCGTCGTCGTTGCCACATCTTCTGCCGTGATGTAGGACCCCCCAAGTGTCTCCACGAACCGACCATGAGCGCGAAAGAGTTTCTCCCGATCGGGAATGCTCTCGGGCAAAAAGATAATTGATTTTCCGCCGCCGAGCGGCAGACCAGCAAGGGCATTCTTGTAGGTCATTCCACGCGCAAGGCGAAGTACGTCGGTTAGCGCCTCGATGTCATCGGTATAACGCCAGAGGCGGGTGCCGCCAAGGGCCGGGCCTAGGCGGGTGTTGTGAATGGCGATGATTCCTCTTTCAAAGACAACTATTACCGAACAAATTACAGCAGCAACACCGACTGGAATGTTGTTTGGCACGTTGGAAATGCCTCAGTCGCGCTCACGGGTACCTGTCGCGTTGATCATTGCAGGTTCGGGGCCGACCGATCGTGACGGAAACTCAATTGCGCTTAAGGGCCCGAACAACAGCCTCAAGTTGCTGGCTGAGGCTCTGGCTTCACATGGTATTGCTTCCGTACGGTATGACAAGCGCGGGATAGGAGAGACCGGAAAAGCGATGATGGCAGCTGCTGCAAAAGCAAAGACCGTCCTGCGAGAGGAGGACCTCAGCTTTGAGACCTATATCGATGACGCCGTCGCCTGGGGCAAGAAGTTACGCGCTGATCGTCGCTTCTCATCATTAACCATACTCGGTCACAGCGAGGGCTCCTTGATCGGAATGGTCGCCGCTAAGCGGCTCGGCGCTCAGGCTTTTGTGTCTATTGCCGGAGCCGGTCGCGCCATCAATGAAATCATACTCGAGCAAATCAAATCGCAATTACCACCTGAGTTGGTAAAAACTAGTTAAGCTATTCTTAAACATCTCGCCCAGGGCAAGACCGTCGCAGCGGTGCCATCTGAATTGAATATGCTATTCCGTCCGAGTGCGCAGCCATATTTAATCTCGTGGCTTCGTTATGATCCGAAGAAAGAGATCGCCAAATTACGCAGTCGCGTTCTGATCGTGCGGGGACGACAGATATTCAAGTGCGTTTGGCGGATGCAAAGGGGCTCGCGGACTCCAATCGGAAAGCGAGGTTACTAATCATCGATGGAATGAATCACGTTCTTAAGACAGTCCCCAATGAACAGGACAAGCAAGTGTCATCCTACAGCGATCCGACCCTGCCTGTTGCCCCTGCTCTCATTCGCGCTATCAGTAAATTTGTGAACAGGACAAAAGGGCAAAGACCTTCGAAATGAATTCCTTTTGGGTAAGCGTGTTGGGTTATATCGGAGTGCACAAGTCGTGTGGCCAATGTGGAGCCAAAAATAACTGAACTCGGCATATACGCGATGGTAGAAAAGTCTATTGGTTCGTAGCGGGAGCTGGGCAACTTTCAGTATAGTGAGTTGACCGCTGCTTAGGAGATTTGAATGAAAGCAATATCAAATGAACTTCTGAAGCTGAGGGAGAATGCTCCTACCGCTAGTGCGGTTGGACCAATTTCAAGTAAGATGACCCAACTTACGTCAGAAAATGTCGCACAAAACCGTGCTGCTGTACATTCGTAAGTTGCTAAATATAAAAGCCTTATCGCCCGCTTGGCTCAGTGGTAGAGCACTCGCTTCACACGCGAGGGGTCAGTAGTTCGAATCTACTAGCGGGCACCAAAAAAGTAGAAAGTAGGCAGGAGACAGTAGGCAAAACTATCTCCTGCCCTTTTTACGACTCGTAAGTCTGCGCGGCCGACTAAACAAGAACTTCCATTTGCGCCTCGTCAAGGCGCCTCTCCTTCATTGCGACTCCGTGAGCTTCGCTACCGGGGATTCCGTTGCATCGATCCTTGCTTGTGTACGACTGATCCAACACGCGCTCGCATCGGTTATACTCCCCCCGCTCACGGGCATTTTCACGCCAGTTGTTCTTCCTTCAGAGAGTCTGATGATCCCTGAATCCATAGCGCACTATCGGATAATTAAAAAGCTAGGCGCAGGCGGGATGGGTGAGGTCTATCTCGCCCTCGACACCAAGCTCGACCGCAAGGTAGCAATCAAAGTCCTGCATCCGGACCAGCTCGCCGAAGAACACCTAAAGAGGCGAATGCTCAGGGAAGCTCAAGCAGCCGCGAAGCTCGATCATCCCAACATCTGTGCCATCTACGACGTCAACGAAGCAGATGCCTTCACGTTCATCGTGATGCAATACATCGAGGGTGAATCGCTCGCCGACAACATGGAGCGCGAACCCCTGACAGTCAATGCTGCCTTAGCGATGGTCGAACAGGCGGCGGAAGGCCTCGCGGAAGCTCATGCCAACGGCATTGTTCACCGCGACATTAAACCTCACAACATGATGTTGACTCCGCGTGGTCAGCTGAAGCTGTTAGATTTCGGCCTGGCCAAGCAGATGCGCTCAAGCGATTCGGTAGACAACGAGGCGGCGACGGCTACGCTCTTGAGTAAGCCCGGCCTGGTGATTGGCACGATGCCTTACATGTCGCCGGAGCAGGTCCAGGGCGAACCACTGGATGCTTCAAGCGATATTTTTAGTCTCGGCGTGACGTTATATGAAATGCTTGCCGGCAAGCATCCTTTCAAGGATAAGAGCGCGGCGGTAACGATGTCTCGGATATTGCTCGGGGAACCAATTCCCACCGAGCAATTTCAAACTCAAGTTTCGCCGGAGTTACGCACTCTCTTAAGCAAGATGCTCCGCAAAGAAAAAGCGGAGCGCTATCAAAGCGCGGAGGAGTTCCTTACAGACTTAAGAAAGCTTCGAGTCCAACACTCGGAAATTCAATCAGGCGCACCACTAACAGAACAAGTTTCGGCGACTACCAGGGAAAACGCCCGCGGCGGTTTTCTCAATAAAATCCAGCGCCACAAGTGGGTACTCCTCGGCGCCGCGCTGGCTACTCTTCTAATTGTGATTGCAGTTAGCAGTTGGCTCTCACGGGAGCACTCGGATTCTCTGGCGATCCTTCCGTTCACTTACACATCCAGCAATCCCCAACTAATGGCTAATCCCGATCGCGAATACCTCAGCGACGGCATGACCGAGGGCCTCATTAACAACCTCTCGCAGTTGACGAACTTGAAAGTGATCGCGCGCAGTTCGGTCTTTCGCTACAAAGGTAAAAGCCTCGACGTTCAGACGGTCGCGCGTGAGTTGAATGTGCGTACAGTGCTGGTTGGGGAGATTAAACAAGAAGGCGATGAGTTAAGGGTCGCTGTTGAGCTGGTGGAGGTACCGGGAAACCGCGCAATATGGGGTTATACGTATCAACGCACGACTGCTGATATTCAAACTATCCAAAGAGAAATTGCCACGACCGTCTCCGAAAAACTCGGTTTGAAATTGACTGGAGCGGATCAGACCCAACTAGCCAAGAGTTACACCAAGAGCGGTGCAGCCTACGAAGCCTATCTAAAGGGACGCTATCACTGGAATAAGCGCACTGACGAAGGCTTCAAGCAGGCGACTCTTTTTTTTCAGGAGGCGATAGCTAAGGATCCGACCTACGCGTTGGCATATACGGGTCTCGCCGATAGTTACACTCTCCGAAGTGATTACGGCTTTCTTGCGCCGCAGGAAGGCTATGCTTTGGCGCGAGGCGCCGTAACCCTCGCCCTGAAATACGATGACAGTCTCGCCGAGGCCCACACTTCTTTGGCATCAATTAAAGCCGGAGCGGATTGGGATTGGCAGGGTGCGGAGAATGAGTATCGTCGAGCCATAGAGTTAAATCCCAATTATCCTACGGCCCATCATTGGTACGGAGCCCAGCTGCTTATTCTGGGTCGAACGGAACAGGCACTCCAGGAGATCCGAACCGCGCAGCGGCAGGATCCACTTTCGCTCGCCATCAATAAGGATCTGGCAGTCGCACTGCTTTATGCGCGCGACTACGACCAGGCGTTACAACAATGCCGGAAGACTTTAGAGATAGAACAAAACTTTCGCGTGATGTCGACCTACATTGCCCAGATCTATGAACTACAGCAGAAGTATCCGGAGGCGATCGCTGAACTGGAAAAGGCACACGCCGCAGACGCTGAAGATGCCGAGATCACTTACGGCCTCGGCCAGGCATACGCGCTCGCGGGCAAGAAAGATGAGGCGCTGAAGATATCGAATGAGCTTAACCAACCGGGTAAGCAAAACGTATATCTGCCAAAAGAGTCAGCCTACCTGTATGCGTTGCTGGGTGAAAAAGAGCAGGCAATTGCGATCTTACAAAAGGCTGCCGAGAACCACACACTGTCCGTCGCCGAACTTAAGACTGATCCCCGTCTCACTGAGCTGCGCAAAGACCCCCGCATTGGTGAGCTCTTGCAGAAGATTGGATTGTCGCTGTGAGCTGGAAAGCAAACATGGCTGGATAGAACTGGCTATTTCATTCTCACCTGGCTTTAGCCAGGTGAATTAGAAGCACCGGTTTAAACGGTTTTCAGACTTGCGCACTCAACCAAAACACCTGGCTGAAGCCAAGGTGAGAATGAGATACCCAGTTCAACTATCGATGATCTCTGGTGTGCCTCCACATACGCGACGCCGGTGAGAAAATAAAGACTGCGAAGATGAATGTTGAATTCACTTCGCAGTCTTGAAGAGTGGAATTGCCTGACTTTCAGGCGCGGCTATCTCTTCTTCGCAGCCTTCTTTTTAGCAGCTTTCTTGGGAGCAGCTTTCTTTGTGCTCTTCTTCGGTTTGCGATCACCTTTAATTGCCATTTTGAGTCTCCTCTCCGTTGGGGGTTTACTGGGCGCAAGATCTTGAGCGCAGAGCTGACCAATCTTGTGAGCGCAGATATATAGCTTTACTTCCAAGCTGTCAATTACTTTCATTGTTTTAAAAGTGCCTCGAATTACTGAGAGAGACCGATAAGACTTTAAAGCGTTAACAAGCTTTCGACGCGCGTCGGTTTAGGTTTAGGACCGGCGTTTCAACTCCGGGATCAAGTCGTAACATGCTCTCGTCCGTTCGCGACGATTGTTTGAACAAGAAGTCAGGCGTCGCTACGCGACGCGCATTATATTCGGCGATCTTTTCCCGGCGTTGAAACGCCGGGCTAAATTCACAGCGACGCTATCGCGTCGAAGACTTCATAACCCCTTAATCACCCATGACCACAGCAATGGAGCCGCCAGCAGGCATCCGGACATCGATCAAACGTGGTTTGGATTTCATTTATCGCATGGCCAACACAGCGGAAGGCTTCGATAGTTATGGCAGCATGATGATCTGCTGCTTCGCTCTCATCGGCGCTACATCACGCGATCCTGGCCTGCGGCAACTCACAAGGTCACGAGCGCGCAAACTCAACCACCGCTGGCGGCGCGCGCATCCGGTAGTTCCACCCGATGCCACGCCAAGTTTAATGCTTGATTTCATAATGGTCAGCTACGCGCTAAGCCGCATTAGCGTTCGAGATGTTGCCCTCAACTCACAAATCCACGCTGCCGCCGAACAGTTTTCAATTCAGGACCTACTGGGTTTCGACCCTGCCAGCGAGCCGCCCGTTAAGGACCTGCCTTATCCGTGCGGATGTGGCTTCCGGAATCAGCGGGCACGGACATTCTGCAAGAATTGTAAGAGGCGCTTGGAAATCCAGAGTAGTTATCGGGTTTGGATGGAAGCCATAGCCAACACTTACGTCGGGGGACGGTGTGGCCTACTCTCAAAAACTCATTACCTGGATGTTTTGAAGTGGCTGCCTTCAATGCGACCGTACCCGTTGGAAGACGAAGACGTTGAGTTCTTGCGCGATGCCATCTATGCCGTCACACATATCGTTTACTCCCTGAACGACTACGGGACCTACCGGTTATCACCGCGCTGGCTGGCTCGGGAGTTTGCTTTTTTGAAGGCTAACGTGGCGAGGGCCTGCGAGAGAAAAGATGCGGAGGTGCTGGGCGAATTGCTTGATTCGTTGAAAGCGTTGGGTTTGGACGGCAGTCACCCGCTGATACGGCGCGGCACCAGATATTTGCTGGCGTCGCAAAACAAGGATGGTAGTTGGGGTGATCCCGATGAAGAAGATGTTGGCACTCGCTGCCACACAACCTGGACAGCAATCGATGGCTTACGCTCCTACGCCTGGCGCGGCAAGCACTTGAGCAGTCGCGCAGTAGAGTCGATGTTAAGAGGCGTGTGCAAAGCTGAGGAAAAATTATCGCCCAGACGCAGAGGCGCCAAGACGCAAAGACTTTAGAAGAAGCAGCCAGCCTCAACACGTGTCGTAAACTTTTCTAATTTCCTCGGCGTCTTGGCGTCTTGGCGGTTACTGTCAGCTTCGCTACGAGCGCCAGTAATCACAAATCACAATCGAACCTATTCATAATGTTGTCTTTTTTCCATTCGCCCAGGTACAGCTCGGATATTTCTTGCGCGATGCGGCAGGTGGTGAACTTTTCTTCACCGAAGTCCGCATTACTTAAGACGATAACTCCCAGACTCTCCGCTCTTCTTGCGTCAATCCTCTTGCCACCTGGGGGAACGACCCATTTTGAGGCGCGGCCAATAAAGCTGCGCCAGCCTAACCATTCGCCGCGATGATATTCACCTCGATATTCGTGTTTTCTAGTGAACACTCTGCCTTTTATTTTCACCGGGCCTTCATACTTCTCGCGAAGCAGTCGCCAGCCGGCTCCATAGTTCACCTGCTTGTTATTCTTGATCAGTACTGGCGACCACAAGAGTTCCCGGGCCGGTAAGTGGTAATCCAACGTGTGCAGGAATTTCTCCCACATTGCAAGGTCCCTGATTGTCGAGTGAACATTCCCATCACCCTTGATGAAGTTCAGCGGAGTGTAACCGACCGGCACGAAGCGACCTCTCACGCGGTTGTAGCACTTGGCATGATAAGCAGTTTCGGGATCGTCAGGATGAAAGCGATTTATTTCATCAAACACATAGGTCTTTTTCATCACATCGTCGATGCCGAGAATTACCGACTCCATGACGTACTCTGCAAAGCGCTGCTGCGTCACTCTCTCCACTAATTCTGCTAGTACGACATAACCTGAATTTGAATATCCGTACTCGATGTCTGGGGGACGCAGTCGCTTCTTGGTCGCCAACCATTGCAACACGTCCTTGTTCGTAATTTCTTTTCTTTTCCGGTCGGGCATCCCGGGATACCAATGGTCGGGCCTGGTCAAGGCCCTGTCGTAAAAACCTTTTGCACGGGGATTTAACTGCTCAAAGATGTCGAAGTATTCGGGTAGTGCCGAAGTGTGGTGGAGCAAGTCCTCTACCGTTACGGTTTTGGACCAACGAGGAAGTTCGGAGAAGAACTTTGAGAGAGGCTCATTTATGTCGAGCTGGCCATGAATTACCAGGTTATAAACTGCGGCGGCAGTAAACTGCTTCGACAACGAACCCAGATCAAAAACCGTGTCCGGTTTTATTTTTGCTCCGGTTTCAAGATTGGCGTAACCGTAGCAGTTGATGTGCACGATCTTCTTATTCGATCTAACCGCCACAGCGACGCCGGGAACGCGCTCTTTCCTTTTGAAAGCACCTGCGCATATCTGATCCAGATACTTGATGACGATCTCGTCGATCTGCGGCACTTTCGGCAGCACATTTCGTTTCTTCTGGGGAGCCTTTTTCGTAGCCATGGGGGCCTCCGGGGGAAAACTGAGTCGTGGCGAGCGGCATACTAAGACAATCCCGGACACAAGCAAACCTTAAAGATTGCCAAATGCCAATTGCCAATTTTCGATTGGTTACTTTCGTTATAGGAGAATTGGCAATCTCCAATGGGCAATCGGCAATAAGAAACCCACGTCATCTTGCGATGCGTGGGTTTTTAGAAGCGCGCCACTAGCCTCGAAGTAATCAACAACTAGTCAAAGCTGCTCAACAGGTTACCGAGCAGCTGCGTCAGGGTTTTCCCTTTTTGCCGTCGTTTCTCTTATTTCCCTGATTCGTGTTCGGGGGCGGCTTCTCTTTGGACTCAACGACGACTTTTGTATCACGTGGTTTTTCCGGGCGTTTTTCCGGCTCTCTCCTCTGGGCGAAAGCGCCAAGCGACATGACGCCAGTCATTACGACTGCCATCGCCACCGCCATCAACTTTCGTCTTAAATTCGTCATGATTTCTATTGCCTCCTCAACTCCCAAATCAGCGCTTGGAGAGGAGAAGAGTTGCGCCACTCTAAGCTTGAGCAACATGGGTGCCAAGCTGACCCACCCTGCTGAGTTCAATAGTTTCGCACAATCCACCCCTGGATTCTCCAGAAAAGCCGGCTCGCTGACACCGTTTGGCAACACCTCGCACGGTATCGTGCACTTTCTGGAAGCCGACACGGCATCCTGCTTTTCTGGCATCGCGCGCGTCTCGCCCGCATGTGATGTTGGATGCGGGGATCCTACAATATGCGCCGGGCAGGGCGCCCCCACGCCGCTCCCTTTATCGCCTGACGCCGGAACTGAGTGTACCTACGTTCCCGCTGATATCGAACACCCGCAGGGAAATCGTGTGTTCGCCCGGACTCAAGGCTCCAAAATCAACTGCG
>JBPCMI010000125.1:0-20289 GCA_051002415.1 Pyrinomonadaceae bacterium
AACAACAACAGCTTCGTTGAAAATCGACGCGTGCGAGTTAAGGCTGGCGTTTATCTCAACCGCCCTTCCGACTACACCATCACCGCTTCTCGTCGTCTCCGACTCCCCCTGTCCCCGTCTCTCCCCGTCCCCTTTTCCCCGCGTCTCCCCGTCACCCCATCTCCCCGTCACCGCCTCTCCATTCCCGCCCCCAACCGCGCGTGCTTCACCACAGCCTCTCAGCATTGGAATAATCTTACCGGGATTGCAGAGACCATCCGGATCGAAGGCACGACGCACCCGCAACATCGTTTCCATGTCGTCGTCGGAAAAGATCAGTGACAGAAAGTCTCGCTTATCAAGTCCCACACCGTGCTCGCCGGTTATTGTTCCACCAGCGCGCACGCAAGTCTCCATCAACTCCCGTCCCGCCTCTTTTACTCGTCGCACTTCTTCGGCCGATCGGGAGTCAAAACAAATGAAGGGATGCAGATTGCCGTCACCCGCGTGAAAGACATTTGCCAGCCGTAAATTAAACTTTGCCGAGATGCGATAAGCGTCGGCCATCACCTCCGGAAGGCGCGACCGCGGAACAACCGCGTCCTGGATCATTGAGTCCGGCGCAATTCTTCCCACAGCTCCAAACGCTCCCTTGCGCGCCGCCCATAAACGCTTGCGTTCCGCTTCGTCGCGAGCGAGACGGCAATTGCGCGCGCCATAATCGAGGCAGATGTTTCGCACTCGTTCTGCTTCGGCGTCGATACCGGCTTCCAGACCGTCTAACTCGATTAACAACGCCGCGCCAATATCTAAAGGCAAGCCGGCGGCGAACACGCTCGCTTCCACCGCGCGGATAATTTCGCGATCCATCATTTCGAGAGCGGCTGGCATCACTCCGGCCGCAATGATCGCGGAGACTGCATGGCTTGCTTTATCGACGTCCTCGAACTCAGCGAGGAGAGTGCGCACCGCCGGCGGTACTGGCACCAACCGCAGCAGTGCTTCCGTCGCTACGCCGAACGTACCTTCAGATCCGACGAACACACCGAGCAAGTCGTAACCACCTCTTAACGCCTGGCCACCAAGCTCGACAACCTCGCCACCCGCCAGCACTGCTTTTAGTCCTAGTACGTGATCGGTAGTTGTGCCGTACTTCAGGCAATGAATGCCGCCCGCACTTTCGGCGATGTTGCCGCCAATGGTGCACGTTCCCTGGCTTGAAGGATCGGGGACGTAGTGCAGACCGAGATGGGCCACGGCGCGCGACACCTGAGCATTAACAACGCCGGTTTGCACGAGGGCAGTGCGATTGTCGGCGTCGATATTCAATATCTTCCGCATGCGCGCCATCTCAATGACCACGCCGCGTTCGAGGGCGAGCGCGCCGCCAGACAAACCTGTCCCCGCGCCGCGTGGTGTGAAAGGCACCCGTGCGCTTTGCAGCACGCGCATCACTTCAGCGGTTTCTTCAGTTGATCTGGGAAAGACGACAGCGCGCGGCAGGTATTTGTGTTGCGGCAAACCGTCGCATTCATAGACGAGCAGCTCTTCGGGATCCGCCAGCACGGCATTGGGCCCGACAACCGCGATTAAGTTTTCTATCAGTGGATCCAACTTGTGCTTACAACTTAGAATTTGGAACTGTGAAAAGTGTCACGCCGTAGGCGTGAAAGTTAATTTACTCGCGACCAAGGCCCACGGGGCCAGGTTGGAAGGGCGATGAACGCCGAAAGAAATTCAACAAATAATTCCACCCTTTCAGGGTCGAATCGATGGTGGCTACCACCGTGGGCGTTGCCTACTGCTATTAACTCCCACGCCTTCAGCAGCGTGAACGAGGGTCGCCATTCATTCCAGCGCAAACCAACAGTTTGCGCTACAAAATCAGGGCACTATCGACTCCCGTGAAGCTGACGCCGGCTTCTTGAAAATCCGGTAAAGAAAATAGATCACCAGCCCAGCCGCTAACGCGATGGCCGAATCGCGCGCCTCGAAAAAAGTACTATTTGATAAGAGCCAGAGGGATAGCAGAATCGCAACCATACTGATCACTACCCCTCCCGGCAGCACAAACATTGCCGGCGGCGCGTCTTTCTTATAACGCAGTCGCGGTAGTGCGGCACACGTTGCCGCATACGCCAACAACCTGGCAATCGTGCTCACCGTTAGCGCATAAATCAAACTACTTGAAAGCGTCAGAGCGAGCACTAAAGCAGCAGTCAATAAGATCGCGAGGTGTGGCGTGCGGAAGCGTTTGTGCACGGCGGCGAGTTTTTGCGGCAGTTCTCCCTGCAGTGCCATTGCGAAGGGAATGCGCGGAGACGACAACAGATTCACGTTGAGATTGCCAATGATCGACGTTATCGCACCTGCCGCTATCAGCGACGCCCCTATCGGACCGAGGAATGAGTTGGCCGCCTCAGCCAGCGGCCGTTCGGTTTTGCCCAGGTCCGCTAACGTCCCAATACAAACAACTTGAATCAGTAGATAGAACACCGTGACGATTCCGATAGCGGCGAGGATGGCTGTGGGCAGACTGCGACGAGGATTCTCTATTTCGCCTGCTGGCACGCTCGCGTTCTCGAAACCAGTAAACGCGTAAACTATTAATAGGACCGTGGTCGAAAATGAGCCCAGAGCGGGGGCAGTTCCCAATGTGAAATTCTCCGGAGTCAGGAAAAAGAGCCCTGCAGCGATGAAGATTAAAAGCGGAATCAGCTTCGCGATGGTGAAGATGTTACTGGTAACGGTTGCATCACGGACGCCAATGTAGTTGATGGCCGTTAGGGTGACAGTCAGGACCGTGATCACGAGCGCCCGAAACAGTCCAGACGATGCTGGGGGCCAAAAGAAAGCTAAATAAACAACCAGGAGATTACAGTTGGTGGCATAGGCGCTGATGCGCGCCAGCCAATTCAGCCAGCCAACCTGAAAACCAACAGTGGGGCCAAAGGCGACTCGCGCGTAACGATACGGACCGCCAGTGTCAGTGAAGCGACTGCTAACTTCGGCGAAACAAAGAACGATCAGCACAGAAACAAAAGCGCAGGTCACAAAGGCAATTAGACTGTAGGGGCCGATCAGACCAAAAGCCTTGGCCGGCAAGACAAAAATGCCGGCACCAATGATGCTGTTGATTGTAAGTCCGATGAGATCCCATTGACGAATACCGCGAACGAGTCCTTCATTCGATACTTTTTTCATAGCCTGCCTTATAATCTAGATTGTTTATTGTGACAACACACGAGTGATTCAACTTTGGCCGAGAGCATTGAAGCGGGTGGTCCTTTTTTAACTTAGGTTTCAAACCAGGGTACAGCTCTCTCATTCTCACCGCGCTTCAGCGCGCTAACAAAGGCGAGAATTGATGGGAACCGTTTCAACGGTTTATCTCTTAGAGGCTTGATGCGAAACCGTTAAAACGGTTACTGGGATATGCTCAGCTTAACACCCGGCTGAAGCCCGGTGAGAATGAGAGCAATCCCTATTTGTAACCATCGAGCCCCGTTTGAACATTTGTTCGAACTTCCAACGAAAATCATGAAACTAAAAATCGCGATTACTTGCACCCTCGTTTGTACCCTCTCGCTCATTTCCTTTCCCCGGGTGAGCCATGGTCATGAGTCGCACGCTAAAGATTCTCAAACTGCGCTTCAGGCCCTCGTCGGCAAGGCGGCGCGCGAAACGATCGCGAAATTTGCCGACAAGAAACTCGAAGAGAAGCAGCTTTCGATCACGCTCATTGATCTACGCGATCCGGCGCGACCGGTGACGGCGAGCTTTCGCGGTAACGAACGAATCTATCCCGCCAGCGTGGTGAAAATGTTTTACCTGGCAGCGACCCACCGCTTTCTCGAGGACAAGAAACTGACTTTAACTCCGGAACTCAGCCGCGCGCTGAAGGACATGATTGTCGACTCTTCCAACGAGGCGACGCAGTACGTTCTCGATGTGATCACTCACACGACGGGCGGCTATGAGCTGCCACCTAGAGAGATGGTCAAATGGCAACACGCTCGCAATGTAGTTAATCGCTACTTCACGTCGCTTGGTTATACAAACATCAACGTCAATCAGAAAACATTTTGTGAGGATGCTTATGGTCGCGAGCAGGTTTCGCGCGGACCAAATGGCGAGAACCGCAATAAGTTGACCACTGACGCCACCGCGCGACTGATGATGGAGATTGCCACGCGCAAAGCGGTGACGCCGGAGCGCAGCAATCAAATGATGGAGCTGCTGAAGCGCGACTATGCTGGTTCAAGCAAGGACGGAGATGATCAGGGGCACGGCTTCACGGGTATTGCTCTGAAAGAAATCGACGGCGCTCGCTTGTGGTCAAAAGCCGGCTGGACGAGTACTACGCGGCACGATGTGGCTTACATTGAATTGCCAAACGGCGCCAAATTTGTGCTCGCGATATTCACGACAGATCACGCTAACGAACGCGAGATTATTCCTACTGTCGCTCGGGTCGTGATCGACGTCCTGAAAGAAGTGAGATAGGCAACGCCAATCACGCTGAAGGCGTGAAAGTTAATAGCCGTGGGCAACGCCCACGGGTGCATATAATAGGCGCGTTGACCCTGAAAGGGTCAGACAGCTCTGCGACCCTTTTAGGGACGTGGTTCTAAAGAATCACCTTGCGTGGGCGTCGCGAAACGCTCGCCCCCGGCTATTAACTTAAATCCCTTCGGGAGTAACGAACCGCATCGTGGTGTTCTGGGTCAACCAAATGGCCGACGACCTCTCCCGTTTTCACCAACCAATCACCGACCTGTTTCCCCGCGCTGGGGACCATGCGCAACAAAGACGATATCGGTTATCTAACGAGCAGATCGAGTTTTTTCACAAGCACGGATATCTGGCGGGCGTGAAACTCCTGGACAATGCGCAGGTGGATACACTTCGCGACGAGCTAGCCGTGCTCGCCAATCCCAATCATTCGGGACGCGAGCTCTTCTATGAATACAACACTAACGAATCAAGCGATCCTGCAACCGTCCTGTTCCATGCACTCGGCGCCTGGCGAGTAGCCCCTGGCTTTCATGATTTGCTTTGGCATCCGGCCTTTCTTGTTCCTGCAGCACAGTTATTAGAAGGGGCAGTTCGTTTTTGGCACGATCAGATTTTCTCCAAGCCGGCATATCATGGCGGGATTGTCGCGTGGCACCAGGACTATTCTTATTGGACGCGAACTGAGCCGATGCAACATCTCTCCTCTTGGATTGGACTGGACGACTCGACTCGCGAAAATGGCTGTCTCCACTTCGTGCCGGGAAGCCATTGCTGGGATCTCTTGCCGGTCACGGGGCTGGCGAATGATATGAAGGCAATCGAGTCAGTTCTGACTCCCGAGCAAAAGGAAAATTTCCAGCCCGTCGCGATTGAGCTGAAGCAAGGTGAGGCTTCCTTTCATCACCCGTTGATGGTTCACGGCTCGTTTGCAAATTCAACTTCGCAATCGCGCCGGGCGACAGTGATCAATGTGTTTCGAGACGGTGTGTTGTCTGCATCTGAGAAGCCGCTGTTAGCCGGAGTGCCCGCCATAGCGACGGGTAATAGGGTGGAAGGGCAATTCTTCCCGCTGCTTTTGGATCCTGATAACCCTTCGTAATTCCGTGGAGTATTCTCTAATCATAAAGCCCTACTGGGGCAGAAGCAGTGCCGTAGTGGGCGGCCTTGTTTGGATCTCACTATTCTCGTTGCAAATTGGTGATTCGCACGAGACTGGGTTGATCCAAAGAATCGTTTTGCTGGGGATACTTGTAATTGTTCCCCTCGGTCTTTCGCTCGTCCCGGGCGCCAACTCAGAAGAACGAAACGCAAAACTCTATCGCTTAGCTTTGCTTGCACAACCTTTCGGCGCAATTGCCGCGCTTGCTTCATTCCTACTCCCACCCGGAGTGCCGGCTGCCGCACTTGCGTCCCTGTGGTTCGTTGTCACAGCCGTGATAGCGCTACTTGGACTGTCGCGACTAAGTGAGCTCGAATTAAGATCTCCAGCGGAGATTTCTATCAGTGCCGGTCTGATTTACGTATCAGTGGCGGGTTCATGGTTGATTATCTCTCGCCTTGGCATTCAGATTTTGGGCTACGGTGACACTATCATTTTGCTCACAGCGGTTCATTTTCATTTTGCCGCTTATGCTGCACCAATCTTAGCGGGACTCGCTGGACGAAACCTGATCGAGGAGGGGAACTGCAACCGAGCTTTCAGACTTGTGTCTCTGGGAATCATCGCGGGAACGCCTCTAGTCGCGGCGGGCATCACGTTTTCTCCCGTTATAGCATTGGTAGGAACGGTGATGATCTCGGTTTCGCTGGTGATCTTGTCCGTGCTGGTCGTCGGCTGGATTCTGCCTTCAATTCCATCGGTGCCCTCACGAATCCTGCTCCTGATTTCATCTGCCTCAACCTTGCCGGCAATGGTCCTGGCCTGCGCTTATGCCTACAGCATCGTCTTTCAAACACTAATCATCGATATCCCGCAAATGGCGATGACGCACGGGTTGATTACTGCGTTCGGGTTTGCTCTCTGCGGACTCGTGGCATGGGCTCTGATCCATAGACGATCGCGGATTACCGATTAGATGGAGTCGCTAAACATTGCGAATTGTCGATTGCTGATTTCCGATTGGGTTCTTTCGTTACGGGCTGATTGGCAATCGGCAATTGCAAATCGCCAATCGATTGGCCCACCGGCTACCGCCTGGTGGTACTGACCTCACCGGGCTCGCAAGCATGGGCGCTCATCGTGAATTCACAAACGCAAAGACGCGGAGTCGCTGAGACGCGCAGAAATCAAAAGGGTTCGCCGGATAGTCAAATAAGGAATTAGTAAGGGACATCATATTCCCTGTTTTTTGTCGCAGCGGTTCTGTGTCTTTGCCTCTCTGCGACTGAGCGTCTTCGCGTTGATATACAACCATGGAACTTCGCGGCAGCTTCAGTGTCTAAGAGTGCACAACCGGTGAAGGAGTGCCGCCCATGTCTCTGGCAACACAAATTGAAACCAAGCCGAACATTAATGTCACACCACTGATTGATGTCCTGCTCGTCCTGCTAATCATCTTCATGGTTGCGGTCCCGCTAAGACCGGCACGCTTTATGGCGAAACTCCCGGCACCGCCGGATGATCGAAAGCTCGATGCTGGCGAACATACCCTTGTAGTCACGATCGAAGCTGACCGCACTCTTAAATTGAATGGTTTGACAGATATGGGCACTGTTGATGAGCCACTCAAACTCGTGCAGACGCTCGCAGATCTCTTTCAGCAACGCACGCGCAATCGCGTCTACCGCGAAGTGATGCTTACGAGAACGGACGTGCCGGAGAAGCTCCGCATTCAGAAGACCGTCTTCATCAAAGCCCCGCGCTCAATTCCGTACGGAGAAGTGGCGAAAATCATCGACAGCATCAAAGGCGCCGGAGCTGACCCTATTGGCCTGCAACTGGATCGCCTAAATTGAGCTGCCGCAAATTAATGTTGAATAATCAACATTCGGGCTGGTGTGGAATCTCTCAGAGATTGCATGGTCCGAGAAATCCGTTCAACACCTTTCCGTTGTGGCCTGGCGCTGGGCGCGATCGCAAATCTCCCAATCACCCAATCGCCCAATCACCCGATCGCCAACCACCCAATCGCTCAATTCCCATTTCCAATCTCCCAATCGCCACTCGGCAATCGGGTATAATGGGCGCCGGTTGTTTCCCCGTTGCTGCTAACAAGGAGTTGGACGATGTCTTTCCTTAATCGCTTGTATCTCGCTGCAATTGCCGCCTCCTTAATCATCGGTCTTGGTCCCAGCGCGCGGGCGCAGGAGGGCGGTGGTCAAGTCAATCGCGACCTCATCGGCGGCGCTTTGTTGATCTTCCGCACCCCGGAGGACCCTCCCGTGGGCGGTGGGCGATTAAAAGGACATCGGATTACTCCAAAGGTAGCCAAGGAGCAGAACCGGATTATCGCCCGCGCCAACGCAGCCCGACGGGCTCCGACTCCCCGTTATGAAGAAGCAGAACAGCAGTACCGTGAGGCTGCACTTCTCGACCCGACTGACGCGCGTTCTTATGCGGGATTAGGTAACGTTTATCTCGATCAAACCCGCTACAGGGATGCGGTTGCGCAATATCAACACGCGATCGAATTGAAGGGTGACTATACCGACGCGTTGATGCCGTTAGGCTATGCGCTGGTTCGGTTGAATCGATTGCCGGAAGCGATTGAGAAATATAATCAAGCACTGAAAATTGAGCCCGACAATCCTGAGATCCACAACAACCTCGGTTACCTCTACAACCATACCAAACGCTACGACGACGCGGTCGCCGCTTGCCTGGAAGCGATTCGCCTGCTGGGTGAGACCGGTGAAGCTTACAAGCAAGGCTTCCAAACGCGTCAAGAGGTTTTGTCGCATGCGTACAAGAATTTAGGAAATGCCTACAACGGCATGAATAATTTTGAAGAAGCTGCCAAGGCGTTACGTCAGGCGACAATCATCGAGCCGAACAGTGCTGCAGCTTTCTTCAATTTGGGGCTGACGCTTTACAGTGGAAAGCGTTATTCAGAAGCAATTCTGGCTTACAGGGAAGTGATCAAACTGCGTCCGACTCTGGCGCCGGCGCGATTCAATCTGGCGCTCGCTTATCTTGCGATCAACGACAAGCAAGGGGCTACGGCTGAGTACGACGCCCTGAAACCGCTCGACCCGCAAGCGGCGGAGCAGTTGCGCCGGATGATCCGACAGTGAAGCGAAGGCCAGTTGGGAAAACGAAAGGGCGACCTCATTGGTCGCCTTTTTTAAGTAAGGTTGGCCCACCGTGGCCAGCCTCTTAACGGGTGCCACAGACGGACGTCGCCCTCCAGCAATTTTGGGGCGCCTACAGAGGTGACGCCCCTACAGCGTACTCCACCAGAAGCCCTATCCCTTGACGGCCGCCAAAGGCTCAGACTACTGTGCTAAAAATTCAGCGTCATCAGTTTGCCGGCGTCTCAACCTACGAACGACGCGCAGGAGCTATGGTGCCGCCACCCGAATGGCTCCCGCGACTAACCGGAGCCAGCACAAACGAAAAGATGACTTACCGACCTGAAACCAGCGAAAAGTCTTCAGTCCCTGAAGCAATCGATGTGCTTTGGATCACCGCCGGTCTGGGTTGTGACGGCGACACGATTGCGATCACTGCAGCTACTCAGCCCAGCCTCGAAGAACTCGTGTTAGGAGCCATCCCCGGTATTCCGAAAGTTAAACTTCATAATCCTTTTCTCTCTTATGAAAACGGCGACGAGTTCATGAAGCTCTTTCATCAGGCCGCGGCTGGAAAGATGGAACCGTTCATCCTCGTGATCGAAGGCTCAATACCCGACGAGACTAACAAGGCAGAAGGCTATTGGGCCGGATTCGGTACAAACAAAGAAACAGGGCAACCGATTACCACGTGCGAATGGATTGATCGACTTGCCCCAAAAGCCTGGGCGGTAATTGCGGCCGGCACGTGTGCCACTTACGGCGGCATTCACGCAATGGCGGGAAACCCGACCGGCTGCATGGGACTCGCCGACTATTTAGGTTGGAGTTGGAAATCGAAAACAGGAATTCCGATTGTTTGTGTTCCCGGTTGTCCGGTTCTGCCGGACAACTTTATGGAGACACTTTTGTATCTGCTTTATCAATTCTCAGGTCGTTCCCCGATGATTCCCCTCGACGCCGCATTGCGGCCCACCTGGCTCTTCTCGCAAACTGTGCATGAAGGCTGTGATCGCGGCGGCTATTACGAGCAAGCTGAGTTCGCTGAAGAGTTAGGGTCGCGAACTTGTATCGTGAAACTCGGTTGTTGGGGTCCGGTGGTTCAATGCAACGTTGGCAAGCGCGGATGGATCAACGGCATTGGTGGCTGCCCTAATGTTGGCGGAATCTGTATTGGTTGCACTATGCCGGGCTTTCCCGATAAATTCATGCCGTTCATGAATCAGCCCCCCGGATCGCTTTTGTCTTCCAATGCAGTGATGACCTACGGCAAGGCCATCCACGCTTTAAGAAAATTTACCCAGGCGTCACTTAACAAAGAACCAGCGTGGCGCCGTCGTGGCTAGCAGGTGTTGAGCAATGGTTACCCATGTCTTTGACCTAACTGGCGTCGAAGTTCCTTCCGGCGAGGTGCAACTTCTCGAAGAAGATCTGTCTGCAAAGTGGGCCGCCGCGGAAAGTGTTCTTCTTGATCTCGCCGCTTCATTTCCTTTTAAGTCGCAACAGCGCGCCAGCAACGTTGACGCGCAAATACACGGAGACGCCGTGGCGCTGCCGGAAGTCGATGCCCGTTATCGCACACTTGTCGAACAGATTCCGGCCGTCGTTTTTATGGCTTTTTTGGACAAGGGCATTGGCGAAGCTTACGTCAGCCCGCAAATTGAAGAGATTCTGGGATTCTCACAGGAGGAGTGGCTTAACGATCCGGTGCGCTGGTACCAGCAAATCCACCCCGCTGACAAAAGTCGCTGGAGCACCGAGGCAGCACAGTTGTTTCTCACCGGCGAGCCGTTAAAGTCGTTGTATCGAGTGCTAGCTCACGATGGTCGCGTCGTTTGGTTTCACTGTGAAGCGAAAATGGTGCGCGACGACGATGGTCACCCCTGGTTCATTCACGGGGTCGCGTTCGATATCTCCGATCTAAAGCGCGCCGAAGCTTCGGGTCGTGAGTATGCGGAGCGGCTTAAAATTCTTTCCCGGCGTTTGATGGAAGTACAGGAAGCGGAACGTCGCAAGATTGCGTTAGAACTGCATGATGAAATTGGTCAGGTGTTAACTGGATTAAAACTGAGTTTGGAAATCGGTTCACGCCGGCCCGCTCATGAAGTTGGAGCCAGTCTCGAGCAGGCGCGAGCCTTAGTTAATGATTTGATGGCGCGAGTACGAAAGCTCTCGCTGGATCTGAGGCCGGCCATGCTCGACGATCTGGGACTGCTTCCTACTCTGCTCTGGCATATCGAAAACTACTCGGCGCAAACTCAGGTAAGAGTTAACTTCAAACACAGCGGCTTAGAGAAAAGAAGGTTTGCACCAGAAGTGGAGACCGCAGCATATCGCGTGGTGCAAGAAGCCTTAACCAACGTGGCCCGTCATTCAGGTGCGACTGAAGCGACGGTTAGGCTTTCAACCCATCGGCAGACGCTTGCGATTGAAGTTGAGGATCACGGTTGCGGCTTTGACATCGAGAGTGCGCTGAAGGGATCGGAGACAAGTGGGTTGGCGGGGATGCGCGAGCGTGTCGTGCTTTTAGATGGACGCTTAACAATGGAATCGCAAGTTGGCAAAGGAACGCGGCTGGTAGTTGAGGTCACGGCTCTCGATCGTCCTGCGTCACCGGCCCCCAACGGGATCATTAATTGATGCCTGAAGTAACTAAAACCACCATCGTCCTTGCTGACGATCATCAAGTCGTGCGTCAGGGACTGAAAGCCCTCCTGGATGCGGAACCGGACTTACGCGTTATCGGTGAGGCCGGGGATGGATTGCAGGCAATTAAACGGGTAGAGATGTTGAGTCCGAGAATCCTCGTACTGGATTTGATGATGCCAGGACTGAACGGACTCGACGTTACACCGCAAATCAAGAAATGCTCGCCTAATACCCAGGTTGTGATTCTCTCAATGTATTCCAACGAGGCTTACGTGCTCGAAGCGCTCGGCAGCGGCGCCTCTGCATACGTGTTAAAGGATTCGAGCTCAGATGATCTTGTGCATGCGGTTCGTGAAGCAGCTGCCGGCCGACGTTACTTAAGTCCGCCGCTTTCTGATCGCGCCATCGAGGTCTACCGGCAACGGGCGCGCGCGACGACGCTCGATCGGTATGAAACGCTTACGGCCCGGGAGAAAGAAGTGCTGCATCTGGCTGCGGAGGGCTGCACAAGCGCGGAAATAGCGGGCCGCTTAGGAATTAGCGTCCGCACGGCTGAGACTCACCGTTCAAATTTAATGCACAAACTTGATCTTCACACTCAAGCTGACCTCATTCGCTTTGCCCTGCGTCGCGGAATTGTCTCCATAGACTAACTGTCCTTTCGCTAAATCTTCGCCGTCACAGAATCGGCAAACAAAATACGTACCTTCGTTAAATTAAATACGTAGTTCTACGAATAGACCCGGTGTGCTCAACCGCACATAATCTGCTCCTCCCTAGAGAGTGTTCGCCCGGCGAACTACTACCCTGGCCGACTGGAATCCAGGTGCGGACGCCAAGTATCAAGTCGTGACGTTCTATCGATTTAATCAATTCTCCGCACTTTCCTTCTGTGACTAGGCTAGTGCTGTTAGGCAAGTATCAGGTTTCGCAGACAGGACCTGGATAGACAATCGGCTACCCGCAGCGACTTGAGTGCAACGCGCGTACACGAGTCGTTACTGTTGCCTTCAGGCCCACCGCTATCAACCGCGACGAAGAAAGGAGAAATCTATGGCGGCAGAAACTGCCCCGTATGGTCGTGTCACTCAGCGGCCACCGGCGGTCAAAGACATTCATATTGTTTGGATTACTGCGGGCCTGGGTTGTGACGGCGATTCAGTTTCAATAACTGCCGCAACGCAGCCTAGCGTTGAAGACGTCATAATGGGCGCAATTCCGGGTCTTCCTAAAGTTCACTTGCATAATCCCGTACTGGCTTATGAGGTCGGCGACGATTTCATGAAGTACTTCTATCAAGCCGAACAAGGTCTGATTGATCCGTTCGTCTTAGTCGTCGAAGGTTCCATTCCCAACGAGAACCTCAGTGGTGAAGGCTACTGGGCTGCGATGGGATTCGACGCGATGACCGGCCAGCCGATCAAGACTAACGAGTGGATTGATCGTCTCGCTCCCAAAGCTTTAGCCGTTGTCGCAATTGGAACCTGCGCAACCTACGGTGGCATTCATGCGATGGAAGGCAATCCGACGGGCTGCATGGGATTGGCTGATTATCTGGGTTGGGACTGGAAATCGTCGGCTGGTATTCCAATCGTTAATGTTCCGGGCTGCCCTGTGCAGCCTGACAACTTTATGGAGACGGTTCTCTATCTGCTTTATGTCGCAGCCGGCCTGGCGCCAATGATTCCGCTCGACGAAGCCGGCCGACCGACCTGGCTTTTTGGCAAGACGGTCCACGAAGGATGCGACCGCGGCAGTTACTACGAGCAGGGAGATTTTGCGACTGAGTATGGCTCGCCGAAGTGCATCGTGAAGCTCGGCTGCTGGGGTCCGGTCGTAAACTGCAACGTTCCCAAGCGTGGCTGGATGGCCGGCATCGGCGGTTGTCCAAACGTTGGTGGTATCTGCATTGGCTGCACAATGCCGGGATTCCCGGACAAGTTTATGCCGTTCATGGACGAACCACCGGGCGCGAAAATTTCATCAGCTGCAATCGGGATCTACGGCGCCGCGATTCGTAAGTTGCGCGAGATGACAAACACCACAGTAAACAAGGAACCGAAGTGGCGCCACAATCGCCACGAGCTGACTACTGGCTATCAACCGCCGCCGCAGCGAAAGGAGCTTTCCTCATGAGTAGCACCACCACAACCGTGCCCCAGGCGCCGGTAAAACCCCGCACGCTAGTTGATATGAATTGGGATCCCATTACTCGCATCGTCGGGAGTTTGGGTATTTACACAAAAATCGACTTCGCTAATCGCGAGGTTGCGGAGTGTTACTCCACGTCTTCGATTTTTCGAGGCTACAGCATTTTCATGAAGGGCAAAGATCCGCGCGACGCCCACTTCATAACCAGTCGCATCTGCGGCATCTGCGGCGACAATCACGCGACCTGCGCCACCTACGCACAAAACATGGCGTTTGGAGTCAGGCCGCCGGCAATGGCCGAGTGGATCGTCAACCTTGGTGAGGCCGCCGAGTACATGTTTGACCACAACATCTTTCAGGACAATCTGGTTGGCGTCGACTTTTGCGAGCAGATGGTGAAGGAGACCAATCCCAGTGTTTGGGAGAAAGCTAAAACCACCGAAGCTCCACACGCGGCCGATCATGGCTTCCGCACGATCGCGGACATCATGACCGCTTTAAATCCTTTCAGCGGTGAATTCTACCGGGAGACGCTGCACGTCAGTCGCTACACGCGAGAAATGTTCTGTTTGATGGAGGGCCGGCACGTTCACCCCTCGACACTTTATCCGGGTGGCGTGGGTACAGTGCCGACGATCCAGCTCTTCACTGACTATCTCGTGCGGTTGATGCGTTACTGCGAATTCATGAAGAAGGTAGTGCCGCTGCACGATGATCTCTTCGACTTCATTTACGACGCATTACCCGGTTATGAAAAAGTTGGTCAGCGTCGCATCCTTTTGGGGTGCTGGGGCTCTTTCAACGATCCGAACGTCTGCGATTACACCTACAAGAACATGAACGAGTGGGGCAACTCGATGTTCGTTACGCCCGGTGTGGTGGTTGACGGCAAACTGGTGACGACCGATCTTGTCGACATCAACCTCGGTATTCGCATTCTGCTTGGCAGCTCGTACTACGACGACTGGGAAACCGCGGAAACGTTTGTTAAGTCAGATCCGCTCGGCAATCCCGTCGACCGCCGACATCCCTGGAACCAGACGACGATTCCGCGCCCGCAGAAACGCGACTTCGATAACAATTACACTTGGGTTATGTCGCCGCGCTGGTACCACGAAGGAGAAAAGAGCGACAAGAAATATCTAGCGCTCGACACCGGTGGTGGCCCCATCGCGCGCTTTTGGGCAACAGCCCTCGCCGGCAAGGTAGACATCGGTTACATCAAAGCAACCGGCCACAGTGTAAAGATCTACCTCCCGAAGACGGCGATGAAGCCGGAAGTTGAGTTTGAGTGGAAGATTCCGAAGTGGAGCAATGCACTTGAACGCGATCGGGCACGTACCTATTTTCAGGCTTATGCGGCCGCGGCGGCGCTCTACTTTGCAGAGCAGGCGTTGGCTGAACTTCATGCCGGACACACGAAGACCTGGTCGGAATTTAAAGTTCCGGATGAAGCTATTGGTTGCGGGTTTCATGAAGCGGTGCGCGGCGTGCTATCGCATCACGTCGTGATTCGCGACGGGAAGATCGCTAATTACCATCCCTATCCGCCCACACCGTGGAATGCCAACCCGCGAGACATTTACGGCACGCCGGGTCCGTATGAGGATGCGGTGCAAAATACGCCAATCTTTGAGGAAAACGGGCCCGACAACTTCAAGGGCATCGACATCATGCGCGCCGTCAGAAGTTTTGATCCCTGTCTGCCTTGCGGAGTTCACATGTATCTGGGCAACGGCAAGGTACTTGAGACGCAGCATTCGCCCATGTTTGGCATGGTCAAGTGATTTCGAAACGGGGCAGGTTTGGCACTTGCCCCGTTTGTTTCACCGAAAGGTGCAGGCGTTGACGAATCATGGCTGAGCAGAAAAGTCTCCAGCAACGAATGCAGCGCGTCGAGGAACTGGTTCGCAAGATTGAGAGTCTGCCCGATGAGACTGCGAAATCCAGCGCCCTCGAACTGATGCAATCCTTAATGGAGTTTCATGGAGCCGGATTGGAACGGATGATGGAAATCGTCGCGGACTCCAATACCGGCGGCTTTGCTACTTTCGATGAGTTTGCCGCCGATGAACTCGTCGGCAGTCTGCTATTGCTTTATGGACTCCATCCGTTAACTCTCGAACAGCGAGTGGTGCAGGGTTTGGCCAAAGTTCGACCTTATCTTGATTCGCATGGCGGTGACGTCGAGCTGTTGAGCACCGACAACGGCGTGGTGCGGCTGCGTTTGCAGGGAAGCTGTAAGAGCTGTCCTTCATCGGCGATGACGCTGAAACTCGCGATTGAAGAGGCGATCTACGCGGCTGCGCCAGATGTCGTCGCCATCGAAGCTGAGAATGTCGTACAAAAGGAATCGGTGGGCGGCCTCGTGCAAATTGGTAGTGGGCGAAACGGCCACAATGGAGACAGTGATCACGCGCCTCAAAGCAACGGCAAGGGAGCGAAAGGTTGGGAAGAAGTCTCCGCCCTGGAAACGCTCGGCCAACAAGCGCTCGAGCTGAGAGAAATCGGCGGGCGCTCTATCCTTTTCTGCCGCTTGGGCGAATCATTCTATGCCTACGGCAACAATTGTCCAGGATGTGAGCAGCCACTTAAGGGTGCACATTTACAGCTAACTAACCTGATCTGTCCCAACTGCAAACAAGAATACGATCTGATTCGCGCCGGACGGGGATTGGATCAACCGAATCTGCATCTCGAGCCTTTCCCTTTGTTGCTGGAACATGGAAAAGTGCGAGTCGCTTTGCCCCCGAATTGAGCTGCAACTCAGACGCCGGTCATACCCAGTGTCTCAACAAGGAGGAATAAAATGGCAGACAAAGGAACTTCCGGACCAACCCACACCACGGGAACCGCGAAAGGCGAAGACGTCAAGGATCGAGACGGAAAAGAAGCTGGCCGCGACGATGCGGGAACGACCGGGGCCGGACGACCCACGGGGACTTCGACCGCGAGAGATTCGACATCTATCAATCCTGAGCAGGTTGAATCAACTACCGAGACTCCGGAAATTCCACCGGCATAGCGAGTTGCCAATTCGCTATCGGCGATTGCTGATTGCCAGTTGTGCGCGGTCTATGCAGTCGCCCCTTTTTTGCTCGGAGAGGGATATGTCAAACGATCCGGGAATTGAATCCGAAGTCGGCAATCGGCAATCGGTATTAGGCGATGCCTCGACTCCGTTCGCTGTCTTAAAGCGGTTCGTTCGTCCGCGAGCCCCGGTCGAGCGCTGCGAAATGTGTAGCGCGGAGCTCGCACCTGATCACGAGCACCTGATAGAACCCGCTAATCGACAGATGGTGTGCGCCTGTCAGGCGTGCGCAATTTTGTTCAGCGGCAAGGCGAATAAGAAGTATCGGCGCGGGCCGCGCCGTATTGTTTACCTGTCGAATTTTCAACTGACCGAAGCCCTGTGGGAAAGCCTGCTGATTCCCATCGGGATGGCGTTCTTTTTCAATAGTAGCGCGGCAGGGAAAGTTGTAGCCCTGTATCCCAGTCCGGCGGGCGCTACCGAGTCGCTGCTCGACTTTGAAGCCTGGGACGAGATCGTTCAGAACAACCCTGTGTTGCGAGAGCTGGAGCCTGACACGGAAGCGCTGCTGGTGAATCGAGTGCGTGGTGCTGAGGATTATTATCTGCTGCCGATTGCCGGTTGTTACAAGCTGGTGGGTCTGATCCGTTCGCGCTGGCATGGCTTGTCTGGCGGGACAGAAGTTTGGGAGTCGATTGCAAATTTCTTTGGTGAACTGAAAGCTAAATCGGTTACCAGTGGCCCAGAGGCAGCATCTTTCGCGAGTGCTAAGAGCGAAAATGAGGAAAAGACGCTGGAGTTTCGTTTGGAGTGAGAGAAGGGAGCTTGCTTGCCGAATTTAGATTTTCAAGTGGAAGCAGCGGAGGCAGTGGCTTTTGCCGCGTCTCCGCAATTGGCATTTAAGCTTCGCATCACGAACGCCAACGCCGAGGAGTCGATCCAGTCGATTGCTTTACGATGCCAGATTCAAATCCAGGCTACGCAGCGCAAGTACGCCATCGAGGAGCAGAAACGACTGCTTGATCTTTTTGGCGTACCGGAGCGTTGGAGTCGCACGCTGCGTTCGATGTTATGGACGCATGCGACAGTGATGGTGCCTCCATTTTTGGGAAGCACCGTGGTTGAGCTTCCAGTTCCTTGCACTTTCGACTTCAACGTGGCGGCCACCAAGTATTTTGCCGCGCTTGAATCAGGCGAAGTGCCACTCGAGCTCATGTTTAGTGGAACAGTTTTTTATCAGCCAGCGGAGTTAGGGCTGCAAGTAGAACAGATACCCTGGGACCGGGAGACAAAGTATCGACTTCCGGTGAGCGTGTGGCGCGAGATGATGGATCTTTACTATCCCAATAGCGCCTGGCTGTGTTTGCGTCGGGACGTCTTCGAGAGACTATCGCAATACAAAATGGATCACGGCATCCCAACCTGGGAACAAACCCTCGAAAGCCTGATGCCGGCTTCTGAGCCAAACGCGCAGCGAAGTTCGGAAGAGGAGATTGCCGTCGAAGGAAACGTTCCGTCTTGAAGTGAGGAGCTTTGTTTTTTGTGCCTTGACCGTTGCTCGCTTTCAGGTCCTGATGCACTTCGCTTAGATGAGGATCTACCTTGGCAGGTAATTAAGAGAGTTCAAGTGCCGAAATTTGGTGTGGGCTTATGAATTTTGGGCTAGTGGAAAAAGTTGCTGATGCGGTGCTCTACGAGGGCTACATCCTCTACCCGTACCGGCCTTCGGCGGTGAAGAATCAGCAGCGTTGGAATTTTGGCGCGCTCTGTCCGGCGTCGTATAGCGTGGCCCAAAACGGCACTGAAGCGTATTCAATGCAAACTGAATGTTTGTTTAAGGGTAGCGCGGAAACTTCGCTTGATATCAAAGTTCGGTTTCTCCACCTGGTAACTCGGAGCGTGGCGAAAACAGTGGCGGAGTGCGAGCGAGCGCTTAGCGATTGCGGACATCGCCAGTTTGTCGAAGAGGTTCCTGCATTACATTTTCAGGTCGTTCCGGCTCTCGAGGTCAATGGAAAGGCCTGGCTATCGTGGGACGAAGCTGTGGAGCGGGAAGTGCTTCTCGCTGACCTCAAGCCTGATGACCTCTTTGCAAGGCCCTACCGACATAACTTTTCCTTTTCAGAGAGTGAGACGGTTGAAAGATTAGACGACGAGGCGAGCGGGAAAACAGTTGGTGTTTCGATCCGTCGCCAGGAAACGATCGCCGGTGTAATTGAAGTTAGCATTGTCCGTTTGGATCATGCTGCCCCAACGGGCGATCAACCTATCAAACTTACGGTGCGAGTTTCGAACAAAACGCCGTTTGAGAATGCGACCGAACGGAATCGTAATGAAGCGTTGCTGCGATCCCCTGTATCAACTCATACGATTTTGAACGTGCGCTCCGGCGAGTTCTATTCATTGCTCGATCCACCTGAAGCGCTGCGCGGGGCCGCGGCAGGTTGCCGCAATATCGGTACCTATCCGGTTCTTGTGGGCGACGAAGGAGTGCGTGACTGCATGCTATCGTCGCCAATCATCCTTTACGACTATCCGCAAATCGCGCCGGAGAGTGCCGGCAATCTTTTCGACGGCACTGAGATCGACGAAATTCTAACGTTGCGCATCATGACGCTAACGGAGGAGGAGAAGCGTGAGATTCGTGGCGCAGACGATCGCGCCCGCCAGATTCTCGAGCGGACCGAGGCATTACCCGCCGAACAGTTAATGAAGATGCATGGAGCAATGAAGGGAGTGGGACGGAAGGCGTGATCGGGATTGCCGATTGTCGAATGCGGATTCACGATTTCCGACTCACGATTCACGATTCACGATTCACGATTTACGATTTACGATTCACGATTTACGATTTACGACGTATGAACGACTGGGAATGGCAACTACTGGAAGAGAAGACACCCCTCGATCAAGTCGTGGTCGCGGGCCTGACTGTCAAGCAGGGAGATCGTGTGCGATTGAAGCCACGTTCTGGCGGCGACATCTTTGATTTGGTGCTGTCCGGGAAAGTCGCCGTGATCGAAGCAATCGAACAGGACTACGAAGGTAAGGCGCATCTGGCAGTAGTAGTTGAAGACGATCCGGGTCGGGATTTGGGAATGCTGCGTCAGCCGGGACACAGGTTTTTCTTCTCGCCGGATGAGGTTTCACCAATAGGAGATGAGTAGTATTTAGGTCGGAAAATAAAATTTCACATATGTCATTTTTCATTTCTCAGTTGCCACTGGAAGCTGAAACCGCCAAGGCGCCAAGGACCGCAAAGTTCGCCAAATGAAAAATGATAAATGACAAATGGACAATGCCCTTGGTTCTGATATGCCAGACGTTTCTAATAAGCCAAGCATCCTCGTCGCGGGCATCGGCAACATATTTCTAGGCGACGACGCGTTTGGCTGCGAAGTAATCAAACGATTGCAGATGCGCTCCTGGCCCGAGCATGTCCGTGTGGTCGACTTCGGGATTCGCGGGTTTGATCTCGCGTATGCATTGCTTGACGGTCACGATGTAACAATCTTTGTGGACGCCACTCAGCGGGGACAGGAGCCGGGAACCATCTATACGATCGAACCGGACATCGATGACGTCGCAAATGTCGCGGAACAAACGGCGCAGGTTGAGACCCACGATATGAACCCGATGAAGGTGCTGAGTATGGTTAAGTCGATGGGCGGCCGCTTTGAGAAAATTCTTCTAGTTGGCTGCGAGCCGGAAACGTTTGGGCCGGAAGAAGG